>NZ_JBFBBD010000002.1:0-300937 GCF_040689515.1 Streptomyces sp. NPDC051173
GCCACCTCCACCTCACCGCCCTCAACAGCTGAGTGCGAGCACGCCTACAAGCAGCACCGAAGTCAACCCCCGAAGGATTTACGACGCAGACCACTAAGCGGCGGACCGGGATCACCAGATCACTCCCCCGAACTCCTCCCGCAGCCGCTCGGGGTACGGACCTTACTCGCCTATCGGCAAGTAAGGCTCAATGAACTCCCGACTTTTGCCCGTGAGTTGCCCAGGTGTCACACCCAGCTTCCTACCGGGTACCGCCCCTGCACGGGACCAGAGCGCGAGATTGATCACGCCCCCACACAGGCCCCTCGAGCGGGCCCACGCCGTACCGCCGGCTCATTCGTCGTCGACTTCCGCCGAGCTCTGGGCGTCTCGCCCCGGCCGTAGTTGTCCTGTGGCCTTCCTTGCAGTCCTCCGCTTTGCGATCACGGCCGCCAGTTCGACGAGCGGGACCACGAGGGCCAGGAGGCCCCCTGCCTCCTGGGCCAGATCCGACCAATGCATCGAAGAGCCCCTGACTTTGTGCGAGGGGTGGATGTTGACCGCTCCAGAGTTCAGCGGTTGGGAGTATCCGGCTATGAAACCGGACAAGATGGGATGTGGCAGCTCGTCTGCGCCCGCCTGACCAGCGAAGTCACAGAGAAGGAGGCCTGTGCATGGGTCATCCACCGGATGTCCGGGGAGCTGATCCGTCCAGGGTGACGACTCCACTACAGCTGGCCAAGTGCCTCGAGGGGCTACGAAGGCGCGTGAACCTGACGTTCGTAGCGATGGAGAGGCGGGCCAATGACCTTCCGCGGCGCCCGGGTGGGCGGCGATACAAGCACGTGTCGAAGACCTCGTTCCATTGCTACGCCACCGGCAGACAACTTCCCTCCCAGGAAAGCCTCCTGACCTACCTGGTCGTGTGCGAGGTCTCCCAGGCCGACATCCCCCTGTGGCTGGCCGCTCTCCAGCGGGCACGAACCGCAGACCTTTCCATGCCCCCGGACGCCATCAGGGTCCGCGACGCCTCGCCGCGCCGGCTCGGGGTGCGCGCCGCGATCGAGGTCAAGGGGACCTCCGGCGAGCTCCCCGCCTACATCCGGCGCGATGTGGACTGTGACCTTCGCAGGGCTCTGGCAATCGCTGCGGAGGACGGCGGCTTCCTGCTCCTCAACGGCCAGTCCTGCGCGGGGAAGACCCGCACGCTCTACGAGGCTGTCCTGGCCGTGCTGCCGGACTGGTGGCTGATTCATCCGGGGAGCACCGAAACGATCCGTGATCTGGCAGCGGCACCGACGTCCAAGACCGTGCTGTGGCTGGACGAGCTGCAGGGCCATCTCGGCCCTGCGAGCGGTTTGTCAGAGGGCACGCTCCGGACCTTGCTCCACGCCGGCATGGTGATCGTGGGGACCATCTGGACGACTGAGTATCAGGCTCGCGTCGTCGCTCCTCGTCGCGTGTGGGACAGCCGGCAGGATGAGGATCGCAGGCTGCTGGAACTGGCCCAGGTGTTCGATGTCGCCGATGCGTTCACTGCTGCCGAGAACGCCCGCGCCCAGCAGTGTGCTCGGGAGGACCGGCGGGTACGTGTGGCGCTCGACAGTTCGGACACGGGGTTCACGCAGGTCCTCGCAGCGGCGCCCGATCTGGTCCGCCACTGGGAGTTGGCGCCGGACCCGTATGCGAAGCACATCATCACCGCGGCGGTCGACGCTCGCCGTCTGGGAGTCCACAGCCCCGTCTCGGACGACTTCCTGCACGCAGCCGTGCGTGGGTACCTGAAAGGTCATGGGGGCGTCGCACCGCGTGACTGGTTCCACAGGTCCATCGAGTACGCCGTAGCCCCGTTGCGTGGAGTCGCCCAGGCCCTGACGCCCTGCGCGGACGGAAACATGGAAATCTGTACCGGTTACATCGCCGCCGACTATCTCCTCCAGTGGGCGCGCGGCGCCCGACGCACAGTCTGTCCGGAAGACCAGGTGTGGAGGGCTCTGATCGAGCACTGCCACGAGCCGGATGATCTTGAGCGCCTTGCGCGGTCGGCCGAGCTGCGGATGCGGTACAGCCACGCCGCTGCCTGCTACGAACGTCTTCCCGTCGTCTGCGGCGACTGGTCCGCCACCGAGGCCCTGGCCGAAATGTTGATCAGGCAGGGCCGGATCGACGACGCCGTCGAGGTGCTGCGCCCGGCGGTGAGCGCGGACTGGTATCCCGCCAGGTCACGGGTCACGACCCGGTGGGCTGGGCTGATGGACGGACAGGGGCGGACAGAGGAAGCGATCGAGATCCTCCACGAAGGTGCCGAGACCGAGGTGCTGACGAGGCTGCTGGTGCGAGTGGGACGCTCTGACGAGGCCGTCGCGGTCGCACGGCGATGGGCGGACGGGAGAAACCGCCTTGCCGACGCGCACCTGGCAGACCTGCTGGCGGAACTCGGTGACGTCGAGGCGCTCCGGGTCCGGGCCGCGACCGGCAATGTGAACTCCATCGGAAGACTGGCCAACCTGCTGGCTCGCCGCGGCCGACGCGACGAAGCGATCGGTCTCTTCATGCCGTACATCAACACCGAGCGGGGGGCCGCCGACCGGGTGGTCGAACTGCTGGCGGAGGACGGACGCGTCGATGAGGCCGTGGCCGTGCTTCGCCCCTTCGTGGAAACCGGATACAGCCGGGCGAACGAGATGCTGGCCGAGATCCTTCTCGCGCACGGCCGACGGGACGAGGCTGTCGACCACCTGCGAACTGCGGCCGCTCGCGATTCGAACCTGCACGAGTTCTGGGCGGAGCAATGTCCGGTGGGCGAACTGGCCGCCCTCGCGGAGACGGGCATGTGGCCCGCGATCGCCCGCTGGACGGAGCTTCTCGCCGAGCAGGGACACCTGGACCAAGCCCTGGCAATCGTGAAACCCATCGCCGGCAACGGGGACGTGCGTGCCGCAAGGCACCTGACGGAGTTGCTCGCCGGCAACGGACGTCTGGGAGAAGCCCTCGACAGGTTGAGGGACGCCATCGCCTCCGGGAAGCCGCCCTACACTCACGGGGCCCCTGAGCAGTTGACCCGCATCCTCTTCTCACACGGTCTCGTCGACGAGTTGCGAGAGGAAGTCAATGCCGGCACCCATGGCGCGGCCGAACTGCTGTGTCAACTCACCAACACGGGAACAGTTGCGGACCGGGACAGGAGCGTCACCAAAGAGAGGGAAGGAAAAGGGCGCTACTTGGGATTGATTCTTCCCGAGTACGGCGTGTGCTGACGGGGCAGGGGCTGAGCAGGGCAAAGACACGGCACCGCACACGACGGCAGGCCCTCGAACCCGCGCGAGAGAGCGGGTCCGCTGCCGGGTGAACCACGAGAAACGGCCCACAGCGGTCAGGGCGTACGGGAGCCGCTCCCCATACGCCACCCAGCGCTTCCCGCAGTTGAAGGTGGAGACCGAGGTCGTCCCCGGAGATCCTGTGCCGGCACTGCTGGACGCCTCGCGGGAAGCCTTCATGGTCGTGGTGGGATGGGCCGGGAGCGACCCTCCGGTCCCGTTGCCGTCCGCTTCGGTGGGTCCGGAGGTCGCGGCCCGCGCGTGCTGCCCGGTCGTCGTGGTGCGAGGCCGGCTCGACGCCATCCGGGGCCGGGCGCACCGGGTCACCGTGAGGCACTCCTTGTGTCCGGTCTCGGTCGTGCCGCGTTCCTGAAGCGTGGGTGCCCCGGCCGGGGCACCCACGCCGTCCGTCCTCAGAACTGCGGTCCCACCACGGGAGGTACGGGGATCCTCGGCCTGGTGACGGGCTCTTCGAGCCGCAGCTCGACGTTCACGACGCCCTCCACGGCCCGTACGAGCCGTGTCACGACCGGCAGCATCGCCGGGTCGGGAAGCCTTCCGGACAGGGTGACGACTCCCTCGGCCACGACGACCTCGACGCTGGGCTCCCTGTTGCGGAAAAGATGCGCGACGACCTCGTCACGCACCTCGTGCGCGATGTCCGCGTCGTCACGGAGGTAGACCTTGAGCAGGTCGCCGCGGCTGACGATGCCCGTCAGTCTGCCTTCCCCGTCCACGACGGGGAGCCGCTTGACGCCCTTGCGGGCCATGGCGCGGGCGGCCTCGGCGAGTGTCGCGTGGCCGTGGATGGTCACCGCGGGAGTGGTCATCAGTTCCTCGGCCGTCCCGGCCCGGGCTTTGACCAGCTCGTCCAGGTGGCGCAGTTGCGCGACCGGGAGGGCTCGTGGTCCCGGTACTCCTCCTTGGGCAGCAGGTCGGCCTGGGACACCACCCCGACGACACGGCTTTCGCCCTCTATGACAGGCACGGCGCTGACCTTCCACTGCGCCAGCGTCTTCGCGATCTCCTTGAACACGGCGCCACGGCCGACCGCGACGACCGTCTGTGTCATCACATCACTGACCGTGCGCGGGATGTCGTTCATCCGGGTCTCCTTGTCCAGTTGTGACGATCACCGATGGATCCGTCGCCGGCGGACGCCGCGTCCGGGCCCAACGCGCTCAGTCCTCCGGGACCACCGCGACGGGGCAGGCCGCGTGGTGCGCGCAGGCGTGGGCGACGGGGCCGAGGCGTGGCGCCGGGGTCCGCCGGGGCCCACGGCGTCCGATCACCAGCAGACCGGCGCGCTTAGCCGCCCGTACGACTGCCCGCGCGGGGCTCTCCAGCCGGACGGTTTCGGTCACCCTCACCTCCGGGTGCTCGTCGCGCCACGGGCGCAGCGCTTCCGCCAGTTCCCGTCCGGCGTCCTGCGCGATGTCCCGGGACACGTCGGGGTCCACGCCCCAGGGGGTGTAGACCTGACCGGGGAGGGTCCGCGTGTGCAGGACGCGAAGAGGCGCTCCGCGCGCGGCCGCCGCGGCGAAGGCGAACTCCAGCAGGTTCCGGCAAGGGCCGTGGAGGCTGACAGCGGCCACGACTTCTCCGCCCCGCGGGGAGGGCACCCGTTCGCCGTCCGTGCCGGTGCGGACCAGGACCACCGGCCGCCCGGCCGTCCCGGCGACGCGCAGGCCGACGTCACCGAGGAAGAAGCTCCCCACGGTCCCCAGTCCGCGGGAGCCGAGCACGACCATGGACGAGTCCTCCGCGGCCCGCAGCAAGGCGGTCACCGGCGTCTCGGCGACCAGTTCCTCGACGACGGGAAGACGGGGGTAGCGCTGGTGGATCTCGGTCTCCGCGGTGTGCACGATGCGTTTGGCCCAGTAGTTCTGGTCGTTCCCGGCAAGGCTGCCCGGCGCGTCGGGGCTCAGCAGGACCCAGGCGTGCAGCAGGCACAGGTCCACCTGGCGCCGGTCCGCTTCCGCTGCCGCCCAGTGGGCCGCTGCCAGGCTCTCGGGGGAGCCGTCGAGTCCCGCCGTGATGGGTGCCGCCCCCATGGCGACCGCCTCCCTGTCTCTCATGACGACGCGGTCCGGGTCGGCACGTCGTCGTCGGTGTACGCGATGCGTTCGTGGACCGAGACCACTCCGTCCACGGAGCGGCAGAGCCGGACGATGACCGGGATCAGGCTCCTGGTCCTCACCCTCCCGGTGAGGACCACCTGTCCTTCGCTCACAGCGACGAGCACTGCGGACCGGGCCAGGCCCAGGGTGTGTCCGAGCAGTTCCTGTTCGATCTCCTCGCGGATGGACCGATCGCCGCGCAGGAAGACACGCAGCAGGTCACGACGGCTGACGATGCCCATCAGCCGGTCGGACTCGTCCACCACGGGCAGCCGTTTGACGTTCTGGACGGCCATGAGGCGGGCCGCCTCGACGACGCTCCACTCGGGCCGCGCGCACACGGCGGGTGCCGACATCAGCTCTTCCGCGCGGGCGCCCTCGGCCTTGGCGCGCTCCCACGCCTCCACGTTCGGGAGCGGAATCCGGCCGAAGGGGTCGGGCTGGTCGGCGCATCTGCGCATCAGGTCCGCCTCGGAGACGACCCCCGTCACCCGCCCGTCGGCGTCGACGACGGGTACAGCCGTGACCCCGCCCTCCGCGAGTTCCTTCACGATCTCCTTGAAGGGTGTCTGCGGGCGTACCCGGATGACGTTCCGGGTCATGAGTTCATCGACCGTTCGGTGCCGCATGTCCCCACTCCTTCCCGGGCCCCCGGCCGGACGCCGGAAGGGAGTCCCGGTAGCGGTTGCCTCTCCGTGCCTCCAGCGTGCCGAGCCCGCGGCCTGTCGCGCCTGAGCCGTTCGGGTCTGCGTCGGGGACACCCGGCCCATCTCGCGGCCGGGCGCCGGCCGACGACCATGGAAGACCATGGAAGAGGGGCACTCGGGCGGACCTGCCGCTCCTGGCAGGGGACCCGGCAGCACAGGTGGCGGCGCTACCCGACGAGCCGGGTCGGCGGCGTCCTCGAGGACCTGGCGGCCGACCGTGTCACCGGGGCCGCCGTGCTCGTCGCGGACCGAACCGATGGGCAGGCCGAAGCCCCATGGGTCCGTTCGGCCCATGGCACGGCGGCCCGGACGTGAACGATGATCGAAGCAGCACGATCGTGTGCGGACCGTCGACAGGGAGCCGGTTGTGGACCAGTCAAAGACGTTCTCCCAGGAGCGGCCGATCAGGGTCTTCCTCCTGGACGACCACGAGGTCGTCCGGCGGGGCATTCACGACCTGCTGGACGCCGAGGACGACATCACCGTCGTCGGCGAGGCGGGCACCATCGACCACGCGCTCGCCCGGGGGCCGGCCCTGCGCCCCGACGTCGCCGTGCTGGACGTCCGGCTGCCGGACGGTGACGGCATCACCGTCTGCCGGGAGCTGCGCTCCCGCATGCCGGGCCTCGCGTGCCTGATGCTCACCTCGTTCGACGACGACGCCCTGCTGGACGCGATCATGGCCGGGGCCGCCGGCTACGTCCTGAAACAGATCAAGGGATCCGACCTCGTCGCCGCCATCCGTACGGTCGCCTCCGGCCAGTCCATGCTGGACCCGGCCACCACGACCCGTCTGATGAGCAACCTGCGCGGGGAACAGGAGGACAGCGAGCCCGAGGACGCGCGGCTGGCCGACCTGTCGCCCCGCGAACACGAGATCCTGACTCTCATCGGCGACGGGCTCACCAACCGCCAGATCGGCAGGCAGCTCTTCCTGTCGGAGAAGACCGTCAAGAACCACATCTCACGCCTGCTCGCCAAACTCGGCGTCGAGCGCCGTATCCAGGCGGCCGTACTCGCCACCCAGGCGGCCAGGGCCGGCGGCGCGGCCGAACAGCACAAGGACCACCGCGAACAGCCCGGCCGTCACCACTGACCCGGGCCTCGCGACGACGACCACGAGCGATGTCCTCGCCCGACTGATGACCTTCGGCAACGTCCTGATCAGCTCCCGGGCCGGATCCCGGCCGCTATCGGCTACGCGGCCAGCGGGATCCGCCAGGTGAGGACCGTGCCGCCACCGTCCGGTGTGGCGAGCTCCAGGCGACCGCCGTGCTGTTCGGCGCGCTCGGCGAGGTTGCGCAGACCGCTGCGGTGCCCTTCGGCCGGAATGCCGACGCCGTTGTCGGTGACGGTGAGCACCAGCTCCCGGCCGTCGTTGACCACGGCCACGTCCACGGAGCCGGCGTGGGCGTGCCGGGCGACGTTGGCCAGGGCCTCCCCCAGAACCGCGACCACGTCGTCGACGGCCGCGCGCGGCACCTGGGTGTCGAGCAGGCCCTCCATCCGCAGGCTCGGGGCGAAGCCGAGGGGCGAGGCCGCTTCGCCCACCGCCTGGACCACCCGGGTGCGCAGCCCGTGCCGGGACGCGGTGTCCCGGGAACGCAGTCCGAAGATCGTGGACCTGATGATCTTGACGGTCTCGTCCAGGTCGTCGATCGCCCGTCTGACCCGTTCCGACGCCTCGGCACGGTCGATGAAACGGTCGGCGCTCTGCAGTGTCATCCCCGTGGCGAAGAGCCGCTGGATGGCGAGGTCGTGCAGGTCGCGGGCGATGCGGTCACGGTCCTGGAGCAGGGCCAGCTGCTCGGCGTCCGCGCGCCGCTCCGCCAGTTCCATGGCCACCGCCGCCTGCCCGGCGAAGGCGAGCAGCGGTTCGGCCTCCTCCTGCGAGAATTCCGGTCGTCCGCTGTCGCGCACCAGGAAGAGCACCCCGCGTACCGCGTCCCCCGACTTGATGGGGACCGCCACCGCGGGACCGAGCCCGGTGAGCTGCCGGGAAGCCGCGGTCATCCGCGGATCCTCACCGACGTCACGGCTGTGGACCGGCTCGCCCGCCCCGTAGGCCACTCGCACCAGTGAGCCTTCGACCGGCAGCACCAGGCCCCGCAGCTCGTCGGCCCGTGTGCCGAGAGCGACCTCGACGGTCAGCGCGGCCCCCTCCGCCACCGGCACGGAGAACGTCGCCAGCTCGGCCCCGGTGATCTCCTTGGCCAGCTCGGCGATCAGGACCGTGACGTCGGTTCCGGGGCTGCCGGACATCAGGTCCGTGGTCACCTGCGCGCTCGCCCGCAGCCAGCGTTCGCGCCGCGTGGACTCCTCGTACAGCCGGGCGTTGTCGATCGCGACGCCGGCGGCGACGGCGAGGGTGGAGAGCACCGCCTCGTCCTCGTCCTCGAAGTCCGCGCCGCCGCGCTTCTCGGTCAGGTACAGGTTGCCGAAGACCTGGTCGCGTACCCGGATCGGCACACCCATGAAGCTGTGCATCGGCGGGTGGCCGGGCGGGAAGCCGTACGAGGCCGGGTGCTCGGAGAGCTTGGCCAGGCGCAGCGGTTCCGGGTGGCGGATCAGTTCCCCGAGAATCCCGTGTCCGGAGGGGAACGGCCCGATCGCCCTGATCTGCTCCTCGGTCAGGCCGACCGTGAGGAACTGCGACAGCGTGCGCCCGTCGGGACCGATCACGCCCAGGGCTCCGTACTGGGCGTCCACCAGCAGCACGGCCGCCTCGATGATCCGCCGCAGCACCTGCTCCAGGTCCAGCTCGCGCCCTACCGAGAGCACCGCCTCCAGCAGGCTGTGCACCCGGTCCCTGGTGCCACGCGCCGCGTCCAGCCGCGCCTGGAGCTCCTCCAACAGCTCGTCCAGCCGAAGCTGCGGCAGCCTCACCGGCTCTTCCCCGGCCTTCTCCAACGCGCCTCCTCGGAGCAGCGCCCTGAACGGACGGTGTCTTCCCACCCCCGCCCGGAACCCACAGTACCGAGCCGCATCCTGTGAGCGGAATGTCCGTGCACGGCTCGTAAACGCTGGCACCGGAGCCACCGGGGCCGTCTGGGCGCCTTCGGCGGAGACCCGAACCGGCGATCCGCGGCTCCCGCGTCCGCACGGGCGGATTCCCGTCCCACATCGACTGATGCGCAGGTCGGTCCACCGCTCGGTGCGGACGAACCCGGTGGCTTCGTACAGTTGGGCGGCTGGGTTCCCGGTGGTGACCGAGAGGCCGGGCGCGAGCAGGTGTGCTTCAGCGGACAGCCACAGGACGTGGCGCAGCAGCAGTGAGCCGGTGCCGCGGTAGGCGGGTTCCGTGACGCCGTCCACTGGCGCCCTCGACCGGGATGTGACGGACGAGCCTCGGCCGACACCCTGACACCCCGTCAACGCGTCGGCTCCCGGCTGACATAAGACACGCCGCAGGCCGCCTGAGACCGCCAGGAAGCGCCAGCATCACCGAGCCGATCCGAGCGCTCCCGGACTCGACCAGACACCCGGAACACCCCTTCTGCTCCTTCCCGGGTGGCGCAGCCACCATTGTGGCAACGCGACAACGGCAAGACATGACACACCACACCCGTTCCCACCGCGCACCCAGCCGCCCTCGAGGACCCCGTGCGACGATGACCGGGCGATGCCCGGCCCCCCGACGGGAAGATCTTCATACCCCTCGACGTTGACGCCTCGCACCAGCCTTCCGACGCACGTGACAGGAGTGGACCACCGCAATGCCCAGCACTTCCACCCCCAAGGCCACCGCACAGATCGGCGTCACCGGACTCGCCGTCATGGGCAGCAACCTCGCCCGCAACTTCGCCCGTCACGGGCACACGGTCGCCGTCCACAACCGCACAACCGCCAAGACCACGGCACTCATCAAGGAACACGGCCACGAAGGCACCTTCGTCCCCGCCGAGACCGCCGAGGAATTCGTCGCCGCCCTCGAAAAGCCCCGCCGCATCGTCATCATGGTCAAAGCCGGCGACCCCACCGACGCCGTCATCGACGAGTTCGCACCCCTCCTCGACGAGGGCGACATGATCATCGACGGCGGCAACGCGCACTTCCACGACACCCTCCGCCGCGAGAAGGCGCTCCGCGCCAAGGGCATCCACTTCGTCGGCACCGGCATCAGCGGCGGCGAGGAAGGCGCCCTCAACGGGCCCGCCATCATGCCCGGCGGATCCACCGAATCCTACAAAGCCCTCGGCCCGCTCCTGGAGTCCATCGCCGCCAAGGCCCCCGACGGCAGCCCCTGTTGCACCCACATCGGGCCCGACGCCGCCGGACACTTCGTCAAGATGGTGCACAACGGCATCGAGTACGCCGACATGCAGCTCATCGCGGAGGCGTACGGCCTGCTCCGCAACGTCGCCGGTTACGAGCCCGCCCGGATCGCGGAGACGTTCCGCACCTGGAACACCGGCCGCCTGGACTCGTACCTCATCGAGATCACCGCCGAGGTGCTCGCCCACACCGACGCCGCCACCGGGCAGCCCTTCGTGGACGTGGTGGCCGACGAGGCCGAGCAGAAGGGCACCGGCCGGTGGACGGTGCAGACGGCGCTGGACCTCGGGATCCCGGTGTCGGGCATCGCGGAGGCGGTCTTCGCCCGTTCCGTGTCCGGGCACGGCGATCTGCGCCGGGCCGCGCGCGGACTGCCCGGGCCGGGGCGCGAGACCCTCTCCCCCGCCGAGGCCGAGGAGTTCGCGGCACGGGTCGAGGAGGCGCTGTACGCGTCGAAGGTCGTCTCGTACGCCCAGGGCTGGAACATGATCAGCGCGGCGAGCGCCGAGTACGGCTGGGACATCGACCTCGGCGCGGTGGCCGCCATCTGGCGGGGCGGATGCATCATCAGGGCCGCGTTCCTGGACCGGATCCGCAGCGCGTTCGCGGCAGACCCGGGGCTGCCGACCCTGCTGGCCGACAAGGGGTTCGCGGGCGAGGTCGGCCGGGCCCAGGACGCCTGGCGCTCGGTCGTCGCGACCGCGGTCGGCCGCGGGGTGCCCACCCCCGGCTTCTCCGCCGCGCTCGCGTACTACGACGCCCTGCGCGCGGAGCGCCTGCCGGCCGCGCTGACCCAGGGTCAGCGCGACTTCTTCGGCGCCCACACCTACCGGCGCACGGACCGCGAGGGGTCGTTCCACACGCTGTGGTCCGCAGGCCGCGGCGAGGAGCGCACGGCCTGAGGAAAGGCCGCGTGACCAGCGGAGGGCCAACGGCCCCGGGCCACCGGGAGGGTGGCCCGGGGCCGTCCGGTCCGATAAGAGTGTCCCGACCTGCCACTTCTGTCCTGACCTGCGTCTTTGCAGGTCAGAAAGGGGTTGCGGGGACCTTGGCATAGACCCGGCCAGGGGCGTGGGCTTAACTTATGGGCTATGACCTCCCCCCGCAGCACCTACGGTGGCGGCTACTACGCCTCGCCGTCGTTCCCGGACACCCCCATCTACGACAGCCTCGTCGCCGAGCGGGGCACCCCGCAGATCGCGCCCATCCGGGTGTCGTCGCCGTACGACGGCGGCAGCCAGCTGCCCGCCCTCCCCGCGCTGCCGTCGGGGCCGTCCACGGCGCCGGCCCCGCAGTCGCCGCAGACCGGCCACGCCGGGCAGGCCCCGCAGTACGGGTACCAGTCGCCCGCGCCGCAGCCCTCGGGCCTCCAGCAGGCGCCCGCGCCCTACATCCCGCAGCAGGTGGCGCCGCGCGGCTATCCGGGCCCGCAGCAGTACCAGCAGCGGCCCGCGGCGGCTTCGGCCGGTCCCGCCGGGTACGAGGCGATGCGCCCCGTGGCGCCCCGCCCGGCCCCCGCGCCGTACGACGAGCAGTACAACAACCGCCAGTATCCGAATCAGGGTGGTTACTGACCGGACTTCCGATACGGGCGGGACCGACCGGGGGGCTTCGGTCAACCGCCCGGCCCGGATGGCAAGATGGCCGCATGTCCACGCCATTGCTGACCGCGGTTCACTTCTATCCCGTCAAGTCGCTGACGGGCCGTGCCGTCCGTGAGGCGGCCGTGGAGCCGTGGGGGCTCGCCGGGGACCGCCGCTGGATGCTGGCCGACGACAGCGGTCACATGATCACCCAACGGCAGCAGCCGAGGGTGGCGTTGGCCGCCGCCGAGCCGCTGCCGGGCGGCGGGGTCCGGCTCAGCGCCCCGGGCCGCGCGCCGCTGGACGTCGCCGTGCCCGATCCCGCGGAGCGCGGCACGGTCACGGTGCAGCTGTTCCGGGACAAGGTCGAGGGGGTTCCCGCCGGGGACGCCGCGGACGCGTGGCTCAGCGCGTACCTCGGCGCCCCGGCGCGGCTGCTGCACATGGACGACCCGGCGACGCGCCGCCTGATCGACCCCGACTACGCGGAGCCCGGCGAGACCGTGAGCTTCGCCGACGGCTATCCGCTGCTCGCCACCACCCTCGCCTCGCTCGACGCCCTCAACGCCCTGATCTCCCAGGGCGACCACCCGGACGAGGGCCCGCTGCCCATGAACCGCTTCCGGCCGAACCTGGTCGTCGGCGACACCGCGCCCTGGGCCGAGGACGACTGGCGGCGCGTGCGCGTCGGCGAGGTCACCTTCCGCGCCGTGAAGCTGTGCGGGCGGTGCATCGTGACCACCACCGACCAGCACACGGCGGAGCGCGGCAAGGAGCCGCTGCGGACGCTCGCGCGGCACCACCGGATAGACAAGTCGCTGGTGTTCGGGACGAACCTCATCCCGGAGCACACCGGAGTGGTGCGCGTCGGTGACGACGTGGAGATCCTCGACTGAGCAGGCCGCGCCGTTCCGCCGGGGGCGCGCGCTCCGCACGCCACCCGTCAACGCGCCGCCAGGAAGGGCCTCCGGAGGGGGTGATTTTGCTCTCTCCGCCGCCTTCCTCCGCATGCGATGCCCTGTGTGAGGTATTTACGGACGCGGAAGGGGGTGAGCGCTGTGCGCGCGACGATCTTCGCCCGGCGGTGGCGGCTCAATCCGCTGCGCCGCCGTACCGATGTCCTCGAAGCGTGGGTGGGGGCGGTCGCGGTGGTGCTGATGCTGCTGGCCGGATCGGCCGTCGGCTGGGTGACGGGTTCGCTCGCCCACCAGGCGCTGCGGCAGACCGTTCGTGAACAGCGGCTGCACCGGCACCTGGTGACCGCCACGGCCCTGCGCAATCTTCCGGTCAGGGCCACCGCGACCGACCGTGAGACGGCCGCCGGCCGCGAGGGGCACCACCGGGTGGTCGCCCGGTGGCCGTCCCCGGACGGCCGCCGCCAGTTCTCCGGCGTGGTCGCCGTCCTGCAACAGACCCGCGCGGGGCACCGGTTCCCGCTGTGGACGGACGACCGCGGCCGGATCGCGGGCCGCCCCATGGACGACGGCACGGCCGCCGTCCACGCGGTGCTCGCCGGCGTCGGCGCGGCCGCCGGGGCGGCGGGCCTGGTGGAGGCCGGCCGCCGGCTGGTCGTATGGCGGATCGTGCAGCGGCGGTACGCCCAGTGGGACCGCGCGTGGGAACAGGCCGGGCACACCTGGGGCCGGGCGGGCGCAGGCAGCTGACCGGTCAACTTCCATAGCCCACGCGCGCTACGGTGGTCCGGCCGGTACGCATCCGTCCCGGGTGAACAGAGCACGAGGTGGGGGCGCAGCAGCACCATGGCACAGGGCTCGGTCCAGGTGACGCACACCGGTACGGTGCGATGGCGGCGGCGCACCGGCGAATACGACTCCCTCGCATCGGCTCTGGAGGCGGCGGCGGACGGGGACGTGCTGTCCGTCGCACCGGGCACGTACCGGGAGAATCTGGTCGTGACCCGTTCGATCACGCTGCGCGGCAGCGAGGGTTCGCCGGGGGCCGTGCGGATCGCGCCGGCCGAGGGCGTGGCCCTGACCGTACGGTCCTCCGCGGCGCTGCTGGATCTGCACATCGAGGGTCAGGACGCGGCGGCGCCCGCGCTGTTGGTCGAGGACGGTGCGCCGGAGCTGGCGGACCTGCGGATCGTGACGCGTTCGGCGGCCGGGATCGAGGTGCGCGGCGGCTCGCGGCCGACGGTGCGCCGGTGCACGGTGGAGAATCCGGGCGGGGTCGGCATCAGTGTGCTGGACGGCGCGACCGGTGTCTTCGAGGAGTGCGAGGTCGTGGCGGCGGGCCGGTCGGGCGTGACGGTGAGCGGGGGCGCGCATCCGCGTCTGGAGCGCTGCCGGGTGCATCATGCCTCGGGTGCGGGGCTGTCGCTGTCGGGCGAGGGCAGCGCGCTGGAAGCGGCCGGCTGCGAGGTGTACGAGATCCGTGGCGCGGGCGTGCAGGTGGCGTCGCGCGCGGCCGGTTACCTGACCGACTGCCAGGTGCACCGGACGTCCGGTGACGGCGTGACCCTGGACACCGATGCCGTGCTGACGCTGGTGGACTGCGACATCCACGACGTGCCGGAGAACGGCGTGGACCTGCGGTCCCGGTCGGTGCTGTCGATGACGCGCACCGCGGTGCGCAAGTTCGGGCGCAACGGTCTGTCCGTGTGGGATCCGGGGACGCGGGTGGACGCGGACCGGTGCGACATCCACGACAGCACGGGTGACTATCCGGCGGTGTGGGTCAGTGACGGGGCGAGTGCCGTGCTCGGCTCCTGCCGGGTGCGCGATGTGCCGGACGCGCTGTTCGTGCTGGACCGCGGGTCGCGGGTGGACGTGGTCGACAGCGACCTCGCGCAGGTCCGTAACACCGCGGTGTCGGTGAGCGACGGCGCGACCGCGCAGCTGGACGACTGCCGGATCCGGGCGGCGGCCACGGGTGCCTGGTTCCGGGACCACGGGAGCGGGGGTTCGCTGGCCGGGTGCACCATCGACGCGACGGCCACCGGGGTCATCGTCACCAAGGGCGCGGATCCGGTCATCGAGCGGTGCACGGTGAGTTCGCCGGTGGAGGCGGGCTTCTACGTGTCGGCGGGCGGCCGGGGTTCCTTCCACGACTGCCGGGTGACGGGGAGCAGCGGGTACGGCTTCCACGTCATCGACGGCTGCCGCACGACGCTGACGCGCTGCCGTACGGAGCGGTGCGCGCGCGGTGGTTACGAGTTCGCCGAGGAAGGCACGGTCAGCGAGGGCTGCACGAGCGACGAGAGCACGGCGTTCACGCTGGGGGCGTCCTCGGCGGGGTCGTTGCGGACGGCCGGTGTCCCGGTCGTGGAGCGGACCGTTCCGCTGGTGTCGGTGCCGCCGGTCGCGGTGCCGGTCCAGCGGGTGCCCGAGGGCGCGGCGCCCTCCCCGGTGGCGGACGGCCGTCCCGCGGCGACGGTGCTGGGTGAACTGGACGCGCTGGTGGGCCTGGAGAGCGTCAAGCGGGAGGTGCGGGCGCTCACCGACATGATCGAGGTGGGGCGGCGCCGTCAGGAGGCGGGTCTGAAGGCCGCCTCCGTGCGCCGGCATCTGGTCTTCACCGGTTCCCCGGGTACGGGCAAGACCACGGTGGCCCGGCTCTACGGCGAGATCCTCGCGTCGCTGGGGGTGCTGGAGCGCGGTCATCTGGTGGAGGTGTCGCGCGTGGACCTGGTGGGCGAGCACATCGGTTCCACGGCGATCCGGACGCAGGAGGCGTTCGACCGGGCGCGTGGCGGGGTGCTGTTCATCGACGAGGCGTACGCGCTGTGCCCGGAGGACTCGGGGCGGGACTTCGGCCGCGAGGCGATCGACACCCTGGTGAAGCTGATGGAGGACCACCGCGACGCGGTGGTGGTGATCGTCGCGGGGTACACCGAGGAGATGCGGCGCTTTCTGACGGTCAACCCCGGGGTGGCATCGCGGTTCTCCCGCACGATCACCTTCGGGGACTACGCCCCGGAGGAGCTGCTGCGCATCGTGGAGCAGCAGGCGGAGGAGCACGAGTACCGGATCGGGGAGGGGGCCGCGGAGGCGCTGTTGGCGTATTTCACGGCGATCCCGAAGGGGCCGGCGTTCGGCAACGGCCGTACGGCGCGGCAGACGTTCGAGGCGATGGTCGAGCGGCACGCGGGCCGGGTGGCGCAGCTCGTCGATCCGAGCACCGACGAGCTGACGCTGCTGTATCCGGAGGACCTGCCGGCGCTGCCGTGAACGTGGGCGTGTGCCGGCGCCGATGGCCGGAGTGAGGCACGGGCGTTGTCACAGGTGCGTGGGAGGATGAACCTGCGGATTCGGCAGTGCTGAGCGGAGGGACCGGCCGGTGAGCGACAACCAGAATCTCCTGGCGGAACAGCGGCGTGCCCTGATTCTCGACGAGGTGCGGCGGCGTGGTGGTGTGCGGGTCAACGAGCTGACGCGCAAGCTCAATGTCTCGGACATGACGGTCCGCCGTGATCTGGACGCGCTGGCCCGGCAGGGTGCCGTGGAGAAGGTGCACGGTGGCGCGGTGCCGGTCGCCGAGGCGACGGCGCACGAGCCGGGCTTCGAGGCCAAGTCGGCGCTGGAGCTCATCGCCAAGGAGGACATCGCGCGGGCCGCGGCGAAGATGGCCGCGCACGGCAGTGCGATAGCCCTGGCCGGCGGGACGACGGTGTTCGCCCTGGCCCAGCAGTTGGTGGACGTCCCGGATCTGACGGTGGTGACGAACTCGGTGCGCGCGGCCGATGTGTTCCACAGTGCTCAGCGCACGATGACGGCCGCGGGGCCCTCGCCGCGTCCGGGAGCGGCGATGGTGGTGCTGACGGGCGGGGTGCGTACGCCGTCGGACACGCTGGTGGGGCCGGTGGCGGACGCGGCGATCCGCTCGCTGCACTTCGATGTGCTGTTCATCGGGGTGCACGGCATCTCCGTGGAGGCGGGGCTGTCGACGCCCAATCTCGCGGAGGCGGAGACGAACCGGCACTTCGTGCGGTCCGCCCGGCGGGTCGTGGTGGTGGCGGATCACACCAAGTGGGGGACGGTGGGCCTGAGTTCCTTCGCCGCTCTGGACGAGGTGGACGCGCTGGTCACGGACGCCGGGCTGCCGGCTGGGGCGCGCCGGGACATCGCGGAGCGGCTGCCGGAGCTGGTGGTGGCGGAGAGCTCGCGGGGCAACGCCGAGGGCTGAGGCGGCGCAGACATCCGAGGGCCCAGGGGCTAGGGTGTGCGGCGCCGTTGACCGGCCGATCCGATGGGGTGCACGATGGCGCGCAGACTCCGCCCTGTGGGGCTCGACTTCGTGGAGGCGGCACCGCTGCGGCTGGTGTTCGTCGCGCACATGGCGGCGGCGCCCGAGCGGGTTCATGCCGCGCTGGCGGAGGATGTGCCGGGCTGGGCGCGGTGGTTCCGTGCGGTGACGGCGGCCCGGCCGGTGGAGCGGGCCGACGGCAAGGGCCGGGAGATCCGGCTGCTGGGTGGCGCGCGCTTCCTGGAGACGGTCCTGGCCGAGGAGCCGTCCCGGCGCTACGCGTACCGCGTCGACGTCACGAACGCGCCGGGTGTGCGCGCCATGGCGGAGGACTGGCAGTTGCTCGCCGTCGGTACGGGCACGGTCGTCCGGTGGACGGTGGCGGTCGACGGCTCCGCGCCGGTGCGCCTGGCGGTCGCGCTGGCGAGGCCCGGCCTCGGGCACGCGTTCCGTGACGCGGTGCACTGCCTCGACCGGCGTCTCGCGGCGATGCACGGCCGGCCTTCCTGAACGCGGGTCCGGTCCTTCAGTCCGGCCAGTGGCCGGAGCTCAGGAAGGTGTCGATGGCCCGGGCGTAGGGGGCGATGTCCAGGCCCTGTTCGGCGAGCCAGCTGTCGGAGTAGTACTTGTCGAGGTAGCGCTCGCCGGGGTCGCAGATGAGGGTGACGACGCTGCCCTGGCGGCCTTGGTCCGCCATCTCGGCGACGATCTTGAGTGCGCTCCACAGCCCGGTGCCGGTGGAGCCGCCCGCCTTGCGGCCGATGGTCCGGTCGAGGGCGCGTACGGCGGCGACGCTGGCGGCGTCGGGGACCTTCATCATCCGGTCGATGGCCCCGGTCACGAAGCTGGGTTCCATGCGCGGCCGGCCGATGCCCTCGATGCGGGAGCCTCGGTCGCTGGTGGCGTGGGGGTCGTGGTTCCTCCAGCCGTCGAAGAAGCAGGAGTTCTCGGGGTCGGCGACGCAGATGCGGGTGTCGTGCTGCATGTAGCGCACATAGCGGGCGATGGTCGCGGAGGTGCCGCCGGTGCCCGCGGTGGCGACGATCCAGGTGGGCACGGGGTGGCGTTCGAGCCGGAGCTGGCTGTAGACGGATTCGGCGATGTTGTTGTTGCCGCGCCAGTCGGTGGCCCGTTCGGCGTAGGTGAACTGGTCCATGTAGTGGCCGCCGGTCCGCGCGGCGAGGGCCGCCGCTTCCTCGTACATCGTGCGCGGGTCGTCGACGAAGTGGCAGCGCGCGCCGTGGAACTCGATCAGCCGGCACTTCTCGCGGCTGGTGGTGCGGGGCATGACGGCGATGAACGGGACGCCGATGAGCCCGGCGAAGTACGCCTCGGACACGGCCGTGGAGCCGCTGGACGCCTCGATGACGGGGGCCTCGGGGCGGATCCAGCCGTTGCACAGCCCGTAGAGGAAGAGGGAGCGGGCGAGGCGGTGTTTGAGGCTGCCGGTGGGGTGGGTGGATTCATCCTTGAGGTAGAGATCGATCCCCCATTCGGGCGGCAGCGGGAAGCGCAGCAGGTGGGTGTCGGCGGAGCGGTTCGCGTCGGCCTGGACCTTGCGGACGGCTTCGTTGAGCCAGGCGCGGTGGGCGGGATCGCTGCGGTCCACGTCGAGGGTGGGGACGGCGGCACCGGGATCCGCGCCCGTCGCCCCGGGTTGCACGGTGCTGTTCACGGCGCTCCTCACGCAGTTCATCCGGGCTCATGCGGAGCACTCGGACGTTTCGATCATAAATGGGCACTGGTGCGTGAGCCCCCTCACAGGCAGACTGCGCACTGGGCACACGATTCAGCCGGGGAGGCGGTTGCCGTGGCGGAGCCGGAGTTCAACGCGACCGGGGTGCGGATCGAGCGTTCGTCGCGCTCTCTCACCCGGGCCGGCCAGGTGAAGATCAAGGACGGCAGGCTCGAGTTGCTGACGAGCTACGGCAGGGAGATCGACAGCGCGCCCGTGGACTCCGTCCAGGCGGGCCGCCCGTGGTTCGCCCGGGACCGGGCTCGGGCCCGGGTGAACGGGACGCGCTACGTCCTGACGCTGGGCGGCCAGGATCCGTCCGCCGAGGAGTCGGGCCCGTCCGCCGTCCAGCGTTTCCTGGAGGCGGTGCGCTCCGCCCGGGGCCGGGACGCGGGGGACTGACGGTCCAGAAGTTGCGCGTGTGCCCGTCTGGGTCGACCCTTGACTCGTACCGGCATCACTGAGGGTTCATGGCCCGTTACGCTGCGGATCCTCGACGTCGACCGGGTCGGCAGCCGCCTCCGCCGGTCCGGGCCCAGGGCGTTTCAGAACGCCCATCTGCATCAGGCTAGCCCTACTTCTTCAGGGAGTCGCAGCCGTGATCAGCCGACCGAACAAGCACTGCACCGTGGAGCTACAGGCCCTCCCGCCGCGGATCGGCCAAGTTCGCAGAATCGTATCTGCGCAATTGCGCTACTGGCATCTCGATCCGCTCATCGACCCGGCCGCCCTCGGCGTCACCGAACTTCTCACCAACGTTCACCAGCACGCGGAACCGGACAAGCGCTGCACTGTCGAGATCGACCTCGTGCTGGACCAACTGACCCTCTCCGTACGCGACCACGACCCCCGCCTGCCGCGCATCGGCAGCGCCGACCCCGCCAGCACCCATGGCCGGGGCCTCGCCCTGATCGCCGCGGTCAGCGCCAGCTGGGGCGTGCAGGAACGTCACGACGGCGGCAAGGTCGTGTGGTTCACGCTTCCCGTGCCCGGCGCTCCCAGGCTCCGGCCGGTGCAGTCGGACCGGACGACGATCGCCTTCGAACAACCCGTCCTCGAACTGCCCGCGCTCCAGCCTCCGGTGCTCCAGGAACCCGTCTTCGACGAGTCCCTGGTGACGGTCCGGACGGCACCGTTGCGCGACCGCTCCCCTGTCTGATCCGGCGTTCCCGGCCGAGCCGGCAGGGCAGCCGTTCCAGCGGGAGCGGCGCGCGGCACCTCCGGGCGCGCCGCCCGCCGGGCGGGCCGGGCCCGTACCCGACGGCCGTGCCGGACGCCGCGGCGCACGGGTGCCCGCGCCTTGGCGGCGCCGAGCCGACGAACCCGTGCGGCAGGGGGCGTTCGCGGGGAGATCACGGCGTACCGCGTTTCCCTCCGGTGCCGAAGTGCTCCTCCAGGACGGACATACGGCGCCAGTATTCGTCCTCGTCGATGTCACCGGCGGCGAACCGGCGGCCCAGGACGGCCGTCGGCGCGTTCTCGGCCGCCGCCGGCCGGACGTGCCAGGGTGCGCGACGCCCGCGCCACGCGGTGCGGCGCAGCAGGGTGACGACGCCGACCACGACGGCGGCCCAGATCAGCGGGAAGAAGAGGACCCAGGGGCCGGGCCCGCCGTCGGCCCAGGGTTGCGCGAGAGTGTTCATGGGGGTTCAGCTCCTCGGTAGTGACGGTTTCTCGTCACCTCCGAGCCTGGTCGCTCCGGGCGCCCGCGTCGTCGTACGGCCGGCGGCCGTACGCCTGCCCCGTGGGAAGTAGGAGGAGCGTGCGGCGTACTCCCCACGGGTGTTTTCGGCTCTCTACGCGCGTGCGCGCACGCGCGTGGTCAGCGGCCTCGGCCTCGGCGGCCGGGACGGAGTCGTCCGCGTATGCGCGCACGCGTGGTCAGCCGAGGGCGGCCAAGGGGTCGTCCAGTACGGGCTGCCAGGCCGCTTCCGCCGCGCCGATGAGGCTGTTGTGGTCGAGGGTGCAGGGCAGGATGGGCACGCTGCCGCTGCGGCCCCACAGACTGCGGTCGGCGACGACCGCGCGGAGCCGGTCCGGGTCGGCCTCGAGCAGGTCGCGGTGGAGTCCGCCGAGGATGACGCGGTCGGGGTTGAGGATGTTGACCAGCCCGGCGAGCCCGAGTCCGAGCCGGTCGATGATGAGTTCGGCGGCGGCCCGTACGGACGGGTCGGCGTACTCGGTGCGGAGCAGGTCGCGGGACTGCTGGAGCTGCGAGACCTCGGGGCCGGGCGCGCGGCCGGCCGCGGTGAGGAAGGCGAGCGGGTCGGCCTCGACGTCGAGGCAGCCGCGGCTGCCGCAGTGGCAGGGCAGGCCCACGGGGTTGACGGTGAGGTGTCCCACTTCCAGCGCCAGGCCCGAACTTCCGGTGTGCGGGCGCCCGTCGAGGACGAGGGCGCCTCCGACGCCCCGGTGGCCGGTGGCGACGCACAGCAGGTCCTTGGCACCGCGCCCGGCTCCGTGGCGGTGTTCCGCGAGGGCCGCGAGGTTGACGTCGTTGCCGGTGACACCGGTGGCGGGGGCGGCTCCGGCGCCGGGGACCCCCGCCTTGGCGAGGGCCTCGGAGAAGAGGTCGCGGACCGGTGCGCCGGCCGGCCAGGACAGGTGCATCGGGTTGAGCGCCGTGCCCTCCGGTTCGGCGACGGCCGAGGGGACGGCGAGTCCGGCGCCGAGACAGCGGCGGCCCGTCTCACGCAGCAGCCCGGCACCGGCCTCGACGACGGCGTCGATGATGTGCGACGGATCCGCGGGCACGGTCATGCAGCCGGGCGCGGTGGCGATCATCCGGCCGCCGAGCCCGACGAGGGCGGCCCGGAAGCCGTCGGCGTGGATCTGCGCGGCGAGGACGACGGGCCCGTCGGGGGCGACGGCGAGCCGGTGCGAGGGCCGCCCCTGGGACCCGGCGGCCGCGCCGGGGCGCGCGTCGACCTGGATCAGGCCGAGGGCCTCCAGCTCGGCGGCGACGGCCCCGGCGGTCGCGCGGGTCACGCCGAGCTCGGCGGTGAGCACGGCGCGGGTGGGAGCACGGCCGGTGTGGACGAGCTCCAAGGCCGGGCCGAGGGCACCGCGGCCCCGTTCCAAACGTGTTGTCCGAGTCTGGGTCACGCCCCTATTCTGACTTTGTGCCGACGCTGAACAAAATACGGACCGCCATTCGGGGCCCACAGGACCCGATACCCGTCGACCCTGCCCTGCGCAGCCTCCGTACCGCCCTGACCCTCTTCTTCGCCCTCGACGGCCTGCTCTTCGCGGGCTGGGTCGTCCGCATCCCCGCCATCAAGGAACAGACCGGCGCCTCCGCGGGCGCCCTCGGACTGGCCCTGCTCGGGGTCTCCGCCGGGGCCGTCGCCACCATGACCGTGACCGGCCGGCTGTGCCACAAGTTCGGCAGCCATCCGGTGACGGTCGCCGCCGGCGTGCTCATGTCCCTGGGCATCGCCCTGCCGCCGCTCACCCATTCGGCGCTCTCCCTCGGGCTGGTGCTCCTCGTCTTCGGCGCGGCCTACGGCGGCATCAACGTCGCCATGAACAGCGCGGCCGTCGACCTCGTCGCCGCACTGCACAGGCCCGTGATGCCCAGCTTCCACGCCGCGTTCAGCCTCGGCGGGATGCTGGGCGCGGGGCTCGGCGGACTGGTCGCGGGGCACCTGTCCGCCACCAGCCACCTGCTGATCCTGACCGTGGTCGGACTGATCCTCAGCGCCGCCGCGGGACGCACGCTCCTCGCCCACCCGGCGCCGCGCCCCGAGCCGCGCACCCCGGCCGCCACGACCGGCACCGGCACCGGCACCGGCACCGGCAGGGGACGCCGGCTGGTCGTCGTCTTCGGGCTGATCGCGCTGTGCGACGCCTACGGCGAGGGCGCGCTGGCGGACTGGGGCGCGCTCCATCTCCATCAGGACCTCGGCGCCCGGGCGGGCCTCGCGGCCGTCGGCTACTCCGTCTT
This sequence comes from Streptomyces sp. NPDC051173, assembly GCF_040689515.1. NCBI lineage: Bacteria > Bacillati > Actinomycetota > Actinomycetes > Kitasatosporales > Streptomycetaceae > Streptomyces > Streptomyces sp. NPDC051173. Next base: position 22,868 of record NZ_JBFBBD010000002.1, read on the forward strand.
CGCGCTCACCATGACGCTGGGGCGCCTGTCGGGCACCGTGCTCCTCGAACGCCTGGGACAGACCAGGACGTTGGTCGCGGGCGGCGCGGCCGCCGCCTTCGGCATGCTGCTCGGTTCACTGGCCCCGACGGTCTGGGCCGCCCTGCTCGGCTTCGCCGTCACCGGGTTCGGCCTCGCCAACATCTTCCCGGTCGCCATCGGCCGGGCCGGGGAACTCGCCGGTCCCGGCGGGGTCGCCACCGCCTCCACGTTCGGCTACGGCGGCATGCTGCTCGGCCCTCCGGCGATCGGCTTCCTCGCCGAGACCTGGTCCCTCCCGCTCGCCCTGACCACGGTCGCCGCACTCGCCGCGATGGCGGCGGCGATCGCGTACGGGACACGGAACGTGGTGCGCGCCGCCGCACGGTGACCGGGGCGTTGTCAGTGGTCGCTGACACAATCCGAAGGAGAGGCGTCCGGGAAGCCGGACGGGACGGCGTCGAGGCGTGACAGGGGCCGTCCGGGAGGCGAAAGGCGGGGTGGTCATGAGCGGGACGCGGGAAGAGTGGCGGTGTGCCGGGCTGCGCTGGGCACCCTCCGGGCCGTCGCTGGCCTGGCTGCACCCGGTCCACGGGATGCGCTCCTCTCCCCTGCCTCCGGGCCGGCCGCTGGCGTTCACGACCGGTGACGCACGGCGGTGCGTCGGAGTGCGCAGAGGCGCCCGGCACACTCCGTGCCCGACGGACGCCGAAGTGCCCGCCACGGCGGTCTCGGCGCAGTGCCCCGAGTGCGCGCGGCTGGACCGCTCGCACTCGGTGGCCGCCGACACCGCTGTCGACGACCCCCGGCCGTACGACGTCTATCTGGCGTGGTTCGGTCCCCGCGTGATCAAGGTCGGAATCACGGCCGCCGAGCGCGAAGGCGTCCGGCTGCTCGAACAGGCCGCGCTGTCCTACGCGCTGCTCGGGCGTGGCCCGTTGATGGCCGCCCGCCGGGCGGAGGCCGTGCTGGGTGCGGCGCTCGCGGTCCCGGACCGCTTTCCGTACGCGGCCAAGCGCGCCGCCCGCCACCCGGTGCCGCCCCGCGAGCAGCGGGAGGCGGAGCTGGCCGCGCTGCACGAGCGGGCCCGCGCGCTCGGCACCCTGCCGGAATCCCTGGCCGTACGGGCCTTCGCGCCGGTGCACCACGACGAGGTGTTCCGTCTCGACCGCATCGGCCCGGACCATCGCCTGGTGGAGCTGGCCGCGGGGCGCACGCTGACGGGCGAGGTCGCCGCGGTGGCCGGCCCGGACGTGTACCTGGAGACGCCGGACGGGCGGCTCCTGTTGGTGGACGCCCGGCAGCTCGCGGGCTGGCCGCTGCTGGCACCGGCGGCCGGGGCGAGGACGACGGTGTCCGTACGCATACCGGAGCCGGCCGGTCCGCAGTCGCTCTTCTGACGCCCTCGCGTCAGCCCAGCCAGCCGGGCCGGACGAGGCCGGACTCGTAGGCGAGGACGACCAGTTGGGCCCGGTCCCGCGCCCCCAGCTTGACCATGGCGCGGCTGACGTGCGTCTTGGCGGTGAGGGGGCTGACGACGAGACGGCGGGCGATCTCGTCGTTGGACAGGCCGATTCCGACGAGCGTCATCACCTCACGCTCGCGGTCCGTCAGCTCCGCGAGCGCGTCGGCGGCGGCGGGCTCCTTGGAGCGGGCGGCGAATTCGGCGATGAGGCGGCGCGTCACGCCCGGCGAGAGCAGCGCGTCACCGGCGACCACGGCCCGTACGGCACGGAGCAGTTCGTCCGGTTCGGTGTCCTTCACAAGAAAGCCGGAGGCGCCGGAGCGGATCGCCTCGAAGACGTATTCGTCCAGCTCGAAGGTGGTCAGCATGATGACCCTTACGTCCGACAGGTGGGGGTCCTCGGTGATCCGGCGGGTGGCGGCGAGCCCGTCGAGAACGGGCATCCGGATGTCCATGAGGACGGCGTCGGGGCGCAGTTCGCGGACCAGCGCCAAGGCCTGCCGTCCGTCCGACGCCTCACCGACGACGGTGATGTCGGGCTGCGCGTCCAGCAGGGCGCGGAATCCGGCGCGTACGAGCAGCTGGTCGTCGGCGAGCAGGACGCGTACGGAGCGTGCTCCTCGTTCGCTCACGGCTTCTCCTGGGGCGGGGTGGCGAGGGGCAGTCGGACGCTGACGCGGAAGCCGCCGTCGGGCCGGGGGCCGGCCTCGACCGTACCGCCGAGGCCGGCGGCCCGCTCCCGCATGCCCACCAGTCCCTTGCCGCTGCTGGGGAGCGCGGCCCCGGTGGCGGGGCCGTCGTCGTCGACACGCAGCAGGAGCGCGTCGGGACGGTAGGCCAGCAGCACCCGGGCCGTGCGCGAGCCGGAGTGGCGGACGATGTTCGTGAGGGCTTCCTGGACGATCCGGAAGGCGGCGAGGTCGGCGCCGGGCGGCAGGGCGATACGCGGACCCTCGGTGGTGATGTCCACGGCGAGCCCGGCGCCGGCCGCCTGTTCGGCCAGCTCGGGCAGGCGGTCGAGGCCGGGGGCGGGCGAGCGGGGCGCGTCGCCGGGGGTGCGCAGGGTGTCGAGGACCTGGCGGACCTCGCCGAGCACCTCCTTGCTGGCGGCCTTGATGGTGATGAGCGCCGTGCGGGCCTGTTCGGGGTGCTCGTCGAGCAGGGCGAGGCCGACGCCGGCCTGGACGTTGATGACGGAGATGCTGTGGGCGAGCACGTCGTGCAGTTCGCGCGCGATGCGCAGCCGCTCCTCGTCGGCGCGGCGGCGCTCGGCTGCGGCCCGCTCGACGCGGTCGCGGACCCACTGCTCGCGCCGCAGCCGGACCAGTTCGGACCCGACGAGGACGGCCACGGCCCAGGCGGTGGGCGCCCACTCCTCGTTCCAGGCGGCCGGCCCGTCGCCACCGGGTGGCAGCCAGCGGTAGAGCCAGTGGGCGATGAGGAGATGACCGGCCCACAGCAGGCCGACCGCGCACCATGCGGCGCGGCGGTGTCCGGCGACGATCGCGGTGAAGCAGGCGATGACGACGCTGAGGAAGACGGGACTGTAGGGGTAGCCGCCGCCGAGGTAGAGCAGGGTGACGACGCACGTGCCGAAGACGGCGACGCGCGGGTGGCGGTGGCGGATCAGCAGGAAGGCGGGTCCCGCGGCGAGCAGGACCTTCGCGAAGGAGTCGAGCGGCACCCGGTCGGGCTGGTCCAGCGCGGCGTAGTGCCCGCCGATCTGCTGGAACACCGCGACGGCGAGGGTGGACGGCCACGGCGGGCGCCGTGTCGGGCGGGCGAACCAGCGCTCCCAGGGCGGTCCCCCGCCGCGCTCCCGCGCCCACGGCGCCCGTCCTTCACTGCCCATACGGCCAAGCTAGTCGGCGGCGGGGCGTGCGGCGTCAGCCGCGCGTGGTGGCCGCGTCTACTTCCTGGGGAGTAGTGAGCCCCACCTGGTGGGCCAGACCGCGGACGGCGTGCGCGAAGAACGCGTCCCGGGCCTCGACGACCTGGTTGAACTGACCGAAGAGCTCGAAGCCGATCAGTCCGAAGAGCTGAGCCCAAGCGGCGACGAGCGCGGCCGTCGCCGGCGCGGGGAGCCCTGGGGCGAACTCCGCGGCCAGCCGCTCGACATCGGTGTGCACGGTGCGGGGCAGGGGGTCCACCGGCGGGGTGACGAGCCTGCCGCCGGCGTGGGCCTCGCGGGCGATGGAGAGCAGGGTGAGCGCGACCCGGCCGGCGGGCTCGACGGTGGTCAGCGGGGCGGTGTAGCCGGGGACGGGCGAGCCGTAGATCAGCGCGTATTCGTGCGGGTGGGCGAGGGCCCAGGTGCGGACGGCCCGGCAGACGGCGGTCCAGCGGGCGGTCGGATCCTCGCTGTCGACGGCGGCGAGGGCGATCTCGGCGGCGGAGCCCACCGCGTTGTACGCGTCGACGATGAGGGCGGTCAGCAGGTCGTCGCGGCTGGGGAAGTAGCGGTAGAGCGCGGAGGAGACCATGCCGAGCTCGCGGGCGACGGCGCGCAGGGACAGCTTGGCCGCACCGTCCCGTGCGAGCTGGAGGCGCGCCTCGTCCTTGATGGCGGCGGTGATTTCACTGCGGGCCCGCTCTCTGGCCCCTCGGATCGCACTCATGAGGCCCAGTCTGCCAGTCGGCGGAAGCAACAGCCAGAAACGAGAGCAGTGCTCTTGCGCGATTCCGGGAAAGCGCGCACACTGATCTCAGGCGAGAGCACTGCTCTCATCGGATCTGGAACGACGACTCGGGGGTGTCCCATGGCGCACTACATCAAGCCCGGACGGCTGGAAGCGCGGCTCGTCCACGGCACGATCGGCTGGCTGGCGCGGCGAGGTCTGAGCCTGGCGGGGACAGCGGAGCTGTCGGTACGGGGTCGCAGCAGCGGCGAGTGGCGGCCGGTCCCGGTCAATCCCCTCGACGCGGAGGGAGGCCGCTTCCTCGTGTCGGCGCGCGGGGACGGGCAGTGGGTGCGCAATCTCCGGGCCGCGGGCGGCGGGCGGCTGCGCGTCGGGCGCGCCACCCAGTCCTTCACCGCGGTGGAGGTGCCCGATGAGGAGAAAGTCCCCCTGCTGCGGGCCTATTTGAGCCGCTGGGGCTGGGAAGTGGGCCGGTTCTTCGACGGAGTGACCGTGAAGTCGCCCGACGAGGAACTGCGGAGGATCGCCTCACGGCACCCGGTCTTCCGGATATCGACGGCGCCGGGGGCGGCCGCGGAGAGGTGAGGGGCAGGCGTGCGGGCCGGCCTCAGCGCGGGCGGGAGCTCACGCGGAGGGAGCGGAGGGAAGTGCGAAGCGCACACACGGACCGGGGCGGACCGTACGCGACTCCGGGACAGCTACCCGCTCCCTGTCCTCGAAGCCTGCTGAAAACGCCGCCGGGCGGGCCGGGCCTGCGAGCGGCCCGGCTCACGCCCCAAGTGCTCAGCGGGCGTTCGCGGCCTCGGCGCGGTCCACCGAGGACAGGACACGGCGGGCCATCGGGTGTGTCCGCACGATCTCGGCGAGCGTGGTCGTGCCACGCGTGATCTTCGCGAACGCCTGCCATGCCGGGCGGAAGCCCGTCACGGCGGCGTGGACGAGGCCGGGGCGCCGCTTGTAGAGGGCGAGCATCCGGCGCCCGACCCCCATCTCCACGCCCAGGCCCGCCTTGATCGCGAAGGCGTAGTTGAGCGCCTGGCGGCGGGCGTCGACCGCGTCCTGCGCCTCACCGATGCGTACGGCCCACTCCCCCGCCAGGCGGCCCGAGCGCAGGGCGAAGGAGATGCCCTCGCGGGTCCACGGCTCCAGCAGTCCGGCTGCGTCACCGCACACGATCACCCGGCCGCGGGAGAGCGGCGAGTCGTCCGAGCGGCAGCGGGTGAGGTGCCCGGAGGAGATGCTCGGCTCGAAACCCGCCAGGCCGAGGCGGGCGATGAAGTCCTCCAGATAGCGCTTGGTGCCCGAGCCGTCGCCCCGCTCCGAGATCACACCCACCGTCAGGGTGTCGCCCTTGGGGAAGACCCAGCCGTAACTACCCGGGATCGGGCCCCAGTCGATGAGCACCCGGCCCGCCCAGTCCTCGGCGACTGTCGGGGGCACCGGGATCTCGGCCTCCAGGCCGAGATCGACCTGCTCGAGCTTGACCCCGACATGGGCCCCTATGCGCCCCGCGCTGCCGTCGGCACCGACGACCGCGCGGGCCAGGACGGTCTCTCCGTCGCCGAGCACGACGGCGACGGTGCGCCGGTCGGGCACCGCCGGGCCGTGCTGCTCGACGCGGGAGACGGTCACGCCCGTGCGCACCTCGGCGCCCGCGCGCTGCGCGGCCTCGACCAGGCCCGCGTCGAACTCGGGCCGGTTGATGAGTCCGAAGAGCATCCGCTTGGAGCGGCGGGTGCGCGAGAGCTTCCCGTTCAAGGAGAAGGTGACAGCATGCACACGCTCGCGCAGCGGCAGTTCGAAGCCCGGCGGCAGCGCGTCACGCGAGGGGCCGATGATGCCTCCGCCGCAAGTCTTGTAGCGAGGCAGTTCGGCCTTCTCCAGGAGGAGGACACGGCGGCCCGCGGAAGCCGCCGCGTGGGCCGCGGAGGCCCCCGCGGGCCCCGCGCCCACCACTACGACGTCCCACACCGGCCCCTGGCCCTCGGCCGCGTCCCGCCCCGTGTCCTGGGCTGCGTTGTCGCTGCTCACCTGTGCTGTTACTCCCGCTCGATCACCGGTTACGGCTACCGTCCGCATCCTACGGCCCGCCGCCCGTCCGCCCTGCCCCGGGAAGGCCGCGGGCACAGCGCGGGGCGGCCGTGGGAGGATCGGCAGCGCAATCGCCTGTACGCACGGATAACGCCGTGCCCCCAAGGAGCGTTCCATGGAGCAGCCCTCGACGCGTCAGCCCGAGCCGGACCCGGCCGCGCTGGCGGCGACCGTCGCCTCACTCCAGTCCCGTGCCAGGGCCGAGCTGGCCGAGCTGGTGGCCTTCAAGTCGGTCGCGGACGAGGCGCAGTTCCCGCGCAGCGAGTGCGAGGCCGCGGCGAACTGGGTGGCCGACGCCCTGCGCGCCGAGGGCCTGGAGGACGTGGCGCTCCTCGACACCCCCGACGGCACCCAGTCCGTCTACGGCTGCCTGCCGGGTCCCGCGGGCGCGCCCGTCGTCCTGCTCTACGCGCACTACGACGTGCAGCCGCCGCTGGACGAGGACGCCTGGCTCTCGCCGCCGTTCGAGCTGACCGAGCGCGACGGGCGCTGGTACGGGCGCGGTGCCGCGGACTGCAAGGGCGGTGTGGTCATGCACCTCACCGCGCTGCGGGCACTGAAGGCGCACGGCGGTGTCCCGGTCACCGTGAAGGTGATCGTCGAGGGCTCGGAGGAGCAGGTCACCGGGGGCCTGGAGCGGTACGCGGAGGCGCACCCCGAGCTGCTGGCCGCCGACGCCATCGTCATCGGCGACGCGGGCAACTTCCGGGTGGGCCTGCCGACCGTCACGGCGATGCTGCGCGGCATGTCGAACGTGGTGGTCCAGGTGGACACGCTGGAGGGCAATCTGCACTCCGGCCAGTTCGGCGGCGCTGCGCCGGACGCGCTGGCGGCACTGATCCGCGTCCTGGACTCGCTGCGCGACGAGGACGGCGCGACCGTCATCAACGGTCTGGATTCGCAGGCGCGCTGGGAGGGGCTGCAGTATCCGGAGGAGGACTTCCGCAAGGACGCCAAGGTCCTCGACGGCGTGCGGCTGATCGGTTCCGGCACGGTGGCCGACCGGATCTGGGCACGCCCGGCCGTCACGGTCCTGGGCATCGACTGCCCGCCGGTGATCGGCGCCACGTCGTCCGTCCAGGCGAGCGCCAAGGCTCTGGTGAGCCTGCGGGTCCCGCCGGGTACGGACGAGGCCGTGGCCGCGAAGCTGCTGACCGCCCATCTGGTCGCGGCCGCGCCGTGGGGGGTGCGGGTCTCGGTGGAGCAGGTCGGCCAGGGCCAGCCGTTCCGTGCCGACACCGAGAGCCCGGCGTACGCGTCGATGGCCGAGGCGATGCGCGTCGCCTACCCCGGCGAGGAGATGCAGATCTCCGGCATGGGCGGCTCGATCCCGCTGTGCAACACCCTCACCTCCCTCTACCCGGAGGCGGAGATGCTGCTGATCGGGCTGAGCGAGCCGGACGCCCAGATCCACGCGGTGAACGAGAGCGTCTCCCCGGAGGAGCTGGAGCGGCTCTCGCTGGCCGAGGCCCTGTTCCTCGTCAACTACGCGGCCGGCAAGCGCTGACGGCACGGCGGCCCACGGGCCGTCAGCCGACCGGGACGCCCGCTTCGAGGTTGAGCGGGCGTCCCTGTTCACGGGCGCGCAGGGCCCAGCGGAGTCTGCTCAGCCGCACGGGCGGCAGCAGGGCGGCCGCCTCGCTCTCGGTGACGAAGCGCCAGCCGCGCAGTTCGGAGCCGGGCAGCAGGACCCGGTGCGCCTCGTCCTCCGTGAGCCGCCCTCCGTCGAAGAGGAACCGCAGACCGCCGTAGCCGGGCGGCTTGGGCGGCTCCCAGTCGATGACCAGCAGGCGTGGCACCTCGGGGAGTTCGATGCCGATCTCCTCGGCCACCTCGCGCATCCCGGCCCGGGCGGGCGCCTCGCCGGGCTCGACCACCCCGCCGGGGAACTCCCAGCCCGGTTTGTAGGTGGGGTCGACGAGGAGCACGCGGTCCTCCTCGTCGAAGAGCAGGACCCCGGCGGCGAGGGTCTCGGCCGTGGGCTGGGGGGTCTGGACGATCGCACAGGCTCCGGCGGTACCGGTGCGTACGGCCTCGGCGACCCGCTCGGCGACCTCGCGTGGTGTCAGCCCGCCGGTGTCCACGGCGAAGGTGTCGGCACAGAGCCAGGGCAGCGCCGCGTGGTAGGGGGCGATGTGGTCCAGCGCCCAGCGCCGGACGCTTTCGCTGCGCTCGGGGTCGTCCTCGTACTCCTCACGGTTGGCGATACGCGCCCGCAGTATCGTTTCGTCAACCGTCAGCAGCACATGCCGAACAGGGATGCGACGGGAGGCGAGGGCACCGAAGATCTCGTCCCGGTAGTCCTGCCGCAGCAGGGTCATGGGCACCACGAGCACCCCGCCGACCTCGGCGAGCAGGGCCGCCGCGGCGTCGGTTACCAGCCGCCGCCAGATCGGCAGGTCCTGGTAGTCGCCGACCTCGCCCATCCTCTTCGGCGGCACCAGGTAACGCAGTGCTCCGCCGATCACCTCAGGGTCGTAGAGGGTGCTGCCGGGAATCAGCTCGGTCAGTTCTCTCGCCGTGCTGGTCTTCCCCGTACTGAACGCGCCGTTCAGCCAGACGATCACGGTTCCCCCTTCTCCGTCGACCCCTGTGAAGTGCCCGCAACACCTTGCCACGGAAACGCGTGCGAGCGGCATGGCGCGCCACCCGTTCACCCCTCTGCCGGTGAAGGCCGGATCCCGCCCATGACACCCCGTACGCAACGGTCGGCGCGGCCGCCGTCGACCGCCGCGCCACGCCGAGTTCACGCTCCGCACCCGGCCCCTCATCAGGACCGCTTCCCGCGCATACCCCCGCGCCGGGCTTCCACCCCCGCGGGTGTCAGCGTCCCGACGGCGGTGCCCAGAGCCCCAGTTCCCGTGCCGCGGCGGACGCCGCGCCGACCAGTCCCGCGTCGGATCCGAGCCGGGCGGGGAGCACCTCGACCCCCGACGCGAAGGACAGCGTCGCGTAGTCCCGCAGGCGCTCGCGGAGCGGGCCGAAGAGGATGTCCCCCGCGCCGGCGACACCGCCGCCTATGACGGCCACCTCGATCTCGACCAGGGTGGCGGTCGCCGCGATCCCCGCGGCCAGGGCCTGCGCGGCGCGCGCGAAGGAGGCGAGGGCCGCCACGTCCCCGGCACGGGCGGCCGCCGCGACGGCGGCCGCGCTCCGGTCGCCGCCCGGGGCCGGACGCCAGCCCGTGTCGAGCGCGCGGCGGGCGATGTTGGGACCGCTCGCGATGCGTTCCACACAACCGCGCGCGCCGCAGGGGCAGGCGTCGCCGTCGAGGTCGACGCTGATGTGCCCGATATGGCCCGCGTTGCCCGTGGGTCCGGTGTGGAGGCGGCCGTCGAGGACCAGTCCGCCGCCGACGCCCGTGGAGACCACCATGCACAGGGCGTTGGCGCGGCCACGGGCGGCGCCCTGCCAGTGCTCGGCCGCCGTCATGGCGACACCGTCGCCCACCAGCACCACCGGCAGCCCGCCCACCCGCTCCCGCACCTCGGCGACCAGCGGGAAGTCGCGCCAGCCGGGGACGTTGACCGGGCTGACCGTGCCGCGGGAGGCGTCGACGGGGCCGGCGCTGCCGATGCCCACCGCCAGGACCCGCGGCCACTCAGGTGCGCGCACGAGCTCGTCCAGCACCTCCGTCACGGCGCCCATCACCGTCGTGGCGGCCTCCCCCGCGGGCGTCGGCCGCTGGGCGCGGACGAGGAGGCGTCCGTGGTCGTCCACCAGAGCGCCCGCGATCTTGGTACCGCCGATGTCGAGAGCCGCGACGAGGCCGGAGCGGTCGATGTGCATTTGGTGCGGTATCTCCTGGTCCACGGGCGCCGAAAGGGTGTGCGGTCGCCAGTCTCCCCAGAGTTGACAACGTTGTCCAGGCTCTATGCTCGACGTCACCCCCACGCATCGACACCCGCCGTGACACGCAAAGGAACGAGCCATCGTGGCCCAGAGCAGTCCGCAGTACCGCTACGGCAACCGCCCGACCATGAAGGACGTGGCGGCGCGCGCGGGCGTGGGTCTCAAGACCGTCTCGCGGGTGGTGAACGGCGAGCCGGGCGTCACCCCGGACACCGAGCGGCGCGTGCAGGACGCGATCACGGCGCTCGGCTTCCGCCGCAACGACAGTGCCCGCATCCTCCGCAAGGGCCGTACGGCGTCCATCGGGCTGGTCCTCGAGGATCTCGCCGACCCCTTCTACGCGCCGCTCAACCGTGCCGTCGAGGAGGTGGCCCGCGCGCACGGCGCCCTGCTCATCAACGGTTCCAGCGCCGAGGACCCGGACCGCGAGCGGGAGTTGGCCCTGGCCTTCTGCGCCCGCCGTGTCGACGGCCTCGTCGTCATTCCGGCGGGCGACGACCACCGCTATCTGGAACCCGAGATAGCCGCCGGCATCGCCACCGTCTTCGTGGACCGCCCGGCCGGGCGGACGGCCGCCGACGTCGTGCTCTCCGACAGCTTCGGCGGCGCCCGCGACGGCGTCGCCCACCTCATCGCGCACGGCCACCGACGCATCGGTTTCATCGGCGACCAGGCGCACATCCACACCGCCACCGAGCGGCTGCGCGGCTACCGCGCCGCCATGCGGGACGCCGGGCTGCCCGTGGACGAGCGGTGGATCTCGCTCGGCCCCACCGCCCCCGAGCGTGTCCGGGCGGAGGCGGAGACCATGCTGGCAGGACCGCGGCCGGTGACCGCCCTGTTCGCGGGCAACAACCGCGTGACGGTCACGGCCGTGCGCGTCATCGCCGCCGTGGCCCGCCCGGTCGCCCTCGTCGGCTTCGACGACTTCGAGCTCGCCGACCTCCTCTCGCCCGCCGTCACCGTGGTCGCCCAGGACGCGGCGCGGCTCGGACGCACGGCGGCGGAGCGGCTGTTCCGGCGGCTGGACGGGGTGACGGAAGCCCCGCAGCGGGTGGAGCTCCCCACCCGGCTGATCGTGCGCGGCTCCGGCGAACTCCCGCCCGTCGAAGACTGACCGCTATCCCGCCCGGCCCGCCAGGCGGTCGAGGTCCGCGCGCGTCAGCCCGGTCGGTCCCGTGACCTCGGCGCTGTCGACGGCCCCGCAGTCCAGCCCTCGGAGCAGATACCCGCTGAGTGCCCTGGCCGTGGCGGGTTCATCCAGTACGGCACCGCTCACACTCCGCATATATGCGGTCAGTCGAGCGGCAGCCTGGGCAAGTCCCTCCCGGTAGAAGGCATATACCGCTGCGTAGCGGGTCGGCAGATGGCCCGGATGCATGTCCCAGCCTTGGTAGTACGCACGCTCCAGCGCCCGGCGTACGAGTCCGTGGTGCAGCCGCCAGGCGTCGTGCACCTGCCGGGTCGGGCCGACCGGCAGGACGTTCGTCGAACCGTCGGAGAGACGGACCCCGGTACCGGCGGCCGCGACCTGCATGACGGCCTTGGCGTGATCGGCCACCGGGTGGTCGGGCGACTGCTGTGCCGCGCCCACCCCGCAGGAGGCGCTGTAGTCGAAGGTGCCGTAGTGCAGCGAGGTCGCCCGGCCCCCGGCGGCATCGATCATCCGGGCCACGTTGGCCCGCCCGTCGGCGCCCAGGATCGCCTGGGTCGTCTCGATCTGGATCTCGAAGCGGATCCGCCCGGGCGCGAGGCCCCGCGCCTTCTCGAACTCCTCGGCCAGCCGGACCATCGCCGTGACCTGCTCGGCGTAGGTGACCTTGGGGAGGGTGAGCACCAGCCCCGCGGGCAGCCCGCCCGCCTCCATCAGCCCGGTGAGGAAGATGTCGAGGGTGCGGATGCCGCGGTCGCGCACGGCGGCTTCCATGCACTTCATGCGGATGCCCATGTACGGGGCGGCCGTGCCGTCCTCGTATGCCCGCGCCACCAGCCGCGCGGCCCGCGCGGCGGCCGCGTCCTCCTCGGCGTCGGGGCGCGGCCCGTAGCCGTCCTCGAAGTCGATGCGCAGGTCCTCCACGGGTTCGCGCTCCAGCTTGGCGCGCACGCGCTCGTACACGGGCCCGGCGAGGCCGTCGGGTATCCCGAGGACGGCGGCGAGCGCCGCGGCGTCGGGGGCGTGGGCGTCGAGGGCCGCGAGCGCCTTCGCGCCCCAGGAGCGCACGGTGTCGGCGGCGAAGACGTCGGCGGGGACGTAGACGGTGTGCACGGGCTGACGGGTGCCGGGGTCACCGGGATAGCGGCGCGCGAGATCGGCGTCGACATCGGCGAGGGAGGCTCCTATACGTTCCTTCAGGGCCTCGTCGAAGGTTGTCGCGACCGTGCCGTGCTGCCCCATGCGCCGTCCTCCATGTTTCCGCTCACCGGAATTCACTGTCCGTGCAGCGAAGTTAACGACGGCTCAGGGGCAAGGTCAACAGTCCCGGCCCGATCCGCACGGCGCCGGGGACGCCGTGAGGCCCCGTACGCACGGCGTACGGGGCCTCACGGGCGGACGGGGTCAGCCCTTGCGGGACGTGACCTCGGCGGTGAGCTGCGGGACGACCTCGAAGAGGTCGCCGACCACGCCGTAGTCGACCAGGTCGAAGATCGGGGCCTCGGCGTCCTTGTTGATGGCGACGATCGTCTTCGAGGTCTGCATGCCGGCCCGGTGCTGGATCGCGCCGGAGATGCCCGCCGCGATGTACAGCTGCGGCGAGACCGACTTGCCGGTCTGGCCGACCTGGTTGGTGTGCGGGTACCAGCCGGCGTCGACGGCGGCACGCGAGGCGCCGACGGCCGCGCCGAGCGAGTCGGCCAGGCCCTCGATCAGCGAGAAGTTCTCGGCACCGTTGACACCACGGCCACCGGAGACCACGATCGCGGCCTCGGTCAGCTCGGGGCGGCCGGTCGACTCGCGCGGGGTGCGGGAGACGACCTTGGTGCCGGTCGACTTCTCGCCGAAGGAGACGGCCAGCTGCTCGACCGTACCGGCGGCAGCGGCGGCCTCCGGGGCGGCGGAGTTGGGCTTGACGGTGATGACCGGCGTGCCCTTGGTGACGCGGGACTTGGTGGAGTACGAGGCCGCGAAGACGGACTGCGTGGCCACCGGGCCCTCGGCGCCGGCCTCCAGGTCGACGGCGTCGGTGATGATGCCCGAGCCGATGCGGACGGCGAGGCGGGCCGCGATCTCCTTGCCCTCGGCGGAGGACGGGACGAGCACGGCGACCGGGGAGACGGCCTTGTACGCGGCCTCCAGGGCGTCGACCTTGGGCGCGACGAGGTAGTCGGCGAACTCGGACGCGTCGGCCGTGAGGACCTTCACCGCGCCGTACTCGCCGAGCGTCCGCGCGGCGGCGTCGGCACCGGCGCCCAAGTGCACGGCGACGGGCTCGCCGAGGCGGCGTGCGAGGGTGAGCAGTTCGAGGGTGGGCTTACGGACGGCACCGTCCGCGTGGTCGACGTAGACGAGAACTTCAGCCATGGGATGGGACTCCTGCGCAGAAAAGAAGCGGATGACGGTTCGTGCGGGCTGACGGAAGCTCAGCCGCGGTGGGGACCGGAAGCCTTCGCGGACGCGCCGCGGGGCCCGGATCCGCCGCTAGATGAACTTCTGGCCCGCGAGGAACTCGGCGAGCTGCTTGCCGCCCTCGCCCTCGTCCTTGACCACGGTGCCGGCCGTGCGGGCCGGGCGCTCGTTGGCCTCGTCGACCTTGGTCCAGGCGCCTTCGAGACCGACCTCCTCGGCCTCGAGGCCGAGGTCGGACAGGTCCAGGGACTCCACCGGCTTCTTCTTGGCGGCCATGATGCCCTTGAAGGACGGGTAACGGGCCTCGCCGGACTGGTCGGTGACGGACACGACGGCCGGGAGGGACGCCTCCAGCTGCTCGCTCGCGGCGTCACCGTCACGGCGGCCGGTCACCTTGCCGTCGGCCACGGCGACCTCGGACAGCAGGGTCACCTGCGGCACGCCCAGGCGCTCGGCGAGCATGGCCGGGACCACGCCCATGCCGCCGTCGGTGGACGCCATGCCGGAGATGACCAGGTCGTAACCGACGTGCTCGACGGCCTTGGCCAGCACCAGCGACGTGCCGAGCGCGTCGGTGCCGTGCAGGTCGTCGTCCTCGACGTGGACGGCCTTGTGGGCACCCATGGACAGCGCCTTGCGCAGGGCGTCCTTGGCGTCCTCGGGGCCCACGGTCAGCACGGTGATCTCGGCGTCGTCCGCCTCGTCGGCGATCTGCAGCGCCTGCTCGACCGCGTACTCGTCGAGCTCCGAGAGCAGGCCGTCCACGTCGTCACGGTCGACGGTCAGGTCTTCGGCGAAGTGCCGGTCGCCGGTGGCGTCGGGCACGTACTTCACACAGACAACGATCCTCAAGCTCACGCCGGCTCTCCTACTGCATCGTCTCTTCGTAGCTGCCTTGTGCAGGCAGCATAGGCGCCTTGTGGGGCGTATTCCGGTCGGACCGGGCAACGCCCCGAACGGAATGTTACTCGTCAGTACACCCAGCGCGTTCCACGAATGCAAGGCACGTCAACTGTGATCTGGCCAACGCGCCGGACCAGGGACGTATCAGTCCCGCAGACCGTTGAAGCGCCCCTGGTGGTAGAGCAGCGGGCGGCCCGCGCCCTCCGGGTCGCCGGCGACGACTTCCGCAAGCACCAGGCGGTGGTCACCGGCGGGCACCCGGGCGACCACCCGGCACACCAGCCAGGCCAGGACGCCGTCGAGCAGCGGCACGCCCTCGGGGCCCGTCCGCCAGCTGGTGGGCGGCGCGAAGCGGTCGGCGCCGCTGCGCGCGAAGGTGCCGGCCAGCTCCTGCTGGTGCTCGCCGAGTATGTGGACACCGACGTGCTCGGCCTCGGCCAGCACGGGCCAGCTGGAGGAACCGGTGCCGACGCCGAAGGAGACGAGCGGGGGTTCGGCGGCGACGGAGGTGAGCGAGGTGGCGGTGAAGCCGACCGGGTGGGTGCCGTGCGCGGTGACCACGGCGACGCCCGAGGCGTGCCGGCGGAACACGGAGCGCAGCAGTTCGGGGTTGGCGAGGCGGGGCGTGCCGAGTCCGGGCGTGGCCGTCATCGATCTGTCCTTCTGGTGGAGGTCCAACCGGGAGCTGTACGGTCTCGGGTGCTCATCGCTCCGGACAGCACGCGCCGGCCGTCCGCAGCAGATCGACGTACGCGCGTCCGTGGAGAAGCAGTCCAGGCCACATCACGTCACATTGACGATCATGCGTGTACACCGTCAAGTGAGGCCGGGGATATGGGAGATGGATCACGGTGCATCACACCAGGGCGCCGAGCGCCGCGATGACATCGATCTTGCGGGGCTGCCCGGCCGCCCGGCGCGCGATGCGGCCGGACGCGTCGAGGACGAGCACGGTGGGAGTCGCGCTGACGCCCAGGGCCCGGACGAGCTCCAGCCTCGCCTCGGCGTCGATCTCGACGTGCGCGACGCCGTCGACCATGGCGGCGACCTCCGCCAGGGTCCGTCTGGTCGCCCGGCACGGCTGGCAGAAGGCGCTGGAGAACTGGACGAGGGTGGCCCGCTCCCCCAGCCCCGCACCGAGCTCGGCGGCACTCAGCCGCATCACTTCGTCCCGCACCGGCACGCTCGCCCCTCCACAGTCGCCCGCGTCCGCGGGACCGCAGCGGCCCCGTGGTGTTCCGACGGTTGCAGCGCCGCCGGAGCCGCAGAAATTTCCCCTCGCGCCCTCGAACACGCCCCCGTTCGGCGCTCGCGGGGGTCTGCCCGGTTCTGTCCGGGGTACGCGGTGTACCTTCGGCAGTACCGGACGATGTCCCGCGCCGCAGGCCGACGTGACGAGAATCTCCTGGCCCCCGGGGCGTCCTCGCTGGTCCACGGGCCGGGCGATCAGGCACGATCGGCCGGGGGCCGAGAACCTACGGCCGCGTAACTTCAGCCGGGAGAACCCTCCCCAGGCCCAGAAGGATTTCCCCGATATGGCAGAACTCGTCTACCCCCCGGTGATCGGTTTCGCGCGCTCCATGTTCAAGGCGCTCGATCTGCGCTTCGACATCCAGGGCACCGAGCACGTGCCGCAGCGCGGCGGGGCGGTGCTGGTGAGCAACCACATCGGCTATCTCGACTTCATCTTCTGCGGTACGGCCGCCCGGCCCGCCAAGCGGCTGGTGCGCTTCATGGCCAAGGAGTCCGTCTTCCGGCACAAGGTGTCGGGGCCGCTGATGCGCGCGATGAAGCACATCCCCGTGGACCGCGCGGCCGGCATGGACGCCTACAAGCACGCGCTGTCCGCGCTGCGCTCGGGCGAGATCATCGGTGTCTTCCCGGAGGCGACGATCTCCCAGTCGTTCACGCTGAAGAACTTCAAGTCGGGCGCGGCCCGGCTCGCCCAGGAGGCGGGCGTGCCGCTGCTGCCGATGGCGCTGTGGGGCACCCAGCGGCTGTGGACCAAGGGCCACAAGCGGGATCTGGGCCGCAACCACATCCCGATCACCATGCGGGTGGGCGAGCCGATGGCCGCCGATCCGGCCGAGCACGCCGACACCATCACGGAGCGGGTGCGGGGCCGCGTCCAGGAGCTGCTGGAGGCGGCTCAGCGGGCCTATCCCGTCCGCCCCAAGGGTCCGGACGACACCTGGTGGGTCCCCGCCCACCTCGGCGGCACGGCGCCGACCCCCGCGGAGGCCGCGACCCTGGACCGCCGCTGACACGCTCCCGGCGGGCGCCTGACACCAGGCGCCCGCCGGGACGCTGTCCATGATCGTGGACCGTGATGACACACCCGGCCGCAATGTCATTGACATTGCGGCCGGACGCATTTTCATGCGCGGGTGTTCACTTCTGCTTGCCCATCTCCGCCGCGAGGGCCGCCACGAAGGCGTCCACGTCGGCTTCGGTGGTGTCGAAGGAGCACATCCAGCGGACGTCGCCGGCCGCCTCGTCCCAGAAGTAGAAGCGGTAGCTCTTCTGGAGACGCTCGCTCACGTCGTGCGGCAGCCGCGCGAAGACGGCGTTGGACTGCACCGGGTGCAGGACCTCCACGCCCTCGACGGCCCGTACGCCCTCCGCCAGGCGCGCGGCCATGGCGTTGGCGTGCGAGGCGCTGCGCAGCCACAGGTCCCCGGCGAGCAGCGCCTCGAACTGGGCGGACACGAAACGCATCTTGGAGGCCAGCTGCATGGACAGCTTGCGCAGGTGCTTCATGGCCCGCACCGCGTCCGGGTTCAGCACGACGACGCACTCGCCGAACAGCATGCCGTTCTTCGTGCCGCCGAAGGACAGCAGGTCCACACCGGCGTCGGTCGTGAAGGCCCGCAGCGGAACGCCGAGGGTGGCCGCGGCGTTGGCGATGCGGGCACCGTCGAGGTGGACCTTCATGCCCCGCTCGTGGGCGTGGTCGCAGATCTCCCGGATCTCCTCCGGCGTATAGCAGGTGCCGAGTTCGGTGGTCTGGGCGATCGAGACGATCTGCGGCTGCGCCCGGTGCTCGTCGTCCCAGCCGTACGCCTCCCGGTCGATGAGCTCGGGGGTGAGCTTGCCGTGCTCGGTCGGCACGGTCAGCAGCTTGAGCCCGCCGACGCGCTCGGGCGCCCCGCCCTCGTCCACGTGGATGTGCGCCGAGGCGGCACAGATCACCGCGCCCCAGCGCTCCGTGGCCGCCTGGAGGGCGACCACATTGGCACCGGTGCCGTTGAAGACCGGGAACGCCTCGGCCGTCGGGCCGAAGTGACCGCGCATCACCTCCTGGAGGTGCGCGGTGTAGACGTCCTCGCCGTAGGCGATCTGGTGGCCGCCGTTGGCGAGGGCGAGGGCCGCGAGGATCTCGGGGTGCGCGCCCGCGTAGTTGTCGCTGGCGAAGCCGCGCGAGGCGGGGTCGTGCCGCCGTATGGCGTCGGTCGTCGCGGTCACGGTTGCGGAGTCAGCCACAGACGGGTTCCGTTCACTTCTTGGGCGGGCTTCCCCCAGACGCCGACGATGGCCTCGGCCAGGTCCTTGACGTCCGTGAAACCCGCGAATTTCGCGTTCGGGCGCTCGGCGCGCATGGCGTCGTGCACCAGGGCCTTGACCACCAGGATCGCAGCGGCCGCCTGGGGGTCGCTCTCGCCCCCCGCCTTGCGGAAGGCGTCGGCGAGCGCGAGCGTCCACGCCTCGGCGGCGGCCTTGGAGGCGGAGTACGCGGCGTTGCCCGCGGTGGGCTTGGAGGCGCCGGCGGCGCTGACGAGCAGATAGCGGCCGTTGCCGCTGCGCTGGAGCGGGGCCTCGAAGGCGAGCGAGGTGTGCTGCACGGTACGGATGAGCAGCTTCTCCAGCAGCTCCCAGTCCGCGAGGTCGGTCTCGGCGAACGTCGCCGAGCCGCGCCAGCCGCCCACCAGGTGCACCAGGCCGTCGATCCGGCCGAATTCCTTCTCGGTGCGGTCGACCCAGCTCCGGGTCGCCTCCAGGTCGAGCAGGTCCACGATGTCGCCGGTGACCGTGGCGCCCCCGTGGGCGTAGCGGGCGGCGTCGACGGCCTCGGCGAGGCGGGCGGCGTCCGCGTCGGAGGCGACGACCGTCGCCCCGGCCTCGGCCAGGCGCAGCAGCGTCGCGCGCCCGGCCGGTCCGGCCGCGCCCGCCACCGCCACGACCGCGCCGTCCAGCCGACCGTCGCCGTTCGTCGTTGTGCTCATGATCGTCGCCTCCGTCTCACGCTTGCTCACGCGGCCGCCTGCCCCTCGCTCGCCGCGGTGATCCCCTTGGTCGAGGCGATCACGCTGCGCAGCTTCTTGGCAAGGGCCTCGTAGAACATGCTGAGCGGGAACTCGTCCGGAAGCACGTCGTCCACGAGCTTGCGCGGGGGCTGGGTCAGGTCGAGGGCGTCGGGGCCCTTGGCCCACACGGAGCCGGGGTGCGGCGCGAGGTAGGACGAGACCAGCTCGTAGGCGGCGAACCAGTGCACGAGCTTGGGGCGGTCGATCCCGTCGCGGTAGAGCTTCTCGATCTCGCCGCACAGCTGGTTGGTGACCTGCGGGGCGCGGTCCCAGTCGATGTGCAGTGTGTTGTCCGTCCAGCGTACGACGTCGTGCTTGTGGAGGTAGGCGAACAGCAGCTGCCCTCCGAGGCCGTCGTAGTTGCGCACGCGCTCACCGGTGACCGGGAAGCGGAACATCCGGTCGAAGAGGACGGCGTACTGCACGTCACGGCCCTGGGAGTAGCCGTCGGCCTCCAGCTTCACGGCCTCCTTGAAGGCCGTGAGATCGCAGCGCAGCTCCTCCAGACCGTACATCCAGAACGGCTGCCGCTGCTTGATCATGAAGGGGTCGAACGGCAGGTCGCCGTGGCTGTGGGTGCGGTCGTGGACCATGTCCCACAGGACGAACGCCTGCTGGCAGCGGTGCTGGTCGCCGATCATCGCCTGGATGTCGGCGGGCAGCTCCAGGCCGAGGGTGCCGACGGCCGCCTCGGTGACCCGGCGGAAGCGGGCCGCCTCACGGTCGCAGAAGATGCCGCCCCAGGTGAAGCGCTCCGGGGCCTCGCGGACGGCGATGGTCTCCGGGAAGAGGACCGCGGAGTTGGTGTCGTAGCCGGCGGTGAAGTCCTCGAAGGTGATGCCGACGAAGAGGGGGTTGTCGTAGCGGGTGCGCTCCAGCTCGGCGAGCCACTCCGGCCACACGACGCGCAGGACGACCGCTTCGAGATTGCGGTCGGGGTTGCCGTTCTGCGTGTACATCGGGAAGACGACGAGGTGCTGGAGGCCGTCGGCGCGCTGCGCGGCGGGCTGGAAGGCCAGCAGCGAGTCCAGGAAGTCGGGCACGGCGAATCCGCCGTCCGCCCAGCGGCGCAGGTCCGTGACGAGCGCCCGGTGGTACGCGGTGTCGTGCGGCAGGAGCGGCGAGAGCTCCTCGACGGCCGCGGCGACCCGGCCGATCTCGGTGCGTACCGTGTCGCCCGGGGGTGCGCCCTCCGCTTCGAGGTCGATGGATCCGTCCGGGGACTGCCACGGCCGGATCGTTTCCACGGCGTCCTTGAGCGTGGCCCAGGACGGGTGATCGATCACACGGTCCGCCGCTGTTTCGCCGGTCGCTATCGCCATCGACGCAAGGATTTCCGTCATGACTGCCCTTCCTCGGGAGAACTTCGCGTTAAGACACCGTATCTGTGTGCGGTTCTTCATCTCAAGAGGGACGGCCATAAATTATCCTGCCGACCCCCTGGTCGCACCGCCGATTTTCCTGTCGGCATGCACTCGGGTGGCCTCAGGTGCCTCACGTCATCGCGTCCGGCGCGTGCGGCCCGCTGCTGTCCTGGCTCAGTTCCGGCCATTGACAGGCGCCTCATCATGACTACCCTCCGGAGCCGCCGAGAATTCATGAACCGGCAACAGTCTTCCGCTATTCGGACGGTCCATGGCCTGACCTGGACACATCCCGTCGGGCGCTGCCACGCTCCCGCCATGTCAGTCGCCAACCGGCCCACACGCCGCACGACTTCCCGTTCCGCTTCCCTCTACGCCGCCCTCCCCGTCCGGCCCTCGCGCCGCACCGCTCCCCGCCGGTCCGGGCGCCTGCCGCGCCTCGGTGCGGCCCTCGCCGTGCTGCTGGGCGCGGCCGTCGGCTGTGCCCCGCAGGACGACACCGGCTCCGCGAAGTCGTCCGCCGCACCGCCCGCAGCCGCGTGCGCCAAGGGGCACCTGGCGACCGGGACCGCGGGCAAGCTCACCGTGGGCACCGACAAGCCGGCCTACGCCCCGTGGTTCCAGGACGACGACCCGGCCAACGGCAAGGGCTTCGAGTCGGCCGTCGCGTACGCCGTCGCCGACCGGCTCGGCTACGCCAGATCCGACGTGATCTGGCAGACGGTGCCCTTCAACTCCGCTGTGGTGCCCGGGAAGAAGAAGTTCGACTTCGACCTCAACCAGGTCTCCGTGAGCGACGAGCGCCGCCGGGCCGTCGACTTCTCCTCGGGCTACTACGACGTCCGGCAGGCCGTCATCGCGCTCAAGGACTCACCTGCCGCCAAGGCCACCACGGTGGACGCCCTCAAGCACGTGAAACTGGGCGCGCAGGTGGGCACCACGAGCCTCGACGTCGTCAACAGCGTCATCCGGCCCGCACAGCAGCCCGCCGTCTTCCAGAAGAACGACTACGCCAAGACCGCGCTCAAGAACGGCCAGGTGGACGCGATCGTCGTCGACCTGCCCACGGCCTTCTACATCACTTCCGCCGAGGTCCAGGAGGCGAAGATCGTCGGCCAGTTCGCAGCCTCCGGCGGCAGGGCCGAGCAGTTCGGGCTCGTCCTCGACAAGGGCAGCGGGCTCACCGGCTGCGTCAGTGGCGCCGTCGACTCCCTGCGCAAGGACGGCACACTCGCCCGCCTGGAGAAGACCTGGCTCTCCGAGGCCGTCGACGCACCGGTGCTCAAGTGACGGCCGAGGGCGCGGGGGCCGCCACGCCCCACGGCGCTCTGCCGGAGAGTGCCGTACCCCAGGAGGCCGCCACCCAGGAGGCCGCAGCCCAGGACGCATATATTCCTTCCGCACGACGCCTGGAACGCGAACGGTTCAAACGGGCGCGTGCGCGCCGGGCCATCAGCGTGGCAGCCGTCAGCACACTGGTCACCGGCACCGTGCTGTTCCTCGCCGTCGTCAACTCCCCCGGCTGGTCACGCACCCGGGAGACCTTCTTCGACGCGCACTACGCCCGCGAGGCACTGCCCAAGGTGCTGGACGGGCTGCTGCTCAACCTCCGGCTGCTGGTCGTGTGCGGGGCCGCCGTCCTCGTACTCGGCCTGCTGATAGCGATCGCCCGCACGCTGCGCGGCCCGGTCTTCTTCCCCCTGCGGGCCCTCGCCACCGCCTACACCGACTTCTTCCGCGGCCTGCCGCTCGTCATCTGTCTCCTGATGGTCGTCTTCGGAGTTCCGGCGCTGCGGCTGCAAGGCGTGACGACGGACCCGGTGCTGCTGGGCGGCACGGCGCTGGTGCTCACGTACTCGGCCTACGTCGCCGAGGTGTTCCGCGCGGGCATCGAGTCCGTGCATCCCAGCCAGCGCGCCGCCGCCCGCTCGCTGGGCCTCTCCGGCCGGCAGACGCTGCGCCACGTCGTGCTGCCGCAGGCCGTACGCCGTGTCGTCCCACCCCTTCTGAACGACCTGGTCTCGCTCCAGAAGGACACCGGTCTCGTCTCGATCGCGGGCGCCGTCGACGCCGTCTACGCGGCGCAGATCATCGCCGCCAAGAGCTTCAACTACACGCCCTACGTGGTCGCCGGGCTCATCTTCGTGGCCCTCACCATCCCGATGACACGGTTCACCGACTGGATCACCGCACGGATGGACCGCCGCCGGGCCCAGGGAGGAATCGTATGAGCACCGCGGAACCGTCGGCCCCCGTGCTGCGGCTGGAGGCCGTGCGCAAGACCTTCGGCCGCTCCGTCGTCCTGCGCGACGTCGACCTGGAGGTCGCCCCGCACACCGTGACCGCCCTCATCGGGGCCTCCGGTTCGGGCAAGTCGACCCTGCTGCGCTGCACGAACCTCCTGGAGGAGATCGACGACGGCGCGATCTTCCTGGACGGCGAGGAGATCACCGACCCACGCGTGGACCCTGACACGGTGCGCCGCCGCATCGGCGTGGTCTTCCAGGCGTACAACCTCTTCCCTCACATGACCGTGCTCGACAACATCACGCTCGCCCCGCGCCGGGTGCACGGCGTGCCGCGGGCCGAGGCGGAGGAGCGGGCGCGGGAGCTCCTGGAGCGGCTCGGCCTGGGCGGCAAGGCCGGTGAGTACCCGGACCGGCTCAGCGGAGGCCAGCAGCAGCGGGTGGCGATCGTACGGGCCCTGGCGGGGCGGCCCCGACTGCTGCTGCTCGACGAGATCACCGCCGCCCTCGACCCGGAACTGGTCGGTGAGGTGCTGGGCGTCGTGCGCGACCTCAAGGACGAGGGCATGACCATGATGCTCGCCACCCACGAGATGGGGTTCGCCCGGGACGTCGCCGACCAGGTGTGCTTCCTCGACGGCGGTGTGGTGCTGGAGCGCGGCACACCCGCGGAGGTCTTCGGCGAGCCGCGCCAGGAGCGCACACGGCGCTTCCTGCACCGGCTGGTCGAGGCGGGCCGGCTGTAGCAGCGTGCGGGTGTAAGGGGCGCTGACCAGGGCCAGCGCCCCTTACACCCCGCCCCTACGCCCTCTTGCGCCCTCGGAATCCTGCCGCGTTACGGCAGTTCCTTGACGAGCAGCTCGAACTCGAGGTCGTCGCGCTGGGGAATGCCGAAGCGCTCGTCGCCGTACGGGAAGGGGGACATCCGGCCGGTACGGCGGTAGCCGCGGCGCTCGTACCAGGCGATCAGCTCGTCACGCTGCCGGATGACGGTCATGTGCATCTCGTCGGCACCCCACTCGGCGCGAACGAACCGCTCGGCCTCGGCGATGATCACCTTGCCGAGCCCGGCGCCCTGCATCGCCGGGCGGACCGCGAACATCCCGAAGTAGGCGTGCGTCCCGCGGTGTTCCAGCTGACAGCAGGCGACGGTCTCGCCCCCGCACTCCACTACCAGCAGACGGCTGTTCTCGTCCGTCACCACGGCCTCGACGCCCGCCGGGTCGGTCCGCTGGCCGTCCAGCAGGTCCGCCTCGGTCGTCCACCCGGCGCGGCTGTCGTCACCGCGGTAGGCCGACTCGACGAGTGCCACGAGCTCGGGCACGTCGGCGACGGTCGCTGCCCGGAAGACCGGCTCTGCGGTGCGGCTGCTGGCTGTCTCCATGGTCTCCGTGTGATCCTCTCCGTACGGCTTCGACTGCACATCTTGGCTGCATACGAACACTAACCCGATCGACTCTGCGTACAGTCGCGTCATGGTGCATGTACTGAGCAGCCGCGTGCTTCTGCGGCCCACCGATCCGGAGCGTTCCCGGGACTTCTACGGGCGGGCGCTGGGGCTCGCGGTCTACCGGGAGTTCGGTACCGGCCCGGAGCGCGGCACGGTCTATTTCCTGGGCGGCGGATTCCTGGAGCTCTCGGGCCGTGCCGACGCACCGCCGGACCCCGGCCTGGAGCTGTGGTTCCAGGTCGCGGACGCCGCGGCGGCCCACGCGGAATTCCTCCGCGAGGGCGTCGAGGTGCTGGAGCCGCCGGAGACCAAGCCCTGGGGGCTGATCGAGATGTGGATCACGGACCCGGACGGGGTACGGATCGCGGTGGTGGAGGTGCCGGAGGAACACCCGATCCGCTACCGCCCAGGCATCTGAGGACGCCCGGGCGGTGCGCGGCCGCACAGCAGGGGTGACAGGATTCGAACCTGCGACCAGCGGGTTTGGAGTCCGCTGCTCTGGCCAGCTGAGCTACACCCCTTCGGTGCCCTCACTCTCTCCCGAAGGTGGCGCCCAAGGCAAGATCTTTTTTGCTGCCGGCTTCGACCGGTCGGCGCGCTCCTCCCGTGCACCCGTCCGCTACCCCGGTGCGCCCCCGTGTCACCGCGCGTGCGCGGGCGTGCTGGATGCCGCGTAGTGCTCCCATCGTGCGCCTGTGCGCTCCCATGTGATGCGACTGGAGCGGGAATCCTCCGGGGGTAGGTCTGCCCGACCGGGGAGGTGCACAGTGCACGGACCGCCGCTCGTCGGCTGGCTGCTGGTGGCGCTGTGCGCCGCGACCGGTGCGTATTGCCTCGTGAGGGCAGGAGCGAGGAACGCGACAGAAGCCCGGTCCACGGGTGGTGACGCCCTGATGGGCCTGGGCATGGCGGTGATGGCCGTACCGACCGCCGGCCTGAACACCCATCCGTGGGGCGCCCCGGTGTTCGCGACCGTGTTCGGCGCGGCGGGCCTGCGCTCCCTGCTGGTGGCGCGTGACCGTACGGAAGGGCAGCACCTGCATCATCTCCACCACGCTGTCGGAGCGTTCGCCATGGTCTATATGGCGCTGGCGATGGCGGGTGCCCCCATGAGCGGTCACGCCGGGCACACCGGAACCGCGCATACCGAAGGGCACGTCCCCGCGGGGACACCTCTGTTGACGGGTCTGCTGCTGGTGTATTTCGCGGTGTACGTCGTACGGACGGTGGCCGCCCTCGTCCCCGTGGCCGCCGTCACCTCCGGCGAGGCGTCGTGGCCGGGCCGCCCCGATCTCACCAACGCGTGCCGGCTGTCCATGGGCATCGGCATGCTGGCGATGCTGCTCACCCTCTGAGCTCGCGCGGTCCCTCTGCGAGACCGTGGCATGCGTCACTTCACGCCCGGGACCGTACCCGGGCGCGGCGTCGCGCTCATAGGCTGCGGCCATGATGGTCCCGCTCGTGCTGCTGGTCCTCGGTGGACTGGTCGCGGCGTTGACGCCGCGCTTGCTGACCCGCTCCGACTGGCCCGACCGTGAACCCGTCGTGGCCCTGTGGGTGTGGCAGTGCGCGGTGGCGGCCGTGCTGCTGTGCTGCGCTCTCGCCATGGCGCTCAGCGCCGCTGCGGCCTGGGAAGCGGTGCGCGGCCATGTGTTCGCGGCCGCCCCGCACGGCGTCGTGGAGGCGTACGCCCTCACCTCGTACCGCCCGTGGGCCGCCCCGCTGGCCGTGGCGCTGGGCTTCGGAGCGGTGTGGACCGCGGCGATGCTGACCCGCGAGGTCGGCCTGGCCCGGGCCTGCCGCAGGCAGCGCCGCACCGATCTGCTCGTCCGCGCACCGCAGTTGCCGGGCGAGGCACCGGACGCGGACCGGCTGGTGGTCCTGGAGGGCGAGCGCCCGGACGCGTGGTGGCTGCGCGGCGGGACGGTTCCGCAGCTGGTCGTCACGACGGGCGCGCTGCGCCGGCTCTCGGACTCACAGCTGGACGCGGTGCTGGCCCATGAGCAGGGGCACGCGCGGGCACGGCACGACTGGCTGCTGCACTCCTCGTCGGCGCTGGCGACCGGATTCCCGCAGGTGCCGGTGTTCGCGGCGTTCCGCGACCAGGTGCACCGTCTCGTCGAGCTGGCGGCGGACGACGCCGCCTCGCGGCGGTTCGGCCGCATGACGACCGCGCTGGCGCTGGTCGAGCTCAACGAGGACCGCGGTGTTTTCGGTCCCTGCCCGGCCCAGCTGTCCCAGGTGCCGGGCCGGGTGGACCGGCTGCTGTCCCCTGGGCCGCGCCTGACGACGGCACGGCGGCTCCGGTTGACGGCTGTCGGGGCCCTGGTTCCGGCGGTGCCCTTGCTGGTGGCCTTCATCCCCGGGCTGAGCGCACTGGGCTGACCCCGGAGCGGTGTTCCCCGGTGGCACGGGTGGCATCACGGCCAGGACTTCCGCAAGGATCCGGCCATGCATGTTCCGACGCGCTCCGACGCGCCTGCCCTGCCGCCCCGCCCCGCGCCCGCCGTGGGGTGGCACTCAACTGCCGTCCTCTGCGCCCTGTTTCTCGCCCTGCTGGCGCTGGTCGTCTGCGGTTGGGGTCCGCTCATGTCGCTGGACCGGCGGGTGGCCGACGGGCTGCACCCGATCGCCGTCGGGCACCACGGCTGGACGGGGTTCGTCCACTGGCTGTCGGAGCGGCTGTGGGACCCCTGGACCATGCGCGCGGTTCTCGCCGTGGCGGCACTCTGGCTGGCGCGGCGGCGCGCGTGGCTGCTCATCGCCTGGGTCGCGGGGACGTCCGCCGCCGGGACGGCGGTGCAGCAGGCCCTCAAGTCGGCTGTCGACCGGGACCGCCCACACTGGCCGGATCCGGTGGCCGTCGCGAGCTACCAGGCGTTCCCCTCGGGCCACGCACTGACCGCCACCGTGACGTGCGGGCTGGTGGTGTGGCTGCTGTGGCTGCACCGCGTACGCCCCGCCGGAATCCGTGCGGCGCTGGCGGTGGGAGCGCTCTCGGTGATCGGGGTGGGCTTCACCCGTCTCTATCTCGGTGTGCACTGGCTGTCCGACGTGGTGGGCGGCTGGCTGCTGGGCGCGGCGCTCGTGACGGGAGCGGTGTGGGCGTACGACGCCGTGGCGGCGGGGCGCGACGGAGCGGAGGCCGGGCGGGCAGAGGCCTGAGGCACCGGAATAGTTCAAGCTTCATCTATGTTGGTGGGGGCGAAAGGAGCCGTTCCATGACCGCTTTCACCCCGTCCTCCCCCACGGCCGCCGTGCCGGTGTCCCCGCACCCGCTGGCCGACGAGTACGAGCGCGCGCACCTCTTCTTCGAGGCGAAGGACTACGCCGAGGCCGCCCGCATCCTGGCACCCGTCGTCGAGGCGGAACCGGCCCACCTGGCGGCCCGGCTGCTCCTCGCCCGGTCCTACTACCACTCCGCCCAGCTGAACCGGGCCGAGGCCGAGGCGCGGCGCGTCCTGGACCACGCCCCCGCCGAGGCGTACGCGCATCTGCTGCTCGGGCGCACGCTGGAACGGCAGAACCGGGACGGCGAAGCGGCGCCCCACCTCCGGCTGGCCGCCGCCATGAACGGCGACTACGCCCAGCCGGCCGCAACGGTTATCCACAGGCCTGCCGCATGACGGCCCCTGGATGGGACAGTGCTTCCATGAGCAACCTCGAACTCCGGCCCGCACCGGCCGAATGCGGTGGCCGCGCCGACGTCGCCGCGCGGCCGGTGCGGGAGCTGCTGCCCGCGAAGAGGGTCCCGCTCGGCGAGAGCACCGTCGTGCGCCGCCTGCTGCCCAGTCTCGGGCGGCGCATGGTCGGCGCGTGGTGCTTCGTCGACCACTACGGCCCGGACGACATCGCCCAGGAGCCGGGGATGCAGGTGCCCCCTCATCCGCACATGGGCCTGCAGACCGTCAGTTGGCTCCACGACGGCGAAGTGCTGCACCGGGACAGCCTCGGCAGCCTTCAGACGTTGCGTCCGGGGCGGTTGGGGCTGATGACGGCGGGGAGTGCCATCGCGCACTCGGAGGAGTCCCCGCGCGAGCACGCGCGCCTGCTGCACGGCGCCCAGCTGTGGGTGGCGCTGCCGGACGCGCACCGGCACACCACCCCGGCGTGGGAGCACCACGCCGAGCTGCCGCTGGTGACCGGCGGCGGTCTGCGCGCCACCGTCATCATGGGCGAGCTGGACGGCGCGGCCTCCCCCGCCACCACCTTCAGCCCGCTCGTGGGCGCCGACGTCACCCTGCCCGCGGGCGCTTCCGCGCGCCTCCCGGTCCGGCCCGACTTCGAGTACGCGGCCCTGACCATGTCCGGCGAGGCCGAGGTGGACGGCGTGCGCCTCGCACCGGGCTCCATGCTCTACCTCGGCTGCGGACGCTCCGAACTCCCGCTCCGCACGGACGTGGACAGCTCATTCATGCTGCTGGGCGGCGAGCCGTTCGAGGAACACATCGTCATGTGGTGGAACTTCGTCGGTCGCTCCAACGACGATATCGCGCAGGCCCGTTCGGACTGGATGAAGGGATCCCGCTTCGGCGAGGTGAAGGGATACGACGGGGCCCCGATCCCGGCCCCGGAGCTCCCGCCGGTGCCGCTGAAGCCGCGAGGGCGGGAGCGCTGACCCGATGTCCGGCCGCCATGAGCCGGCCCACCGCGGACCGACCGGACGCGGTGGGCGCGTGAACGGCCGGTCGGCGCCCGTGGTGCCTGCCCCGTCGCCGCGCGCGCGGCTCGGGCTGGTCGCGGTCCTCGCCGCGCTGGTGGTCGTCGTGATCGGGGTCCTGTACGCCGGTCACAGTCAGCCCGGCAGGGTGGACAGGTGGATCGTCCAGCCGACGGCGGACAGCGTGCGGCCGCCGTGGCGGCATGTCGCCCTGGCCATGGACTCCTTGGGGGAGCCCGCAGGATCGGCGACGCTGGTCGTGGCCGCCGTGACCGGCTGCCTGCTGCTCCGGCGGCCTCGTGCGGCGGTGCTCGTCGTCGTCGGCACCGGCGCGGCCGTGGGGACGGCGACGCTGCTCAAGCACCTGGTGGGACGCACCATCCACGGCGACGGCAACCTCTCCTACCCCAGCGGGCACACCGCCTTCTTCACCGCGCTCGCTCTCACGTCGGCGCTGCTCGCGACCGGCCGGCTCGGCCTCGGCAGGACGGCCCGTACGTCGCTCGTGCTCGCCGCGGCGCTGGTCGCCGGCGCCGCCATGGGCTGGGCCCAGGTCGCCCTGGGCGCGCACTATCCGACCGACGTCCTCGGCGGCTGGTGCACCGCGCTGGCGGTGATACCGGCGACCGCGTGGCTGGTCGACCGGGCCGCCAACGCCGTTCGGCCGTAGCGCCATTGACGTCACATCATGCCAAGCGGCGGAATACCGGCTTCACCGGCCGCCCCGCCAGCCAGGGGTTGGGGTCAGCGGCGTCCAGTGCCTTCCGGTACACCGCACAGGCCTCGGCCACCACGTCGACGGTGTGGTCGATGTCGGCGTCGTCGAGCGCGCTGCTCACCACGAACGAGGGGGCCAGCACCCCGCCCGCGAGGAGCCGGCGCAGGAACAGGGTGCGGTACCGCTGCGACGGCTGCCCGTTCTCGTCGAGGGTGGCGAAGACCAGGTTGCTGGCCCGGCCCCGGACGACGATGTGGTCGCCGACGCCCATGCTTGCCGCGGCGTCGCGGACACCGGCGGCCAACCGCTCGCCGAGGGTGTGCAGTCGCGCGGTGACGCCCTCCTCGGCATAGGTGGTCTGCACGGCCATCGCGGCGGCCAGCGAGTGCGTCTCCGCACCGTGCGTCGTGGACAGCAGGAACACCCGCTCGCCGGAGTGCCGCAGCCCGCCCCGCTCCATCAGGTCGCGGCGCCCGGCCAGCGCGGAGACGGCGAATCCGTTGCCCAGCGCCTTGCCGAACGTGGAGAGGTCGGGGACGACGCCGTACAGGCCCTGGGCGCCCGCCTCGGACCAGCGGAAGCCGGTGATCATCTCGTCGAAGATCAGCACGCAGCCGTGCCGGTCGGCCAGCTCGCGCAGGCCGGCGAGGTACCCGGGCGGCGGCTCGGTGTGGGTGGCGGGTTCGAGGATCAGGCAGGCGACCTCGTCCTCGTACCGGGCGAGCAGTTCCTCCGTGGCGGCCAGGTCCCCGTAAGGGAACGCCACGGTGAGCTCGGTGGTCGCCGCCGGGACACCGGCGGACATCGGCGTGGTGCCGATGAACCAGTCGTCGACGGAGAAGAACGGATGGTCGGCGCAGATGGCCACCCGCGGGCGCCCGGTGGCGGCGCGGGCGAGGCGCACCGCGGCGGTGGTGGCGTCGGAGCCGTTCTTCGCGAACTTCACCATCTCGGCGGTCGGCACCGTGGCCAGGAAGCGTTCCGCGGCCTCGACCTCCACGATGGACGGCCGGACGAAGTTGCTGCCACGGTCGAGTTCCCGCCGCACCGCCTCGGTCACGCGGGGGTGGGCGTGGCCGAGGCTGACCGACCGCAGGCCGGAGCCGTACTCGACGTAGCGGTTGCCGTCGACGTCCCACACGTGGGCACCGCGGCCGTGGCTGATGACCGGGGCCAGGTCGTCGGGGTACTGGTCGTCGCCCTTGGCGTAGGTGTGCGCGCCCCCGGGGATCATGGCGTGCAGCCGCTCGTTCGCCAGCCGCGACCGGGGCAGGAGGAACTCTTCGGTGCCTGTGGTGCCTTCGACATCCTGGAAGTCTTGGGGGTCTTGGGAGTGCACGCCGACCTCACCTCTCCTTTCGCTTGAGGACCTCGGCGAGGCTCGGTGCCTCCCGGTCCCGCCGGGACATCGACATGGCCGGCAGCGGCCACGGAATGGCGAGCTCCGGGTCGTCGAAGGCGATCGTCACATCCTCGGCCGGATCGTGCGGGCGGTCGATCCGGTACGAGGTGTCGGCGGTTTCGGTCAGCGCCTGGAAGCCGTGCGCGCAGCCCGCCGGGATGTACAGGGTCACCTGCGTCTCGCCGGACAGCTCGAAGAAGGCCCGGTTGCGGTAGGTCGGCGAGTCCGTCCGCAGGTCCACGACGACGTCGAAAATCCTCCCGTACGAGCACCGCACCAGCTTGGCCTCGCCGGCGCCGGAGCGCAGGTGCAGGCCGCGCAGCACACCGCGGGCCGAGCGGGACACACTGTCCTGGATGAAGGCGTCCGGGTCGAGGCCCACCGAGCGGACCACGTCGGCGTCGAAGGTGCGGCAGAAGAAGCCGCGCTCGTCGGCGTACGGCGTCGGCTCGAAGAGGTACGCGCCGTCGATCTCCGGGACTTCGGTCGCCTTCATGGAGCCTCCTGCCGTGCGTGGACATGGGCGTGGCCGGCCGCCGGGAACAGGGCCGCGGTCAACTCGGCGAATTGGGCCTCCAGTTGCCGGGAGGCGACCAGGTTCCGCTCGGCGAGGGTCTGCCGCAGCTCCGCCGACCGCTTCTCCAGCGCCCGGAACTGCTCCAGCAGCCGGTCCGCGTCGACCTCGCGCGCCGGGTGGCAGTATGCGGCGAGACCCATCCGGTCCATGAGCGCATCGCTCTTCGCCGCGTAGCTGAGCGCGAGCGTCGGCGTGCCGGCCTTCAGCGCGCAGATCAGGTTGTGGTATCGGGTCGCCACCACGGTGCCGGCGGCCGCCGTCTCCTCCATCAGGTCGGCCAGCGAGGCCGGCCCGGCAGCGGTGACCAGCGGCGAGTCCACGGCGTCGAGGATCGCGGCGACCACGGGCCGGTCGACCTCGTCGCCGGTGAGCAGCCGGACCGGTCTGCCGTCGTCGACCAGCGCGCGGACGAAGCGAGTCGTCCCGTCGAGGTAGCGCCGGTGGATCTCCTCGGCCCGGGAGCGGTCG
This sequence comes from Streptomyces sp. NPDC051173, assembly GCF_040689515.1. Classification (NCBI taxonomy): domain Bacteria; kingdom Bacillati; phylum Actinomycetota; class Actinomycetes; order Kitasatosporales; family Streptomycetaceae; genus Streptomyces; species Streptomyces sp. NPDC051173. The sequence continues at coordinate 54,590 of NZ_JBFBBD010000002.1, forward strand.
TCGTCGCTGCCGTGGAAGTCCATGACGCCGACGCAGACCAGGCCCGGCGGACCGGAGGACGCGCCGGCCCGCGGCGTCGGCAGGGCGAACGCGAGGTCCGGGTAGACCTCGTCGCGCGCGGTGTCCACGCCCATCGCCCGCATCGCGTCGCGGGACAGGGCGTCCCTGTACGACCTGTACGTGGCCAGCCGCGCCGACCAGCGCACCAGGGCGCGGGTCGGCCGGCGGCCGATCGCGGCGGCGCCCACGCCGACCAGCGCGACCGGGGTGCCGAACAGCCGGCCGGTCGCGCAGAGCAGGAACAGCGCGTACGGGAAGCCCCACGGCCGCAGCGGCAGCGTGGCCTCCAGGACGCCCATGCCCGGCACGATCACCACGTCGTGCCGGCGCACCCAGGCGGCGGTGCGGACGGCGTCGACGAGTTTGCCGAGGCCCTTGGCCGCGATCGCGCCCGCGCGTGACGCGGTCCGGTACTCCCCGCCGTACCAGTGCAGCCGCGTCGCGGGTATCCGGTACCGGGCCGCGACGGCCTCGGGCCCGCCGCACAGCGCGTCCACGACCGCCTCCGGGTGCTCGGCGCGGAGGTACCCGAGCACGGCTTCGAGCGACCCGTCGTTGCCGAGGTTGCCGGATCCGAGCAGGCCGAACACCCCGACGCGCACCGGAGTTCCGTCGGCTGACGTCATGCCCGCCTCCCCTCACGGCCCGCGACGAGGGCGTCGACGGAGACGGTGAGCAGGCCCGGGTCGACGGGGGCGCGGTCCTCGACCCGCTCGCCGGCGGCCGGCCGGGCCCGGCTCTTCAGCCATGCGGCCAGGTGGCGGTAGCACGCGCGCCGTTCGGCCGGGGACAGCGGCGCCCGCCTGATCGCCGCGACGAAGCCCCAGACGTACTCGGCGAGCAGCCGGGGCGTCGGGTGCAGCGGGCCTGCCCGGCGCGGGTCCAGGTTGACGCACCGGGCGCGCTTGGAAGGGTTCGCCCGCTCGGCGCGGGTGGGGTGGTCGCGGCGGAAGTACAGCAGCTCCGGCACCTGGTGGAAGGGCCCGTGCAGGACGATCTCGGCGACGAACGTGCGATCCGCGTGGTGGTAGCTGTCGTGCGGCTTCACCCGGCGCAGCACGTCGGCCCGCATCACCCCGTAGAAGTCGTCGCCACCGGGCTCGACGAGGAAGCTGCGGAAGCGCTCCGGCGCGTGCGGCGAGTCGGTGGCGAGCCCGTACTCGTACGGGACCTTCACTTGGCCGGCGCCGTCGATGACCGCCTGGCCGGAGTGCGCGAGGATCACGTCCGGCCGCTCGTCCAGCGCCTCCACGCAGCGCCGCAGCAGGTCCCGGGCGTACAGGTCGTCGTGCGAGGCCCACTTGAACAGTTCGCCGCGGCACTCGGTGAAGACGTAGTTGTGGTTCGGCGCGGCGCCGATGTTCCGGGGCAGCCGGAGGTACCGGACGCGCGGGTCCCGCGCGGCGTACGCGCGGCAGATGTCCTGGGTCCCGTCGGTCGAGGCGTTGTCGGAGACAACCAGCTCGAAGTCCTCGTAGGTCTGGCCGAGCAGGGCGTCGAGCGACTCGGCGAGGTACTCCTCGCCGTTGTGGACGGGCAGGCCGATGCTCAGCCGGGGATGGGCGGTCATGGCGTCCTCACTTCGCGGATGGGGTTGTCGTGGCGCTCGCGCAGGGCGGACCGCAGATGCAGCCACCACACGGCCGAGCCGCAGCCGGTCGCGGCGGCGACGCCCCAGGCCGAGCCGGTCGTGCCGGCGGCGGCCGCACCGCCGAGCCCGCCGACGACGTAGCAGGTGGAGGCGAACAGCTGGCTGCGCAGGCTGCGCCGGGCCGCGGCGAGCGCGCGCAGCCCGGCCGCCGCGCCGGTGCCGAGGCCGGCGCCCGCGACGCCGAGCACGGCCGGCACGATGAGCCCCGAGGCGGAGCTCCAGACGTCGCCGAGCACGAGCTCGCCGAGCCGGTCCGGCACCAGCAGCAGCGCCGCGCCCCAGAGCAGCGCGGCGACGGCCTGGACGCCGCCCAGCAGGAGGCAGAACGTGCCCAGCCGGTGCGGGGCCCGCCGCAGCACCCGTGCCGCCTCCGCGACGGTGACCAGTGAGAGACCCATCAGCACGGCCATGAACGGGCCGAGCAGCAGTTCGGCGCCCCGGACCACGCCGACCGCGCTGACGCCGACGATCGCGCCGAGCCCGTACGCCCGCAGTTGGCTCGCGCCGCTGGTGCAGACGTTCTCGACCAGGTACCGGTAGCCGAGGTCGCGGTGCTCGCGAAGCCAGTCGCGGGCCCCGGCCGGCCGGGGCCGGATGCCGGACTGAAGACAGCCGTACGCCCCGGCCACCGCGGCGGACGCGCCCCAGGCGAGCACGAACGCGGCCACGCTGCCCGCGCGGGCCGCCACCACCATGGCCGGGACGAGCGCGACGCCCCACACGAGGTCGTTGACGAACGCCTTCCGCCCGGTGCCCGCGGCGAAGAACGAGTACCGCCAGGCGTCCTGGAGCAACAGGCCCGGCAGTACGACGCCGAGGCAGGCGAACGCGGGCCCCACGCGGCCGCCGAGTGCGAGGCCGGCCACCAGGCACACCGCGCCGATGGCGGCACCGACGCCGAGCGCGGTACCCGACGACCGGGCCACCGCCCCGCGCCAGGACGCGTCCGGCACACCGCTGAAGCGCACCACGAGCGGGTCGGTGGCCAGCCCGCGGGAGACGCTGAGCACCACGCCGTAGGTCACCCAGGCCAGGCTGAAGACACCGAACGCGGCGAGCCCCAGCGAGCGTGCCACGTAGATGCCCACCACGAAGTTGGACAGGCTGGAGGCCGCCTGGTCGGCCAGTCCCCAGGACAGCCGGCCGGCCATGGCCCGCTTGGCGGTCCGCCCGGTGTCTCCGGCCGGGGCCGCCGGTGTCGTCGCCCTCTCCCCCTCGGTGGGCACCGGCGTCATGCCTTGATCAGCCCGGCGCCGTGCAGGGCGCCGGCCGCGGCGGCGACGGTGTCGAAGGGCAGCCCGGACCGCTCGGCGACGTCCAGCAGACCGTGCTCGCCGTCGGAGAGGCTGAGCACCCAGAGCATGGCCATCTCGGCCTGCTTCGCGTCGCTGCGGCCGCCGAGCGAGTCGTACAGCCCGCGCCGGCCCAGCTGCGGCTCGCCGTAAGGGCTGAGGTTGACGTACCGCCGGTTGCGGTCCAGCACGGCGAACGCCTCGCGGCAGACGGCGAGCGTGTCCGCCATCGCCTCCGGGGAGACGAAGTCCACGTTGTCCGCCGAGGTGTGGTACTCGGGGTAGCCGGCGTACGGGGTCCGGCTGAGCGAGCCCACCCCGAGGTCGAACCCGGGCGAGCAGAACTGCCGCTCGTCATAGCCGTACGGAGTGAACTCGGCGACGCGGTGCGGGCGTTCGGACGCGGTCAGCACGTGCCGCATCACCCGGTCGATCTCCGCGTCGCCGCGCCTGCTCCGCTTGTACGTCAGCTGCCCCCGGTCGCCCGCGCACGCGAGCACGAGGCCGTGCTTGACGCGGTCGATCCGCTCCGCGTTGCGGGCCAGCCAGGTGATCGCACCGATGGTGCCGGGCGCGAAGAGGAAGCGGTAGGTGTAGTACGGCGTCCGCTCGGCCAGCGCCCGTGCCAGGAACGTCGCCACCGCGATGCCGGCCAGGTTGTCGTTGGCCAGCGACGGGTGGCAGACGTGACAGGAGACGATCACCTCGTCGGCGACCTGCCCGGGGACCACGTGCTCGGCGTAGGTGAGGTGACCGTCCGCGAGTGTGGAGTCGACGCACACCTCGTACTCGCCGTCCGGCAGCGCGTCCAGGGTCTCCTGGGCCAGGCAGAACCCCCATTCCGGCTTGTAGTAGCTGGTGCGGTACGGCACCCAGGCGGGGTGGTCCGGCAGGGTGTGCAGGTGTGCGCGCAGCTCGGCCAGCGGCATGGCCGCCGACACCGGCACGCTGTAGCCGAGCACGTGCAGGCTGGACGCGGCGAAGTCGACGACCCGGTGGCCCGCGGCGTCGGCGACGTACGCGTCCCGGATGTTCCACTCCTGTGGCACCGTCCAGTCGAGCACCTGCGTCCCGGTCGGCACCTCGTGCACCTGTAGCGGGACGTACTCGTCGACGATCTCCAGGGTGGCGCGCACACCGTCGCCGGTGATGCTCCGGCACAGCGGGTACAACCGCTCCACCAGCGCGTGCATCTCCTCGCCGACCGCGGTCATCGGCGCCACCGCAGGGTGTCGTCGACGGCACCGGCGTCGGAGGCCGCGCGCAGCACGGCGAGGCGGGTGAAGCGCCGCTCGAAGTCCTCGCGGGTCAGCCCGAACTTCCGGTAGGCGTCGGCGAGTTCGACGGCGCCCTGCTTCACCGTCCACGCGCAGTCGAAGCCGGGTATCGCGGCGCGGAAGCGGGAGAAGTCCACCCGGTAGGACCGCGGGTCGGCGCCGGTCTCCCCGGTGATCACCACCTTCGCGCCCGCCACCGCCTCGGCGACCTGCTCGGCGATCTCGGCGACCGTGACGTTGTTGATCTCGCTCCCGATGTTGAACGCCCGGTCGTGCACCGCTTCGCGCGGCGCGGTCAGCGCGGCCGCGAAGGCCCGTGCGATATCGGCGGCGTGCACCAGCGGGCGCCAGGGGGTGCCGTCGGAGAGCACCAGCACCTCGCCGGACAGGAGCGCGTGGCCCACCAGGTTGTTCAGCACGATGTCGGCGCGCAGCCTGGGTGAGTAGCCGAAGGCGGTGGCGTTGCGCATGTACACCGGGCTGAAGTCGCCGTCGGACAGCGTGTGCAGGTCGTCCTCCACCCGCACCTTGGACTCCGCGTACGGCGTCACCGGGCGCAGCGGGGCGTCCTCGGTCACCAGGTCGCTCCCGCCGGCGGCGCCGTAGACCGAGCAGGTCGACGCGTACAGGAAGCGCCGCACTCCGGCGTCGCGGGCCAGCCGGGCCAGGCGTACGGACGCGTGGTGGTTGATGTCGTAGGTGAGTTCCGGCGCCAGCGATCCCAGCGGGTCGTTGGAGAGGGCGGCCAGGTGGATCACGGCGTCCACCCCGGCCACGTGCTCGGCCGTGACGTCGCGCAGGTCCACCCGGTGTCCCTGCGGGTCCGCGGGCGGCGGGCCCAGCACGCAGTCGGCGAACAGGCCGGCGTCGAGACCGACGACTTCGTGCCCGGCGGCCGTGAGGACCGGGGCCATCACGGTGCCCAGGTAGCCCTGGTGTCCGGTCAGCAGTACGCGCAAGGTTCAATCCCCCAGGTCGAGAGTGAGTTTGGTGACGGCGAACGCCTCGGCGTAGCGCGCGTGGCATTCGATGCCGCGGATCCGGGCGAGGCCGAGGAAGGCCTCCCGGTCGTACCAGGGCCGGTGCCGCTGCGAGGGGTAGTGCTCCTGCAGCAGCCGCGCCTTTCGCTCGGCGATCCCGGGCGACAGCGGCTGGTACGCCGACGGGCGGCCGAGATCGCCGTCCCACTTGGCGATCTCGTAGCCGAGGACCAGGTGGTCGCGGAACGCGGTGGGGATCAGCTTCGCCAGGCAGCGGTGGTCCTGATGCGCGTCATCGGCGCGCGGGGCGAGGACGAGATCCGGCTCGGCCTCCGCGCGCAGTTCCTCGACGGCGGCCTTGGCCTCCTCCCAGTGGGCGGGCAGGCGGCCGTCGGGCAACTTGTGCACGGTCAGATGCAGTTCGGCGCCCGGGCAGAAGGCGGCGAGCGCGGCCCGCTCCTCCTGCTCGCGCTCGCTGCCACCGCCGGAGAGCACCAGCGCGTCGACGCGGACACCCGGACGCGCGAGGCACAGCGTCAGCAGCGTGCCGCCGGCGCCGATGGCGATGTCGTCGCAGTGCGCGCCCACCGCGACGATCCGGTCCAGGCGCCCGGCGCCGAGCCGGATCACGCGGTCCTCGCCCCGGCGCCCGCGCCACCGTGTTCCCAGACGGCCCACGGGCAGTCGCCCCGGGCGTAGGCGGCGTCCAGCGCGGCCCGCTCCTTCACGGTGTCGGTCGGCTTCCAGAAGCCGCGGTGCTGGTGCGCCACCAGCCGGCCACGCTTGGCCAGCTGGGCGCAGCCGTCGGCGACCAGGTCCCCGTTCTCCGGGATGTGGTCGAAGATCTCCTGACGGAGCACGAAGTAGCCGCCGTTCTCCCACAGCGGCAGTTCGCTCACCGCGGTGATGCCCCCCACCAGGCCGTCCTCGCCCAGGTCCACGCAGTGGAACGAGGACTGCGGCGGCACCACCATCATCGACGCGCCGGCGTCGCGCCGGGCGAACCGGTCGATCATCTCCGGCAGCGGGGCGTCGGTGAGCACGTCGGCGTAGTTGGCGAGGAACATCTCGTCGCCGTCCAGGTGGTGGCGCACCCGGCGCAGCCGCTCCCCGATCGGTGACTCGATGCCGGTCTGCACGAAGGTGATCGTCCAGGAGGCGATGTCGGTGGACAGCAGCTCGGTCCGCCCGCCGCGCAGCACGAAGTCGTTCGACGTCGTCTCCTCGTAGTTGAGGAAGAAGTCCTTGATGTGGTGGGCCCCGTATCCGAGACACAGGATGAACTCCGTGTGCCCGAAGTGCGCGTAGTAGCGCATGACGTGCCAGATCAGTGGCCGCGGGCCGACCATCGCCATCGGCTTGGGCATGTCGTCCGCGGCACCGCTGCGCATGCGCAGCCCGTAACCGCCGCAGAACAGAACGACCTTCATGGCTTGACCTCGACAATGCTCAGTTCCGGGATGGGAAAGACCAGCCGGCCGCCCCAGGCGTGCACGAACGACAACTGCTCGGCCAGCTCGGCCCGCAGGTTCCACGGGAGGACGAGGACGTAGTCCGGTCTGTCGGCCGCTATCCGCTCGGGCGGCAGGATCGGGATGCGGGTGCCCGGGGTGAACCTGCCGTGTTTGTAGGGGTTGCGGTCGACCGTGTACGGGAGCAGGTCGGGCCGGATGCCGCAGTGGTTGAGCAGGGTGTTGCCCTTGCCCGGGGCGCCGTAGCCGACCACCGTCTCGCCGCGCTCGGCCGCCTCGATCAGGAACCGCAGGAGGTCCCGGCGCACCTTGGCCACCCGGGCGGAGAACTCGGTGTACCCGGACAGCTCCCGCAGCCCGGCGGCCTTCTCCTGGTCCAGCACTTCGGCCACCCGGCGGGTCGGCTCGCCGGCCGCCTCGGCCGGCCGGGCCCACAGCCGGATGGAGCCGCCGTGCGTGGGCAGCAACTCGACGTCCACGAGCGCGAGTCCGCCGCTCGCCAGCGCCCGGGTCGCGGAAGCGACCGTGTAGTACTGGAAGTGCTCGTGGTAGATCGTGTCGTACTGGTTCTCCTCGATCAGGGTCAGCAGGTGCTGCACCTCGACGGAGACCCAGCCGTCGTCGGCGACCAGGGCGCGCAGCCCCTGGGTGAACCCGACGACGTCGGGGATGTGCGCGTACACGTTGTTGGCCACGACCAGGTCCGCCGGGCCGTGCTCGGCGCGGACGGCCGAGCCGGTGGCCGGGGACAGGAACTCCGTGAGCGTGGGCACGCCCGCGTCCCGCGCGGCGGCGCCGACGTTCACCGACGGCTCGATGCCGAGGCAGCGGATCCCGCGGTCCACCACGTGCTTCAGCAAGTACCCGTCGTTGCTCGCCACTTCGACGACGAAGGCGTCGGGGCCGAGACCCACCCGCTGCACGGCGTCGGTGACGAACGTGCGCGCGTGCTCCACCCAGGAGGTCGAGAAGGAGGAGAAGTACGCGTACTGCGTGAACGTCTCCTCCGGGGTGATCAGCGGCGGGATCTGCGCGAGCCAGCAGTCGGTGCAGACCCGCAGGTGCAGCGGGTACGCCGGCTCCGGCCGGTCCAGTTGGTCCGCGGCGAGAAAGCTCTCGCACGGCGGGGTCGCCCCGAGGTCGACGACGCTCGCCAGCGCCGCCGAGCCGCAGAGTCTGCATCGTGTCATCTACTGCCCCCATCCCGCTCGCGCGGGAGCCCCCGCCGCGAGCCGGTGCTGTTGTCCCCTGCCGGCGGCGGGCCGTCCCCGCCGCCGGACCGCGCCGCGATCACGGCGCGGTACCCCTCCACCAGGCGCTCCAGCCCGACTGCCGGGCTGAACGCCTGCTCGTAACGGCGCCGGGCCGCCCGGCCCATCTCCCGGTTGGAAGCCGGGTCGGCCGTGATCCGGCGCAGGCAGGACGCGAGCGAGGCGGGATCGCCCGGCCGGTGCAGCAGCCCGGTCACCCCGTCCTCGACGAGTTCGACGAAGGCGCCGTGCCCGGCGGCGACGGCCGGGACCCCCGCCGCCATCGCCTCCACGACCACCAGGCCGAACGCCTCCAGCCACGTCGAGGGAGCCACCACCGCGACCGATCGCGCGATGGCCCGCCGGCACTCCTCCGGGCCGTACAGGCCGACGTACCGCACGTCGTCCCGGCCCGCCGCCCAGGCGGTCACCTCCCGCTCCAGTGGCCCGGCGCCCGCGACCACGAGCGGTACGCCCACCCCGCCTTCCGCGGCGATCGCGTCCCACGCGGCCATCAGCAGCCGCACGCCCTTGGCCTCCGCGAGCCGGCCGAGATAGAGCACGTGCTCGCCGGCGCCCGATCGGCGGACGCCCGGCTCGGGCACGAAGTTGTGCTTCACCGCCAGCCGTTCGGCCGGCATGCCGGCCCGCACCAGGACGTCGCGCTGCGCCGCGGAGATGCAGAAGAACCGCTGCACGCCGGTCCACCACCGCCGCCGGTTGACCGACAGGCTGACCGCGAGCGGCACCGTCGCCAGCCGGGAGTTCCGGTAGCAGCCGTGCCGGACGGCGGGCAGCGGCGCCGACCCGACGCACTCGGTGCACGGCCGGCCGTCCCGCTGCAGCGTGCCGGGTGGGCAGACCTGGGCGTAGTTGTGCAGCGTGGCGACGGCGGGCACGCCGGCGTCGGCACAGGCCGCCAGCACCGCGGGCGACAGGAGCGGGAAGACGTTGTGGACGTGCACCACGTCCGGCCGCTCGGCGCGGAGCCGGGCGGCGAGCTCCGCGCGGACCGCCGGGTTCCACGGCACCAGCAGCGGCACCGCGACCTTGCCCGGCAGGGACCGGGCGGCGATGTCGTCGCTGCGCCGCTCGAACACCCCGACCCGGTGGCCGGCCGCGCGCAGCAGCCCCACCTCCTGGTCGACGACGTTGTTCTCCCCGCTCGGCTGCGCCGAGGAGTAGCGGTTGTGCACCACGAGGACGTGCATGCGTGCGGTCACCTCCGGTCCCCGGCCCATCGCGGGGTATGTCGTCGAGGGGCTTCGGGCACCGCGAGGGGCGTGGCCGCGGCGGGTGCCGCCAACAGCGAGGCGGCCACGGCCAGATGCAGCAGGTACGGCGAGGCGTCGCCCAGTCCGGACTCGGTGTACGACGCGATCGCGCAGTAGCTGATCAGGAAGATCGCGCAGGCTCTCGGCAGCGACGGTGGCCGCAGCAGCGCGACGCCGCCCAGCACGATGATGATCGCCGCCACCAGGGCGATGCCGGTCATGCCCTGCTCGTGGTAGACGGCCAGCCAGCTGTTGTCGATCGGCAGCCCGCCGAAGGACTTGTCGCCCAGGCCCACGCCGAACAGCTTCTCCAGGGGCGTCCGGGGCGCTGCCAGCAAGGCGTCCCAGACCTTGGCCCGGCCGGTGAGACTGGTGAAGTTCTCCTGGCTCTGTCCGCGCAGGAACCACGCCTGGAGCAGGGGGCCGAGCGCCACTGCGGCCACCGCGGCGCTGAGCACCGCCCAGGTGAAGAAGCGGCGGGCCGCGGCACTGGTCAGGACGAGCGAGCCGATCGCCAACGCCAGCCCGATGAACAGGCCGAGCGTGGCCGTCCGGGTGTGGGTCAGCGCGAGCAGGACGAGCGACGGCACGATGATCACCGTCGCGCTGACCCTGTCGGTCCGGCGGCCCAGCACGAGCAGCACGGTGAGCCCGATGACCACCGCGGCGTACTGTCCGATCTGCGGCGGCGTGAGCGGCCACAACGCGCCCACCAGCCGCCCGCCGTAGAGCCCGGGCATGGCCGCGCCCGGTGAGACGGCCAGGCCGGCGGCCACCGACCCGAGCACCGCGAAGTACACCCGGATGTGGTGCCGGACGAACGTCAGGCCGCCGTCCCACCGGTGGCTGAGCAGCCACAGCGTGCCGGCGAAGAGAGCCAGCCGGCCGCACCGGAACAGTGCGCCGAACCCGGACTCCAGGTGCGCGCTGGAGATCACGCTCGGCACCAGCAGCAGGGTGAGCAGGAACAGGAAGGCGCCGGCCCGGATCCGCAGCCGGGGATTGACCATGAGCGCCAGCGCGAACGCGGCGACCAGCGCGCCCATGGTGACGACCTGGATGAAGGAGCGGGGCAGCGGCACGATGGTCCTCGCCCCGGCGGAGCCGAGCGTGTTGAGGATCAGCAGCCCCCAGACGACCCCGACGACCCTCGGTGCGCCGGCGGGGCGCGGTGCGGCGCCGGGCAGCGTATCCGCCGTGTCCGGTCCGGCCGACAGCCCATCGAGCCCGGGGCCTTCGCCCATCTCAGCCACCGTCCTGTGGGGCGAAGGTGCTGCCCGCGTCCTGCTGGTACGGCGCGCCCTGCCACTGCCCGGAGTCGAGGACCCGGCTCGGGTCGTGGGCGACGAACTTCCACGGTCCGAGGTAGACGTTGTCGTGCCAGCGGTTGTCCTGCTTGAGGGTGATCGCCTGGGCCACCCGCTCGCCCTGGTACGGCGACCAGTCCGGGTAGGTGCCGTAGTTGGCCAGCACCGCCATGCGGTCGCACTTCGCCGTGCACTTGACGACCGACTCGTCCAGCACGAAGCGGTTGTCGTGGATGTCCACCCGCTGGGTCTTCCACCGGCAGTCGGCGTAGAGCGGTGTGGTGGCGATCGTCGGCCGCGCGCAGCGGTCGGAGCGCCGCACCAGCAGCGTGCAGTCGCCGGTCGAGGTGTTGGCCGGGCTGTTGCAGAACCGGTCGGCGTTCTCCCAGAGGGTGATCCCGGACCAGTTGTTCTCCAGCACGTTCCGGTAGATCTCGATCTTGTCCGTGCGGGCCCGGATCCGTGGTTCGCCGCCGGACTCGGACAGATAGACGGCCGGATAGGGGAAGTTGTCGCCGCGGTCGGCGTACTTGCGGCCCTCGACCCAGTTGTTCCGCAGGATCGTGTTGTTGCGGATGACCGCGTTGTAGCTGGTCTCGTAGATCAGCGCGGCACCGTCGTTGGCCTCCAGCACGTTGTCCTCGATGCGGAAGTCGTTGTTGTTGGTGTCCGCCCACAACCCGGTTCCGCGGTTGTCGTGCACCCAGTTGCCCCGTACATCGGCGCCGTTGACGGCCCAGAACTTGACGCCGCCCGTGCAGCCGCAGCCCTGCTGCTTCCGCTCCCAGTCGTCGGTGTTGTTGGCCACGATCTCGTTGCCTTCGAGCACCAGGCCGCTGATGGGGCCGCCGGTCTTGTACGCGTTCATTCCGTACTGCCCGTTGCCGCGCAGGCAGCTGGCGCGGACCCGCTGGTGGGCACCGGCCATCAGCCCGGCACCGGAGTTGTACTGGATCGCCGCGTGCTCGATCACCCACCCGTCGGCCGAGTCGTGGTTGACCACGCCCTCGTTCTGCGGCGCGACGAATCCCTGCACGGTCAGGTAGCGGATGGAGACGTCGCCGGCGGTGCCGCCGAACGCGTACTGGTTGGTCTTCCGGCCGTCGAGCACCGCGCCCGGCGCGCCGAGGTAGCTGTCCCCCTCCTTGGGGATGACCTGGGCGTAGCGGTCCTGTTCGAGCTTGTGCGTGCCCGGCAGGAGCCAGAACGTGGTCTTCGGGGGGCTGCTCCTGGTCTTCGCGGCCAGGTCACCGGCCACCGCGGGGTCGACCGTCACCGCGCCCGCCGGTGCCTTCGCCGGCCCGGCCGCGGGTTTGGCGCACACCTTGGCCGCGGACCGGGCCGCGGACGTGGACGGCGGGGCGGTCGGCTCCGTCCGGTCACCGCCCGACGTGCTCGCACAGCCGGTCGCCGACAGGGCCAGGGCCGCCAGTAACGCCCAGTTCCGCCGCTTGTTCCCCACACGTCCTCCTAGCCGTGGAACCTGAGTACGGTGGTGAACTCCCCCGACGGCGCGGTGCCGTCGGCGGAGCCGGTGCCGATCAGCGTCGTGGCGGGTTCCTTGCGCCCGAAGCCGGCGGAGTACCAGCCCAGCGGCGGGTCGGTCTCACCGCGATGCGCCCGCCAGCGCAGCTGCCCGGGCAGGTCGAGGACCGCTGAGCGGTCCTCGCCGTCCCGGGTCCAGGTGAGCACCGCCAGGTTCCCCACCAGGTCCGCGGCGACCGCCGGGCCGAGGTGGAACGCCAGGCGCACGGCCCGGCGCGGGCCGTGTCGGCCGCGGACCTCGTCGACCACCCTCAGCTCCTGGCTCGCGGCCGTCAGCTCCACCCGGCGGCGGTGCACGGAGCGCTGGTAGCCGTCGTGCTCGGCGCACCAGCGGGCCGTCCCGTCGGAGGCGCCGGAGGGGTCCGCGACCAGGACGCGGCTGCGGGCGTGCCGGGTCCAGAGGAACGGGCCGCCGGAGACCGACTGGTCGGTGCCGTCCAGTTGCAGGGTGTTGTGGCCGAGGGTCGACCGGAAGAACTGCCGCCACTCGGGCTGCCCGTGGTAGCAGAACGTCCCCGGGTCGGCGAGCACGTCGACCCCGTCGTGCCGGACCTCCACGGACAGCGCGTCCGCGTGGGCGTGCGCGGCGATGGACAGGAAGCCGTGCGGACCGCCGTCGCAGCGGCACCAGATCCCTGCCGGGCCGCGCAGGATGGTCATGCCCGCGTCGGCGAAGTGGCCCGGCCGGCTTGCCGGGCGGCTCACGGCCGGCACGGTTCCGTTCCTCGCGTACGGCCGGATGAGCGCCGCCAGCAGCGCGGTGCGCGCATCGGCGCCGGCCACCGCCGGCCACCAGGCGAGAGAGCCGAACACGGCGTCCCCGGTGGCCAGCAGCGACGCCCAGCGGTCGGTGCCCGCGCCGTCCAGGACCAGGCCGTGGCCGTCGTCCGCGTCCCCCTGACGGGGTGTCCGCAGGCGGCTGTCCACGACGGCCGCGAGCGCGTCGGTCATCCGCAGCAGCACCAGCCGGACGGACGTGGGGACCGGCACGCCGGCGGCATCCGCCTCGGCCAGCGCGGCCAGGCCGAGTTCCAGCACGAGTCCGTGGTACTCGGTGGCCAGCTCGCGGTTGAGGCCGGAGGCGAAGGTGTTGCCGCGCAGGTTTCTCTCCAGCGACCGCAGGGCGTCGGCCCGCCAGCGCGCCGAGGAGGGGAACCACCCGAACGCGCAGGCCGCCGCGAACTGCCCGGCGGCCTCGGCGATGACGTGGTTGTTCGCCGAGGACCCCCGGCTGGGGAAGGCGGCCAGCCAGCGCTGGTGGTGCCAGATCTGGTTCCGCGCCGCCGGGTTGTCCTCGAACAGCCCGGCCGCGCCCGGCCAGCCGTCGAGCAGCCGTCGGATCCACACCCAGGAGAGCAGCCGGATGCCCAGCTCGATGCCGCTGGTCCAGTGCACGCCGCGCAGCGGTGGGTTGGCCGCCCACCACGACCGCAGGTGCTCGGCCACTCGCTCGGCGTACCGCTCGTTCCCGGTGATCGCGTAGGCGGCGGCGAGCACGGTGAGGTACTGGTGCCGGGACAGCTCCCAGATCTGCTTGATGTCCCCGGCCACCTCCTCGTTCCGGTACGGCACGTCGAAGGCGTAGCCCCACGGAGCCCTGCGCCCGGTCTTCGGGTCGTACCACCAGTCCGGGTCGGCCAGGTCGTCGCGGTCCACCCCGAAGTACTCGGCGTGCCCGGCCATCAGCCGGTCCGCCTCCGCGAGGAGACGTTTCGCGGCGGCCGGTGGCACCGCGGCGATCGTCCCCGCGGGCAGTACCGCGGTGAACCGGGCGCCGGTCACGGTCGGGCAGGCCGGCCGCGCCGACCGCCACCGCCGCCTGCGCACCGCGTCGCCCACCCGGCCGCCGACCTCCCGCGGCCCCATGCGGGAAAGCCGTCGTAAGTACCAGCCCGCGCTCATGCTCATCGCGCCCTCGCCAACGTCACCGGCGCGCCGCCGGCCAGGCCGGTCCGCACGGCGAGGGTCGCGGCCGTGGTGGCGACGAGGGACTCCAGCGGCACCGGCATCGGCCCGCCGGTCCGTACGGCCTTGACGAAGGCGGCCAGTTCGGCGTTCTGGCCCTTGTCCCGGGCCTTGGGCAGCCGCGAGCTGACCCACCGCTCGGGGCCGTGGACCGAGGCGCGGACGAAGTCGTCCAGCTTCAGGACCTTGCCGTCGGCGACGAGGTCGAGGGTCTCCTTGGGGAAGCCGGGCGCGCCGGTGGTGACGTAGCTGATGGTGGCGGTGGAGCCGTCCGGGTAGCGCAGCACGATCTGCAGGTCCTCGTTGTTGCCGGATGTGGCGACCGCGTACACCGAGACCGGGTCGGCGCCGAGCAGCCAGCTCACCGTGTCGATGAAGTGTCCGCCCTCGCCGGCGAACCGCGAGCCCTCGGAGCCTTGCCGGAGGTACCAGCTGCCGTGTTCGAGGCGGCCCGCGTTGACCAGGTAGCGGACGCTCGCCGGACCGGTCCGGGCCCCGAACCGCTTCCTGGCCTCCTGGAGCAGTGGCGCGAACCGGCGGTTGAAGCCCACCTGTATCCGGTCGTTGCCGGACTCCTCCACGGCCGCGAGCACGCCGGTCAGCTCGTCCTCGGTGAGCGCCAGCGGCTTCTCCACGAACACCGTCTTGCCGGCCAGCAGTGCCCTTCGGGTCAGTTCGGCGTGCGAGCTGTGCCGGGTGACCACGAACACCGCGTCGACGGACGGGTCGCCGAGCACGGCGTCGAGGTCGCTGGTCGCCCGGGCGAAGCCGAACTTCCGCTGCGCGTTGGCCGCGGACAGCGCCGTCGTGGTGACGACGGCCGACAACTCGACGCCGTCGCGCTGTGCCAGGTGCGGCAGCAGCATGGAGGTCGCGTAGTTTCCCGCGCCGACGAACGCGAGCCGCACCGGCGTCCTGGCGGCCCGGGCCGGACTCCGCCGCACGTTCACCGTGGGCACCGCGACCGCCGGGGCCTCGGCTTCCGCCTCGTGTCCGGGGTACCGGAACAGCACGGCCACGGCCTTCAGGTCGCCGTCCTTCAGACGCTGGTACGTCTCGACGGCGTCGTCGAAATCGGCCGTGTGGGAGACCAGGGGCTCCACGTCGACGCGGCCGCGGGCGAGGAGATCGAGGAAGCACGCCAGGTTGCGGCGCTCGGTCCAGCGCACGTGGCCGATCGGGTAGTCCCGGCCCTCCAGCTCGTACTCCGGGTCGTAGCGCCCGGGGCCGTAACTGCGGGAGAAGCGGACGTCGAGCTCTTTCTCGTAGTACGCGTTCCACGGGAGGTCCAGGCGGCACTTGCCGATGTCGACGACCCGGCCGCGGTCCCGGCTCAGCCGGGCGGCCAGCTCGACGGGCTGGTTGCTGCCGCCGCCGGCCGCCAGGTACACCTGGTCCACGCCGTGGCCGCCGGTGAGTTCGGCGACGGCGGCCTCCACGGCCGCGGACGCGGGGTCCCCGCAGGCCGCGGCGCCCAGGCGCTCGGCGAGCTCGCAGCGCACCGGGTCGGGGTCGGCCCCGACGACGCGGACTCCCGAGGCGGCCAGCAGCTGCACCACCAGCTGCCCGATCAGCCCGAGGCCGATGACCAGCGCCACGTCGCCGAGTTGCGACTCGCCGCGGCGGACGCCCTGCAACGCGATGGACCCGACGGTGCCGAAGGCCGCGTGCCGCGGCGCGAGGCCGTCCGGCACCCGGGCGTAGAGGTTCTTCGGCACCCAGTTCAGCTCGGCGTGCAGCGCGTGCTCGTTGCCGGCGCAGGCCACGAGGTCACCGACCGCCACGTCGTCGATCCCGGTGCCGGCCTGCTCGACCACCCCGCACAGCGAGTAGCCCAGCGGCGTGTAGGAGTCCAGCTTGCCCATCACCTTGCGGTAGGTGGCGGGCACTCCGTTGGTGGCCACGCTCTGCACGACCTTGGCCACCTGGTCCGGACGGGAGCGGGCCTTGCCCAGCATCGACATGCCGGCCTCGGACACCTTCATGAGCTCGGTCCCGGTGGATATCAGCGAGTAGGCGCTGCGGACCAGCACACCGCCCGGCTTGCACCCCGGCACCGGCACGTCGAGTACCGCCAGCTCGCCGCTCTTGTAGTTCTGCACGACCTGTTTCAACGCATTCCTCTTGTCTCTACGCCGTCGAAAGGGGAGTTCTGGCCGGACCCGGAGGTCGCGCCGCGGTACCAGTACTCGAGGGTCAGCACGTGCCACAGATGCTTGGAGAAGTCCCGCTGCCCGGCGGCGTCCTCGGCGACGAGCCGCGCCAGCGCGTCGCGGCGCAGGAACCCGGAACGGACGAGCACGCCGTCGTGCACCACCTCGCGCACCAGCGGTGCCAGATCCCGGCTCATCCAGGCGCGCAGCGGGGCGCTGAACAGGCCCTTGGGCCGGTACACGATCTCCCGGGGCAGGATCGAGGCGGCCGCCTCCTTGAGCACGGCCTTGCCCTGCCGTCCGACGATCTTGCGGTCGCCGGGCACGGCGAACGCCGCCTCGACCACCTCGACGTCCACGTACGGCACCCGCACCTCGGTCGACGCGGCCATGCTCGACCGGTCCGTGTACGCGAGGTTCAGGCCCGGCAGGAACATCCGGGCGTCGCCCAGGCACATGCGGTTGACGAAGTCGTCGAGGTCGTTGTCCCGGTAGGTGTCCGCGTGCTCGGTCAGCACGTCCTCGACCGTCCCGGCCAGGTCCGGGTGGATCAAGGCGAGCAGCTCGTCCTGGTCGTACATGGTGTAGCTGCGCCGGAACGCGGTCTCCTCCGGCAGATCGGCGAAGGAGAGGAACCGCTTCGCGAAGCGCACCGACCGGTACCCCCGGCGGGAGGTGGCGACCGGCAGCCTGTCCACGGCCGCGGACAGGCCGCGCCGCAGCGGTCGCGGGACGCGCTGGTAGCGCAGCGCGAGCAGGTTGGCCAGGTGCTTGCGGTAGCCGGCGAACAGCTCGTCGGCGCCCATCCCCGAGAGCATCACCTTGACCCCGGCCTCCCGGGCGGCCGAGCAGATCAGGTACGTGTTGATCGCGGCGGGGTCGCCGATCGGCTCGTCCAGGTGGTACGTCATCCGCGGCAGCAGGTCGAGCACGTCCGGGGCGATCTCGATCTCGTGCAGGTCGACGCCGAACCGCCGGGCCACCTGCCGGGCGTAGCGCAGATCGTCCGGCATCGCCTCGAACTTGGCGTCCTCGGCGCGGAACCCGATCGTGTAGGCCGAGATCCCGGGCTGGTGGCGGGCCGCCAGCGCGGTCAGGTAGCTGGAGTCGAGACCGCCGGAGAGGAAGGTCGCCACGGGGACGTCGGAGAGCAGGTGGCGCCGGGTCGACTCCTCGACGACGGCGGCCAGGTCCGGCCGCTCGCCGCTCCGGGCCCGCTCCCGGCCCTCGGCGGCGACGTCCTTCAAGTGCCAGTACCGGCCGCGCTCCACCCGCCCGTCGGGCCGGCACTTCAGCCAGCTCCCCGGCGGCAGCTTCCCCGCTTCGCGGAACGCGCAGCGCGAGTCCGGCACCCAGTAGTACAGCAGCGAGGCCACCAGCGCCGCATGGTCCACCTGGAGCGACCCGCCGGTCACGGCGGCGAGCGCCTTGAGCTCGGAGGCGAACACCAGGCCCGCACCGCGCCGGAGCAGGAACAGCGGCTTGATGCCGAGCTGGTCGCGGGCGAGCACCAGGTCACCGGTCCGCTCGTCGAAGACCGCGAACGCGAACATGCCGCGGAGCCGGGGCAGGCAGTCCGTGCCCCAGCGCCGCCATGCCTCCAGCAGCACCTCGGTGTCGGAGGTACCGCGGAAGCGCACCCCGGCGGCCGCCAGCTCGGCGCGCAGTTCGGGCGCGTTGTACAGCTCGCCGTTGTACGTCAGGGCGAGGCCGTCCGAGACCATCGGCTGGGCGCCGGTCCCGGACAGGTCGATGATGGCCAGCCGGCGGTGCCCGAGGTGCACCTCGCCGTCACCGGCGGGGTGGCTGTACCGGCCCGCCCCGTCCGGACCGCGGTGGGCGAGGGTCTCGGTGAGCCGGTCGGTCACGGCCTTCCCGTCCGGCCATCGATAAGTGCCTGCTATGCCACACATGTTCTTACCGCGCCTCCTGGTCGCTGTCCGGGACCCGCGCGGCCGGCGTCGACGGCCGCTCCGCGCGCGGCCGGCCCGTCCCGTTCCACCGGGCCGGCCACTCGTCATGGCCGCGCGGTGCGGTGTGCGGCCCTTCCCACAGCGTGCCGTCGGTCCGGTCACGCGGATCGGGGTCGATCAGCACCACACCGATCACCGGAATGCGCTGGTCCGCCAACTGCCGCGCCACGGTGTGCAGCCATGCGGCGCTGCCGTGCCCGGCCCGCACGACGAGCACCGTCCGGCCGCCGAGGTACTGGAGGTCGGTCCACGCCGTGCCGGGCGCGACCGAGCCGACGCCGAGCCGGCGCACCTGACGCGGCACGGCCGCGGCACGCTCGCCGCTGACCACGGCCGGACCTCCTGGCTCCTGGCGGCTGTCGGCGAGCTCCGGGCCGGGCAGACCGTCGACGACGACCACCGGCCCCTCCGCCTCCAGTGCCCTGGCGACGTCCAGGGCGATCACGCTCGTGCTGCGCGCGCAGCCCAGTTCCAGCAGCGACACCGGTCCCGCGGAGGCGCGCACGGTGCGGGCCAGGGTCGTGGTGAGCCGTTCGCGCGCCGTCCAGGTCCGTCGGTACGGCCACGGCCCGGCCGGCCGGCGGGGCGCGCGGCGCAGCTCCGCGATGACCGAGGCGCCCAGGTTCGCCGCGATCTCCCGGCGCAGCACGGGGCGGTCGGCCACCACCGCGCCGACCGCGGCCAGCGCGAGCCCGAGGACGAGACCGAGGACGAGACCGATCGCGGCGTCGGTGGCAGCGGTCCTGGGCAGGGAGTGCCGCACCGCGCGCGGGGCGTCCACGATCTGCGTGCCGGCGACGAGCTTGGGCGTGCCGGTGCGCGCCTCCGCGGCGCGCTGGCCGAAGTCGGCGATCCGCGAGTTGAGCTCGGCCCGGTGGGCGAAGAGCGACTCGATGCTCGCCGACGCCTTCGGGTCGCTCCCCGGCGACCGGTCCCCGATCGCCTTGTTGACCTGGGCGAGTTCGTCCTGCATCCGGTCACGCTGGTCGAGCAGGGCCTTGGCCTCGGCGTCCGCGGCGTCCTGCATCCGCCGCACGTGGTTCGCGACGAACGCGTCGGCCAGCGCCTTGGCGCGGGCCGCCGCTTCCGCTTCGCTGTCACCGGTGACGGTGATCTGGAGCAGGTTGTTGGTCAAGCCGGTGCCCCGGTAGTCCCGCATGAAGTCCTCCGGGCGTTCCGGGGACTTGAGGGACTTGAGGGCCTGGTCGGCGATCCGCGTGGTCTGGAGCAGCGCGACGTCGGTGCGGATCAGTGTTCCGGGGTCGTTCGGCTGGTCCGCTTGATGCGCGACCAGCACCTTGGTCACCGCGGTCGGTGGCGACGGCAGCAGGACCGCCACCACCGCGCCGACCAGCAGCCCCAGCAGCGCCATCGAGCACCAGAGGCGGCGGCGTCTGCGCACCGCCACCACCAGCGCGTGCAGGTCCAGCAGCGGAGCGGCGGCCGACGGCTCCGAAGTCTCGCTCGCCGTCACACAGAACCCCTCCCCGCGTTGCCCTGGACCGCGAGCGCCGGAGGGGCGTCGTCCGGAGGGCGGTCGGCGGGCCGCTCCGGACGGGCCCGGACCGCGCCGGCGACGACGGTGCCGACGACCTCGTGCCTGCCGTCCGCGCACGCCTCGGCGATGCCGGCGAGTTCCTCCGCGGTCCAGCTGCCCGCGCTGAGCACGACCAGGGCACCGGACTCGGCGTCGCGGTCCGGCACCATCGGCTGGAGCACCGAGACTGCCACCACCCGCAGCGACGGATCGCTCCCGGCCTCGGCGACGAGCTGCCCGGCGGCCCGGCGGGCGATCTCGTCGCCGTCCGGCACGACGACCAGCAGCCGCCGGGGGGCGGGCAGTTGGTCCCGGAGGCGAGCGCACACCCGCCGGTAGCGGATCCGTCTGCCGGCTTCGTCGCCGGACGTCTGCGGAGCCGGTACGTCCCACCGGATGTCGACGCCCAGCAGCCGGCGGATCCGGGCCCGTGCGCCACGGACTTCCGTCCGGTACGCGCGCCGTCCGCCGGGTACGTCGACGGTGCCCAGCAGCGCCGAGCCCAGCGCCGCGGCGATCTCCGGTTCCGTACGCAGGCGGCGGTTCGCCCGTGCGGCAACCAGATGGCCGATGACCGCGAGCAGGAAGAACAGCAGCGCCCCGGCGGCGACGAGCTGCGTCCTGGTCGGCGGCGCCTCGCCGGCCGGCCGGGCCGCCGGCCCCATGACGACCATGCCGGCCTTGTTGGCCGCCGGGTCGGCCTTGTCCAGCTTCTTCATGGCCTCCTGCAGCCCGGCGCGCAGTTTCTCCAGCTCAGTGCGGGTCTGCACGCTCTCCACGGTCCGCCCGGGACCGGCCGCGTCGGCCAGGTCGGTGATGCGCTGATTGGTCTCCGCCACCTTCTGCCGCAGTGCCTCGGGTCCCGTGGCCGTGTCGGGGTCCGTGCTGTCGCCCGCGAGCCGCACGGCGAAGGTGACGAACTGCTGGGCCACCCGGTCGGAGAGCCGCTGCGCGCGCTCCGGGGTGTCGGCCGTGCCCGAGATCTTGATGATGTTCCCGTCGGCGGCCTTGGCGCTCACCCGATGCCGCAGCTCGGCGGCGTCGGCGCCCGTCCGGCCGAGCGTGGCGGCAGCGCGGTCGACCACCGCCGAACTGGCCGCGATCTCCGCCTGGGTCAGCAGCTCGCGCTCTTCCCACTGGCCCGGCAGCAGTACCGACGCCGACGTCGTGTAGCGCGGCGGGAACAGCTCCGAGATGCCGTAGCCGACGAGCGCGCCCACCACGGCGAGGATGGCGAGGAACCGCCAGCGCCCACGGAGAATCCGCCCCATCGTGGCCAGGCGTATCGTGTCATCGCTCAACGGCGCGGCCTCCTCCCCGTCCCGGCACCGGAGTGCGGTCACGGCAGGCGGCGGCGTAGGCGGCGAGCAGCGACGCTTGCGAGTTCCGCCAGGAGAGCCGCCCGCCGATCCGCTCCTGGCCGGTCTTGCCCATCCGGGCCCGCTTCTCCGGGTCGTCCAGCAACTGCGCGATGAGCCAGGCGAATTCGGTCTCGTCGTTGGCGGGCGCGTAGACGGCGGCGTCGCCGGCGGAGACCCGCGCCTCCCGGAGGTCGAAGGAGACGATCGGCCGGCCCATCGCCATGTACTCCAGGACCTTGTTCATGGTCGACACGTCGTTGAGCGGATTGCGCGGGTCGGGGGAAAGGCACACGTCCGCGGTGGAGAGGTAGCGCACCAGATCGGCGTCCGGAACGCGCCCGGTGAACTGCACCTGATCGGACAGCCCGAGCCGCCGGGACAGCTCCACCATCGCGTCGAAGGCGTCGCCGGCGCCGACGAACACCGCGTGCCAGTCGGTCCGCCCGAGTTCGTCGCGCATCTTCGCGAGGGCCCGCAAGGCGTAGTCGACGCCGTCCTGAGGGCCCATGACGCCGAGGTAGCACAGCAGATGGGGCTTGCCGCGCTTCAGCTCCGGCTCGGGTGGTACCGGTCGGAACCGGTCGGTCTCGGGGGCGCTGCGCACCACGAAGACGTCCGCCGGCCGCCGGCCGCCACGGCGCACCGCCACGTCCCGGTAGCTCTCGTTCGTGGCGAGCACGACGTCCGCGGCCCGGTAGGTCAGCCGTTCCAGCGCGCACACGGCGCGGTAGAGCAGGTCCTCGCCGCGGTCGAACCGGGAGAGGTAGAGCTCCGGCACCAGGTCGTGCTGGTCGAAGACGAACCGCGCGCCGCGCCGCTTCAGCCACAGTGCGGGCAGGAAGAGCAGGTCGGGTGGGTTGCAGGCGTGGACCACGTGGACCGGGCCGACCTTGCGGGCCAGCCGGGCCGTGTGCCACAGCGCCGATCCGTACTCCCGCAGGTAGCCGACCGGCCCGCCGGTGGCCGCGCGCAGCGGGTAGCGGTGGATCTGCACCCCGTCGATCTCCGCCTCCGGCTCCGTGTCCCGCGTACGCCCCTGGGGACAGATGACGTGCACCTTCCAGCCCGCGTCGCGCAGCGTCGTGCACTCCTGCCACACCCGCCGGTCGAACGGCACCGACAGGTTCTCCACCAGGATCAGCGCGCGCCGGTCCGGCCGGCCGCCGCCGGCTGTGTCACCGAACGCTGTGTCACCAGACAAGGCCCACGTACCCCGGTTCGGCCCGGCGCGCCTCGGCGTCGGGTATGCGGACGAGGTCGATGAGCACCGTGCCGCCGCCATGGGGGAGCTCCGACAGCACGGCAGGGTCCTTGGTCCCGATCAGGCACACCTCGGCGTGCTCGAGCACCTCGCCGACGGAGTCCACGAGCAGCTGCGCGATGTGCGGCAGCCGGGTCTCGATGTACTCGCGGTTCGCGCCGAGCAGCCGGGACAGGTTCACGTTGGCGTCGTAGATCCGCAGGTCGTAGCCCTTGCCGATGAGTCTCTCCGCCAGCTCGACGAGCGGGCTCTCGCGGAGGTCGTCGGTGCCGGGTTTGAAGGACAGCCCGAACAGGCCCGCCCGGCGCCTGCCGGTGCGCCCGACCAGCTCCACCGCGCGCTGCAGATGGTCGGAGTTGGAGGGCAGCACGTGGGCGAGTATGGGCACCGAGACGTCGGCCCGCCGCGCCGCGTGGACCAGGCTGCGCAGGTCCTTGGGCAGGCAGGAGCCGCCGAAGGCGAAGCCGGGCCGCAGATAGGCGGGGCTGATGTTCAGCTTGCGGTCGGCCAGGAAGACGTCCATCACCTGGTGCGGGTCCACCCCGAGCGCCTGGCACACCGCGCCCAGCTCGTTCGCGAAGCCGATCTTGAGGCCGTGGAAGGCGTTGTCCGCGTATTTGATCGCCTCGGCCGTCGGGACCGGCACCCGGAACACCTCGCCGGGCAGGCCGTCGTACAGCGCCGCCACCACGTCGCCGCTCGCCGGGTCGAGCTCGCCGATGACGGTCTTGGGCGGGTCGAAGAAGTCCCGCACGCTCGTGCCCTCGCGCAGGAACTCCGGGTTGACCGCGACCCCGAAGTCCACCCCGGCCGTGCCGCCGGTGTGCTTCTCCAGGATCGGTACCAGCAGGTTCAGGCAGGTGCCCGGGAGCATGGTGCTGCGGAACACGACGGTCTGCCGGCCGCCCTCCTCGGCCTGCCCGGCCCCCTCGGCCACCGCGGCGCCGATCTGTTCGGTGACCCGCTCCAAGTACGTGGTGCACAGGCTGCCGTTGGGCTCCGACGGCGTGCCCACGCAGACCAGAGACACCTCGCTGCCCATGATCGCCTCGCGGACGTCACCGGTGGCGCGCAGCGCTCCGGTCCGCACGGCCTCGGCGACGAGCTCGCCGATCCGCTCCTCGACCACCGGGGCCCTGCCGTCGTTGACCAGGTCGACCTTCGCCTGGTTCACGTCCACCCCGATGACCTCGTGCCCCAGGCGGGCCAGGCACGCGGCCGACACGCAGCCCACGTAGCCGAGCCCCAAGACGCTTACCCTCATGTCCCGTTCCTCCCCCGCATCAGTAGGCCCCCTGCCCTTGGAGCACGGCACGCAGCGTCTTCCACAAAATCACCGAGTCGAGGGCGAGCGACCAGTCCTCCACGTACCGCAGGTCCAGCCGGACCGCTTCCTCCCACGGCAGGTCGCTGCGTCCGCTGATCTGCCACAGGCCGGTGAGGCCCGGTTTGACCAGCAGCCGCCGCCGGATGTCCGGGCCGTACGCGGCGGACTCCTCCGGCAGCGGAGGCCGCGGGCCGACGAGCGACATCGAGCCGGTGAGCACGTTGAAGAGCTGCGGGAGCTCGTCGATCGAGTACCGGCGCAGCATCGCTCCCACCCGGGTCAGCCGCGGGTCCCGGCGGAGCTTGAACAGCAGGCCGGCGCCCTCGTTGAGGCCGGCCAGCTCGGCACGCGCCCTGTCGGCACCGGCGACCATGGTGCGGAACTTGAAGATGGTGAACTCGCGGCCGTCCTTGCCGACCCTGCGCTGGCTGTACAGCGCCCCGCCCCGGCTGTCCGCCAGCACGAGCAGCCCGACGAGCACCATCAGCGGCGCGAACAGCATCAGCAGGACCGCCGCGCCCATCCGGTCGACGACCTCTTTGACCGCCCGGCGGCCCCCGGTGAAGGTCGGCATGCTGACCCGCAGCAGCGGGATCCCGAGCACCGCGTCGACGTGCAGCCGCGGGCCGGCCACCTCCATCAGCACGGGGGCCACGACCATCTCGGCGTCGCCGCCTTCGAGGTTCCACGCCAGCCGCTGCAGCCGGTCCGGTGACCAGTGCGGGTCCGGGGTGACCGCGACGACGCGGTAGCCGTCGCGGCGGACGTGACCGGCGACGTCCGCCAGCCGGCCGACGACCGGCACTCCGTCCAGCCGGTCACCGTCGAGCCCGAGGCCGTCCGGCGTGCACACGGCCTCCACCCGCCAGCCGAGGTGCGGGAACTTGCGGGTCCGGGTGATCAGGTCGTACACGGTGGCCGGGCTCCCGGCGGCGAGCACCGGACGCAGGCACCGTCCTTCCTTGCGCTGTCGGTACAGCCAGAGGCGCAGCAGATACCGCTCGGTCATGGTGACGAGCGCGATCGCCGGGATCGCGACGAAGATCCAGAGCTTGATGTTGCGCGAGGTGAGGGCGATCCCGCCGAGCGCCAGGACGACGGCCGCCGTGGACAGTGAGCGTCCGAGCCGGCGGAATTCCTCGGCGCCCTGGCCGAGCACGGCCGGGGCCCACGCCCGGTTCACCGCGAGCGCCCCCAGCACCAGCAGCTCGGTGCCGAAGGCGAGAATTCCCCACTTCTCATGCCAGTTGGCCGCGTCCCGGGCCCCGAAGAAGATGCCGATCGCCGCCACCACGAAGGCGGTGGCCAGCGTATCGCTGGTGATCACTGCACGGCGGTACCGCTGCTCCCAGTCGGTCGCCGGCTCATTGATCGTCCCGTTCGCCGGACGTCTTCGCGCCGACGGAAACGGGCTGACTAATCCCCCCTGCCGCACAGGACCCCCCATGTCACCAGTGGCTCGACGTGTTCGCCTAACACTGTTCCTCCCCCCGGGAGGCCCCCACCCCCCGCACGGTGTCTCCCTTCGGGAGGCCCACGCCCCCCGTGACACTCCGGCTCTTTCAGCGTTGCTTGAACAACTCACCCTGGAGACAGCGGACTCGCGTGTCCTGCCAGACTCCCGAGGGACGCGGGAACCCGTCGCGGCCTCGGGTTCCCCGCACCCGAGACCCGCTCCCGGGCTCCGAAAACGGATCACCCCCACGTCTGGCACCAGGGACGCGACCACAGGCCGTCCGCAGGGCCGGACCCATGGATCATTGATTGATCGCTTCGTACCCGAGCAGCTGAAGCACGGACAACCTAGACCATCGGAGGCGGCCTGTAGAGAGGGTGTGTGCAATTTGTGCTCACGCATTGTGGCTTGGATCCACCGATCGGGTGACTTCCTGGAGGTGCCTTGACACCACCGCTCGCCCCAGCGGCTCGCCCGCCCCCGGGCGCGGCTTCTGCACTCAGTGATCGGCCGGCCGCAACGGGCCTTCCACGGAGCCCAGTTCAGCACCCTCATCCCACTGTTCGCGCACTGCGGCGTGCCGCGAACCCGGCCCTGGCGCCGATGGACGCCCGTCACCGGCGGACGCGTCGGCTTCCGGCCACGGTTCGGCTTTCGCGTGGCAGGTTCGCCCGACATCCCCGGGCGGCAAGGACGGTGTTCGGATCGCGTCAAGATCGCGGACATCCCCCTTCCCCGAGCCCACCTCCATTTGTTCTACTAGTGTGCAAACAAGTGGGGGTTTACTTTCATGCCGCGATCACGACACACATCCGTCCACGCTCGTCGTCTTGCCGTCGCCATCGTGCCGCCGCTCATAGCCACCGCCGTCGTCCTGGCGGTGTTCCTCTCGGTGCGGGACCGGCTGCCCGGCCGGATCGCCTCCCACATCGGACCGGGAGGCCATGCCGACGGCTTCTCGGGCCAAGGCGCCTTTCTGGCCGCCACGTTGGGCGTACTGCTGGGCGACGGCGTCCTCTTCGGCGCGCTCGTCCACTGGGCGCGGCCGAACAACAGCGGCCAGCGCGTGCTGGCCGTCCTCGGCGGTGCCGTCGCGGTGCTGACCGGATGGCTGACCACCGCCGTGCTGCTGGCCAACACCGGTGTCGACGAAGCCTCCTCCGTCACCCTGCCCGGGACGCGGGCCGCACTCGCCTTCGGGGCCACGGCGCTCTACGCGGCGCTGGGCTGGGCCGCCTGCGGCAGGAGCGAGGAGACCGGAACGGTCCCCGGATCGTCCGCCGATGCCGCGCGCCTCGCGCTCGGCGACTCCGAGATCGCCGGCTGGACCCGGGTGGCGGGCTCCCGGGTCCTGCCCGTCACCGGTGTCCTGGTCCTGGCCGCCGGCGTCCTGGTCGGGGCCACCGCCGGATGGCTGTCCGCGCTGCCGCTTCTCCTCACGGGAGCGCTGTTGGCCCTGCTGACGGGTGCCCGGGTCACCGCGGACCGGCGCGGCCTCACCGTCACTCCCTCGCTCGCCCCCTGGCCGCGCCTCAACGTGCCGCTGCACCGGATCACCGAAGCCGGACACCGTACCGTCTCCCCACTGCGGGACTTCGGCGGCTGGGGCTACCGCGTCCGCCCCGGCGCCAGCGGCATCGTGCTGCGCTCCGGTGACGCCATCAGCGCCCGGCTGACCACCGGCAGCGAGTTCGTCGTCACCGTCGACGACGCCGCCACGGCTGCCGCGCTGCTCAACACCCTCGCCGACCGCGAACGCCGCACCTCCGCGGGAGGGTGACCGTGCTCTTCCGCGTCGATCCCTCGTCCTCCGTGCCCCTGGGCGACCAGATCGCCGCCTGCGTCCGCGGCGCCCTCGCCGACGGCACCGTACGCGCCGGCGAGCGCCTGCCGTCCGCCCGCGACCTCGCCGCGTCGCTCGGTGTCAACATGCACACCGCGCTCCGTGGGTACCAACGGCTGCGCGAGGAGGGCCTCCTCGAACTGCGCCGGGGGCGCGGCGCCGTCGTCACCGGAGGGCGGACCGCCGAGCGCGCCCGGCTCACCGTACAGGCCCGGCGACTGGTCGCCGACGCCCGCGCGCTGGGGCTGAGTGACGACGAGGTGCTCGGTCTCGTCAGGACGTCCCTGTCGGCCGACGGCGTGTGAGGTCCCACGCGTCACCGCCGGCCGACGGCGCGGTTCCCCGCTACGAGACCGTGAGCTCGGCGATCCCCGTACGGGACTTGGCGTCGGCCTGACCGCGCAGCGCGACGCGTACGTACCGCGCGGACACCGGCCCGCCGCCCGCGGCCGCGTCGTGCCAGTGCCGGCCGTCGAGGGAGAGCCGGACGCTGTACGAGGCCGGTGCCGGGCCGCTCCAGACGGGGGTGGCCTTGGTGACGCGTACGGACTTGCCGAGGTCGGTGGTCAGTTCACCGTTCGGCCCGTCGGGGACCCAGGCCGTGGCGGAGTTGCCGTCCACGGCCGCCGCCGCGTACATACCGGGTTCCTCGGAGGAGGCCGTGGCGGTGGTGCAGCGGGCCAGGTTGCCGGTGGGGATGAGGTCGGGGCGGCGGGTCTTCAGCACGGCCGGTGCGGCCTTGGTGAGGACCTGCTCGCCCTTCGGGGTGTCGAGGGTCATGGGCGCGCCCTCGGTGAGCCGCACGGTGGTGTCGTGGGCGCCGATGGCGATGTCGTACGTGCGGCCCTGCCAGCGCAGGCCGCGCAGGGTGACGCCGCGGCCGAGCTGCGGGGGCAGCGTCGGGTCGAGGTGGAGCCGGTCCTCGCGCATCCGCATGCCGGTCAGGCCGTTGGTGAAGACCTGGAGGAAGCCGCCCTTGCCGGTGAGGAAGTCCTGGGCGGGCGAGCCGGCGAGGGGGTCGTCGGCGCCCGCCTTGGTGCCGCGGGCCTCCGAGAACAGGTCGAAGGGACCGCGTACGAACGGCCGGACGGAGCGCTGGAGATAGGTGTACGTCGAGCAGCCCGGTTCGCCGGTCGCGGCGGCGTCGATGGCGTGGACCGAGTCCGTCATGGCGGGGCCGTCGGGGTCGGTGCGCCGGGCGTAGTAGTCGAGGGTGCGCGCCGCGTCGGCCTGGGACATCGGCCATTCCAGGGGGTACATCAGCAGCACCGTGTCGGCCTGCTTGATCCTGCTGCCCGGGTAACCGTCGTACTGCTGGAAGACCTTGTGCCGCGCGTCGTACGGGATCCGGATCCTGTCGGCGATCGACGTCCACTCCCCCGGGGCGCGCTCGCCCAGCAGCCGCGCGGCGTGGGCGGCGTTGCGCAGGGCGGTGGCGGCTCCGGCGTTGGTGAAGACCGCGTCGTCGACGCCGTTGCTGTACTCGTCGGGTCCGGCGGTGTCCTTGACGGAGTAGCTGCCGTCGGCGTTGGGGGTGACCCTGCCGGCCCAGAAGTCGGCGATCCCCTTCATCACCGGCCAGCCGCGCTCGCGCAGCCAGGCGGTGTCGCCGGTGGCGAGGTAGTACTGCCAGGTGGCGAGGGAGATGTCCGACTGGAGGTGGATCTGGGTGCGGCAATGGGGCGGGTCGACGCTGTGGCACTCCTGGGCCAGGTCGCCCTTACTGCCGCTGTTCCAGGGGTAGAAGAGCCCTTGGTAGCCGAGCTCGCGGGCGTTCTCACGGGCTCCCGCGAGGGTCCGGTAGCGGTAGTCGACGACGGTCCTGGCGAGTTCGGGTGCGGTGGCCAGCAGGGCCGGGTACATCCAGGTCTCGGCGTCCCAGAAGACGAGGCCCGCGTAGTTGTCGCTGGTCAGCCCGGCCGGGGCGATGCTGTCGGCCGCGCCTTCCCGGGTGCTGGACAGCAGCCCGTACCGGGCGGAGCGCACCCATGCCTGGAGATCGCGCTGTCCCGGCACCTCGATGTCGGAGCGCCACAGCCGGGCCCAGGCCGCGGTGTGGGCGCGCAGCAGCCCGTCCCATCCGCGCCGGGCGGCGCGCAGTGCGGCGGTGGTGGCGTCCTGGCGGGGCGCGCGCGAGGTCAGCGCGGTGTCGACGCCCACGTATTTGGTGAGTTCGTACGCGTGGCCCTCGCGGACGGGGAAGGTGAGGGACTGGCCGGCGCTCAGGTCCTTCGCGGATCCTGCGTGCCGGCCGCCGGTCGCGCGCACGCCCCGCCCGGCCCGCAGGGTGGAGGCGACGGCTCCGTCGGTGTCCGTGCCGTCGGTGCGGAAGGCCACGTCCATGGTCCGGTCGTCCCGGCCGGACCCACCGGTGCGGTCGCCGCCGCCGGTCTGCCGCATGCGCCGGGCGCCGCGTCCGTCCAGCAGGTCGGTGACGGTGGCTTCGCCGCTCCAGCGCGGCGTCACGCTCAGCCGTACGGCGCCCGTGTGCGGGTCGTCGCGGTCGGCCAGCACCTCGTAGACGAGGTCGGTCTCGCGCCCGTCGGCGGCGGTCCAGGTCAGGGAGGTCCGCACGATGCCACAGCTCTGGAAGAGGGTCTGGCGGTATCCGGAGATCCGGCCAGGCTCCGTCGAAGAGTTGAAGATGTCGCCGTGCTCGCCGCCGGTCCCGACGGTGAGTCCGGTCCAGGTGGGCAGGGCGGCGACGGCCTGTCGGTCGTCGGTGGTCCCCTTGTTGTGCGCGTAGAGCCCGGAGACGAACGAGCCGTCGTATCCAGGGGTGAAGAGCGGCCAGCCGGTCTTGGTGTCGCTGTCGGTGTAGCCGGCGCCGTTGGGCGGTACGCGTTGCCCCAGGTAGCCGTTGCCGACGTAGGCGTGGTGGGTGTCGTGGGTGTCGATACGGGTGGAGTCCAGTGTCCAGCCGTCACCTGTCCGGCAGCCGCCGGCAGGGGAGGCGGAGGCGGCGGGACGGTCGGCGGTGGGGGGTCGCGGCACTGGCGCGGCGGCCGCGGGCGGCACCGGGGCGACGAGCGCGCCTGCGAGCAGCAGTGCGGACAGCCGGGCCGGACGCGGCCGCGCGCCGGGGGAGTACGTCATTGTTCTCCGTCGTCTTGCATCTGTTCCAAGAGTCCCGCGACCTTAAATTTACTGAACTCACAACGTCAACAGTCGCGGTTGTCTTTATGACTCTTGAAGACGACGAACCCTGCGCCGACACGCCGGAAGGCCATGGCGGAACCGGACCGGGCGAGGCCCGCCGGGCCCCCGGGCGACCGGGGACCCGGCGGGGCGGGGTCAGCGGACGAACTTCCAGGTGATGCCGTTGACCACGCCCTTGTCGAGGGGCGCCAGCTTCTGGAAGGCCGTCTTGCTGAGGTCGATGTGGGTCCGGTCGCACGAAGGACACTTGTCCTTCACCGGCACTCTGATGGTCCTGCCCTGGTAGCTGACCTCCACCGATATGCCCTTGCACAGCGGGTCGTTGTTGGGGTTGACGGAGGTCCACCACGAGGCCGGGACGGCGACGAGGTCCTGGGAAGTGGCGTCGATGGGGGTGCCGCACGGGATCACGGGCAGGCCAGCCAGCGCACCTCGTACGGCGCGAGGGAGAGCGCCTGCCCGTCCACCCTGGCCGCGACCGGCCGGCACTCGGTGTTGACGACGAGCACGGCCGCGTCGTCGGCGAGGACCTGGATCCTGTCACCCGCCCCGGCGGTGGCGGCGACCGGCCGGAAGACGGTGCCCGGGGGGAATTCGCGGGCGAACCTGCCCAGCAGCCCCGCCATGGGCAACTCCCCTCCCCCGTCGTGTAGATGGGTGCTCCGCCACAGGCAGCCGGGGCAGGCCTTCCCGGTCCGCTGCGGGTTCCAGTAGAAGGCCGCCGACGCGCCGCCCTCCGCCAGTCGCATCATCGCGGTGGCGTGCACTGCGGTGCGGTGCTGCTCGCCCCAGCCGTCCCGGCCGCCCGGCCTGTCGTCCTCGGCGGGCGGCTCGACGTACCACTCGGCCCACCACACCGGGAGTCCGGTCACACGCCTCACCCAGCGGGTGACGTCGGCGAACTTCTCGGTGGCGGCGAACTCGTCGGGAACCGCCCGGTGACCCTCGCGGGTGTAGCTGGAACCGTCGACGACGACGAAGTCCGCGCCCGCCTTGTGCGCGTTCCAGTAGCGGATGACGTCGGCGGAGCGCTGGTCGAGCTCGCCCCAGGGGCCGCGCAGTTCGCGCGAGCGCTCCTCCGCGTCGCCGGCGGGCGGGTCGTGGTCGACCACCACATAGGGACCGCCCACCAGATTGCGGGGGTTCCGCCTCTTCAGCTCCGCGTGCACGAGGTTGTACAGCCGCGTGTATCCCTCGTAGTCCCAGCGCCGCCTGTCCTCGTCGTAGAAGCCCTTCAGCTCGTTCCACACCAGGAAGTGCCGGACGTCCGGGTAGCGTCGGGCGATCACACCCGCGAGCCGGGCGAAGTCCGCGTGGTGCCGGGGGTCGGGGGCGGCCTCCAGCCGGGACCAGTCGGTGCGCCCGGCCCGGCCGCCCTTCATCCAGTCGGGGGCGGCGCACAGGGTGAGGACGGGGACGGCCCCCGTGGCGCGCATCAAGGCGACGCGCTCGTCGAGGGCCTCGAAGTCGTACCGCCCGGGGGCCGGTTCGGGATTCTCCGCGCCCCAGCCCATGATGTGCTGGTTCTGCGGCAGGGGCCGCGCGGAGAGGAAGGCACCGGCCCTGCGGGTGGCGTCGGGCTCACCGTGCTCCGCGCTGTGCTGGGTATGGGTGAAGCCCCAGCCCGGTGCCCCGTCGTGTCGTTCCACGGCATCCAGGATATCCGTGCCGTCCGGCCTTCTCCCGGGCTCGCGCGAATCCGGGGCGCGGCCGGCCGGATCCCGTGCGGGAGGGCGGCGGAAGCCGTCGGATCCTGACGGCCCCCACGCTCGTGACGGCTGTCCGCCTCAGCGGAGCCACGGAAGATCCGCGCCTTCCTTGTCGAGCCCCGCCTCCAATGCCTGGCAGATCTGGCCCAGTTGCTCGACCTGCTCCGGGGTGAGGCTGTCGAAGACGGCCGCGCGTACCGCGGCGACATGGCCCGGGGCCGACTTCTCCAGGACCTCGCGCCCCTCTTCCGTGAGGACGGCGTTCTGGCCGCGCCTGTCCCCGTAGCACGACTCCCGGCGCACCCAGCCGAGCTTCTCCAGACGGGTGACCGCGTGCGAGAGCCGGGGCCGGGTGATCTTCGCCTTGCGCGCCAGGTCGGTCATCCGGATCCCCCGGCGCGGGGCCTCGGAGAGTTCGACGAGCAGCCCGTAATAGAGGTGCGGCATGCCCGCCTCCCGCTGGAGCCGGCGGTCCAGGTGGTCCTCCACCAGCCTGGTGGCCTGCAAATAGGCGCGCCACACGCGCTGTTCCCCCTCGGCGAGCCACTGCGGCTCCTGCCCCACGACGCCTCCTCGTATGTCCGTTTCCACAGGTCATTCCGCCGCGGTCTGGGGCTTGGGGAGGAAGGGGATCATCAGCATGCTCACCAGGATGATGGCCCCGGACACCACGAACGCCCGGCCGTAGCCGGAGGCCAGGGCGTGGGCACCGGACCCCAGGTCGGCCGTGCGGCGGGCGGCGACGGACGCGAGGACCGACAGGCCGAGCGCGCCGCCCATGGTGCGGGAGGTGTTGGCGAGGCCGGCCACCAGACCCGATTCGGAGAGCTCCACACCCGTCGTGGCGGAGACCGCGAGGATCGTCATCATCAGGCCCGCGCCGAAGGACATCACGACGCCCGGACCGAGCAGGGTCACCAGGAAGGAGCCGTCGGCGTCCATGTTGCCCTGCCAGATGAAGCCCGCCGCGGTCAGCAGCCCCGCGATCACGAGCAGGGTGCGCCCCTTGATCCACCCCATCAGGCGGGGCGCGAACTGCGCGGAGAGGATGATCGTGGCGGTGTGCGGGAGCAGGGCCAGGCCGGTCTGCACAGCCGAGTACTTCAGCACGTTCTGCATGTAGAGCGAGAGGAAGTACCACATCGCGTAGAAGCCCATACCGCTGACGATGGTGATGGCGTTGGCCGCCGACACCGAGCGCACCCGGAAGACACCGAGCGGCATCAACGGCTCGCGCGTGCGCTGCTCCACGGCGACGAAGGCGAGGAGCGCCACGGCACCGACGATCAGGAAGACGAGTGTCCGCGCGGAGCCCCAGCCGTGCCCCTCGCTCTGCGAGATGCCGTACGCCAGGCTGCCGACGCCCAGGGTCACCAGCACCGCTCCCGGGAGGTCCAGCCGGCGCCTGCGTGCCTGGTCGCTCCGGCTCTCGGCCAGCCGGACCACGGTCGCGGCGATCACGATCAGGCCCAGCGGCACGTTGATCAGCAACACCCAGCGCCACGAGAGGTAGTCGGTGAGCAGGCCGCCGATGAGACCGCCGGCGGCGCCGCCGCCCGTGCCGACCGCCGTCCAGATCGCGACGGCTTTGACGCGCGCCGGGCCTTCGGGGAACGTGGTCGTGAGGATCGCGAGCGTGGCGGGTGAGAGCACGGCCGCCCCGATGCCCTGCAGGGCGCGCGCGACGATGAGCATCCACGGCGCCTGCGCGAGGCCGCCCAGGAGGCTCGCGGCGGTGAACACCCCGAGGCCGAGGACGAACACGGCCTTGCGGCCGAACAGGTCGGAGGCCCGGCCGCCGAGCAGCAGGAAGCCCGCGAAGGTGATCACGTAGGCGTTGACCACCCACTGCAGGCCCGTCTCGCCGATGTCGAGGCCGGAACGGATCGACGGCAGCGCGACATTGATGACGGACACGTCGAGGACCACCACGAACTGCCCCACGCAGGCGGCGAGGACCGCCACCCACGTGGCCCCGTCGCGACTCCGCGCCCCCTGGGCGCCGTCCTTCCCGGAAAGTAACTGTGACATGGACCGCATCATCCTCAGGTGGCACCCCCTCCCTCAACAGGCCAGCGAAGTAGGGGACTTCATACTTAGGGACTAGTCCTCCGCTTACGGCCCGACGGCCTCCGCGCGCTAGAAGTACCCTTCCCGCTTGCGGTCCTCCATCGCCGCCTCCGACAGCTTGTCGTCGGCCCTGGTCGCGCCCCGCTCCGTGAGCCGGGAGGCGGCGATCTCGGCGATGACGTCGGCCACGGTGGCCGCCGCCGATTCCACCGCGCCGGTGCAGGACATGTCGCCCACCGTGCGGTAGCGCACCCGCCGCTTCTCCACCGGTTCCCCGTCCCGCGGCCCGCCCCACTCCCCGGGCGCCAGCCACATGCCGCTCCGCCGGAAGACCTCGCGCTCGTGGGCGTAGTAGATCGAGGGGAGTTCGATCGCCTCGCGGGCGATGTACTGCCACACGTCGAGCTCGGTCCAGTTGGACAGGGGGAAGACGCGGACGTGTTCGCCGGGGGCGTGGCGGCCGTTGTAGAGCCGCCAGAGTTCGGGGCGCTGACGGCGCGGGTCCCAGCCGCCGAACTCGTCCCGCAGGGAGAACACGCGCTCCTTCGCGCGGGCCTTCTCCTCGTCGCGGCGGCCGCCGCCGAAGACGGCGTCGAAGCGGTGGCGCTCGATCGCGTCCAGCAGCGGCACCGTCTGGAGCGGATTGCGGGTGCCGTCCGGGCGTTCGCGCACGGTGCCGCTGTCGATGAACTCCTGCACGGAGGCCACCTCCAGCCGCAGTCCGAGCGCCGCCACGACGCGGTCCCGGTAGGCGATCACCTCCGGGAAGTTGTGGCCGGTGTCCACGTGCAGCAGCGCGAACGGTACGGGCGCGGGTGCGAAGGACTTCAGCGCCAGGTGCAGCATGACGATCGAGTCCTTGCCGCCGGAGAAGAGGATCACCGGCCGTTCGAACTCGCCCGCCACCTCGCGGAAGATGTGGACCGACTCCGACTCCAGCAGGTCCAGGTGCGTCAGCTCATGAGGGCGTGCCGTCCCGCGGACCCCGTCGCGCCCGGCGGTGTGCGGACCGCTCCGCCCGGGGCTCAAGCGAGCTCCCTCTCCGCCAGGAGCCGGTGCAGCGCCCGCGCCGACTCCTCGGCGTTCTGCTCGCGCACCGAGATCCGCAGGTCGG
Organism: Streptomyces sp. NPDC051173; assembly: GCF_040689515.1. Taxonomy (NCBI): domain Bacteria; kingdom Bacillati; phylum Actinomycetota; class Actinomycetes; order Kitasatosporales; family Streptomycetaceae; genus Streptomyces; species Streptomyces sp. NPDC051173. Next base: position 89,626 of record NZ_JBFBBD010000002.1, read on the forward strand.
GGCCGGGCGGCGCCGGGAGCCCTCGCGCGGCCGCTCCGTCCCGCACCACCTGCACCTCCAGGTGCGCGGTGCCGGACCTCTCGTGGCGTCTGCGTACGGCTTCGCGGCCGCCCGCCCGGGAGGCGGTCACCGGGATGAGGGCGACGATGCCGTTGCGCGCCAGGATCTCGGCGATCAGACCGATCCGCTGGACGCCGGTGTCGCGGTCCTCGGACGAGGAGTCCGCGGCCGGGACCGCGCGGGTCCCGTCGCCGTCGAGCACCTCCACGCGCCGGCCCCGGTCGCGCAGCCGCTCCGCCAGCGCGCGGGCGATCGTCGTCTTGCCCGCGCCCGGCGGGCCCGTCAGCCATACGGTGGCGCCCGGCCAGCACGTGCAGAAGGAATGAGGGTTCACCCGTCGCTCCCGACTCGCCGATGGGTACTGCGTGACAACCGCGGCGGACCGGGCACCGGTGGCGCCGCGCACTCCGGCAGCGCGAGGACCTGGGTCACCGCCGCCGTGATCAAGTCCTGTGCCCCGTCCGGATCAGGTGGCACGTCGCGGGTCGTGCGCCAGGCCACCATGCCGTCCGGCCGTACGAGCACGGCGCCCGCGGGCCCGGTTCCGCAGGCCCGCGGGAACTCACCCGAGGGATCGGCGAGTTCGCTGCCGGAGGCCGCCAGGTGATGACCCCGGAGGGGTACGCCCGTCTCCTTCGCCGCCCGGGCGGCGGCCGCCGCCCAGACCGGGTCGGCGGAGAGCAGGACGAAGCGCCCGTGGCACAGGTCGAGCGTGGAGACGCGCTCCCCTCTGTCCCCTCTGTCCCCTCTGTTCATGCGCAGCCACACGTGCGGCAGCCGGGTGCCCGGGTCTCCCCGCAGGGCGAAGGCCGGGGGGAACGCGGGGCCGCGCGGGGCGCCGAGGACGGCGGAGGAGCTGTAGCGGTATCCCATGATCAGGGTGCGGGGGTCGCAGCGGACACTTCCTCCCAGCGGTTCCGGCGGCACGCCGTCGAGGAGCATCGACTGCTCCGCCGTCGCCTTCCCCACGGGGCGGCGCTCCTCGTCGTAGGTGTCCAGGAGCCGCGTCCCGGCCCAGGCGCCGAGCACGGCGGCGATCTTCCAGGCGAGGTTGTGCGCGTCCTGGAACCCGACGTTGGAGCCGTAGCCCCCGGAGGGCGGGTGGAGGTGGGCGGCGTCACCGATGAGGAACACCGGTCCACTGCGGTAGACCGCCGCTATGCGGTGCCGGGCCTTCCAGTGGAAGACGGTGTCGATCCTCGCGTCGCTCCGGCCGTCACCGACGGCGGCTCGGACCAGGTCGAGGCAGGTGCGGTCGGAGTAGGTGCCGTCGGGTTCGGCGCGGGCCGGGTCGTAGTCCACCGCGGCGCACCAGCGGCCCGGGGTGTTGAGCTCCATCACCGCCCCGTCGAACCCGGGGTTCTGGATCATGCACATGAAGAACCGCCGGTCGCGCACCCAGCGGCCCGGGTCCGCGCGGAAGAGGATGCTCACCCGGTGGGCGACCGTGCCCAGCCCCTCGCGCGCGATGCCCACGCCCTCGGCGATCCGGCCGCGCGCGCCGTCGGCGGCGATGACGAAGCGGGCGTCGACTGTGTAGGTCCGGCCCGTCCTCCCGTCCCGGACGCGGGCCCGCGTCCTCTCCTCCCCCGGCCACAGGCCGGTCAGTTCGTGCCCGAAGCGCACGTCGGCGCCGTGGCGCGCGGCGGCCTTCGCGAGCAGGGGTTCCATCCGGTCCTGGCCGCACCAGAAGGGTGCGCAGGGGCCGGGTACGGCCAGCTCCTCGTCGCCGGTCTCCAGCACCTGTGCCGGTTCGGGGCCGGCGAGCGAGGGGGCTTGCAGGACCACTCGGGGGAGGTGGCGTCCGGGCCGGGTCCGCAGCCGTGGGTCGTCCTCGCGCACGACCTCGAACCCGGCCCGGCGGATCTCCTCCTCCAGGCCCGCCTCGCGGAAGAGTTCCATGGAGCGGCGGCTGACGTGGGTGGCGCGCGGGACGGGCGAGGTGGTCGTGTGCCGTTCGACCAGCAGGGAGCCGACGCCGTGGCGTGCGAGGAAGAGCGCCATCGCCAAGCCCGTCGGTCCTCCGCCGACCACGAGCACCGGGACGTCCACCGCTTGGCTCTCCTCCCTGCCGGTCGCGGGTCTCGGGCCGCTGTCAGGACTTGGTCGCCAGCCGGTCCCCGACGACAAGGTGGTCCAGGCGCATTCCCGCGAACGCCTCGACGGCGTCCTCCGGGGTCTCGACGATGGGCTGGCCCGCGACGTTGAAGGAGGTGTTGAGCAGCACGGCGCAGCCGGTGAGCGACTCGAACCTGCCGAGCAGCTCGTACACCTTGGGGTTCTGTGCGGCGTTCAGGGTCTGGAGCCGGGCGGTGCCGTCCACGTGGGTGGCGGCGGGGATGGCGTCCTGCCGGGTCACGCCCGCGACGACCAGCATGAACGGGGAGGGCTGGGCCAGGTCGAAGTAGTCCGCCGCCCGGTCCTCGCGGACGATGGGCGCGTACGGGCGGAACCACTCGCGGTGTTTGACGTTGTCGTTGAGGTGGTCCCGTACGGACGCGGGGAAGGGCGCGGCGAGGATGCTGCGGTGTCCCAGGGCCCGGGGGCCGAACTCGGAGCGGCCGTCGAACCAGCCGATGATCTTTCCTTCGGCGAGCAGTCCCGCGACCCTGCCGGGCAGGTCGTCGGGGGTCTCGACGGTGAAGCCCGAGGTGGCCAGGGCCGCGTCGACGCGCTCGGCGGGGTAGTCGGGGCCGAGGTAGGCGGTGTCGAGGGCGGGGAGCTCCGCCGGCGAGAGGCCCTCAAGTGTGTGGAGACCGTAGTAGGCGCAGCCGAGGCTGATCCCGTTGTCGCCGGCGGCCGGAACGACGAAGACCCGCTCGAAGGGGGTCTCGCGCAGGATCCGGCCGTTGGCGACGCTGTTGAGGCCGACGCCGCCGGCGATGCACAGGTCCGTCATCCCGGTGCGGCGGTGCAGGTCCCGGGCACAGTGCACGAGGGCGCGCTCCAGGGTCTCCTGGGCGGCGTAGGCCAGGGCCGCCCGGTCCTCGAACTCACCCGATTCCACGAGTCGTTCGAAGAGGTGGTTCACCTTGCTCGCCGAGATCTGCACACCGCCCTCGGGCAGCAGGGTGACCAGCTCGGCGACCTCGTCGACGAAGCGGTCGTCGCCGTAGGGCGCGAGGCCCATGGTCTTGCCGTCCTCGCTGACCGGGTAGCGGGTTTTGGGGCCGGAGTAGGCGAGGCCGAGGGCGAGGCTGGCCGAGCGGTAGAAGTGGCCGAGCGAGTTGTCGGTCTCGCCCGGCTGGTAGTAGGCGCTCTCGGAGGAGGCGTCCACGGCGTGGGTCCCGGCGACCCGGTTGACCAGCCGCAGCCCGGAGGCGTCAGCGGTGTAGCAGCTGATCGTCTCCGCCTCGCGCGGCCCGGGGCCGGACTTCAGGCCGGTCACCAGGCTGCCGGAGTTGTCGCAGACCAGTACGGCGGCGCGGGTCGTGCCGGAGGCGCCGAACGCGCTGTAGGCATGGGCGAGATGGTGGTTGACGACCGTCACGCGCTTGCGGAACGAGTGGTAGAAGGGGCGTGGTACGAGCTCGCAGGCCACCACGTGCTCGACGGCCTCGGCGGTCGTGCCGAGGGCGTCGAGGACGGCGCGCCGGCTGTGGCCCGCCAGGAGGTCCGCTCCCAGGCCGTACTTGCTGCGGACCAGCCGCTCCTCGTCGATCGCCACCAGCCGTCGGCCGTCGGTGGCACAGGAGGCCCAGTCATGTCCGGATCCACCCAGACCCAGCACCGTCATGGTGTCATTGCTCCTTCAGCTGTGGCCGGCTTCGGTCAGGAGGGGCGGTCTCAGGCCCTGCGGATCTCGACGACGCGCACCGGGCCGGTGCCGCAGGGCAGCGAGCGCTCCACCCGCAGGCCCGACTTCTCCAGCAGGGCGGCGAATTCGCTCTCCGAGCGCTCGGCACCGCCGACGAGGACGAGCAGCAGCAGATCGACGAAGAGCGTCGAGGCGGCGGGCCGCTCGTCGATGAGGTTGTCGATGACCAGGAGCCGGGAGTCCGGCGTCATGGCGGCGGCGATCCGGCGGAGGATGCGTACGACGTCGTCGTCGTCCCAGTCGTGCAGGACGTGCTTGATGAGATAGAGGTCGGCGCCGTCGGGGATGGTCTCGAAGAAGTCGCCGGGCAGGATCTCGCACCGGTCCGCGAGGCCGCGGCCGGTGAGGAGTTCGCGGGCCTCCTCGGCGACGGGCGGGCGCTCCAGCAGGGTTCCGCGGAGGCCGGGGAAGGCGTCGAGGACGGCCGCCATGAGGCTGCCACGGCCGCCGCCGATGTCCACGACGGTCGCGGCGCCGGAGAAGTCGTAGGCCGCGGCGACCCGGCCGGCCTCGGCGAGGGAGACCGACCCCATGGCGCGGTTGAACAGCTCCCGCGCGTCCGGGTCCTCGTGGGTGAGCTGCCAGAACGAGGTGCCGTTGGCCACGTCGAAGGACGCCTCGCCGGTGCGGACGCTGTGCGCGAGCTGTTCCCAGGCCCGCCAGTGCCAGGGGGCCGCCTGGAAGCGCGCGTCGGTGGCGACCGGGCTCGCGGGGTCGGGCAGGAGGACGGCGGAGAGGGTGTTCTGGGCGAACAGGTCGTCGTGGCCGAGGTCGTCGAAGACACCCACCGTGGCGAGCAGGCGGAGCAGTCTGCGCAGGGTCTGCTCGTGCGCGCCGGTGGCCTCGGCGAGGGCGGCCGCGGTCCGGGGGCCTTCCTGGAGCAGTTCCGGGAGGCCGAGTTCGACGGCCACGTGGATGGCGCGGGCCTTCCACGCCCCTTGCAGGATGTCGTTCACGGTCTCTTCCGCGGCAGCGCGGGCGGCCGTGTTCTCGGGGTTCCCGGGGTTCTCGGGTGTCTGCTCCACGGTCATACGGGGGTCCTCCACAGGGCATCGGGGGAAGGCGGCACGAGGCACGGCCAGGGCCGGGGAGACGGGGTGCGCGGGCGCGGCCGTCGGCGGGGCCGCGGCCGGCGTGCGGGCGTCGGAGCCGCCCCGGCGGGCGGGGCGGCGATTCGGGAACCGGCGGCGGACGGCCGGGAGAAATATGGCGCGCGGCCGGTTCGGGACGGCGCGGGCGGCGCACGGATCGCGCGGACACCGGTACTGCGACCGGGCAGCACCGGGAGAGGGTCGAACGGTCCACCGAAAACCTGTGTGGAGCCAGCCAAACTGTGCCAACCACCGGAGCGCCCGTCAACATCCCGTCCGGTGCCGCCTCTTCACGACCGGAATCCCCCGCAGTGTTTCGGCCATCGTGGATCAGCGGCCGCGCCCTGCCGCACGGCAACTCCTCCCCCGGCTCTAGGCTGTTGGGCGACCCCATGACCACGCGGTACGGCCGACCGTGCCGAGCCGCAGGAAGAAGGACCGGCGATGACACCAGAGGAACTCTCCGACTTCGCGCTGGAGCTGCCGGAGGCGGTGGACGACGAGGCGTTCGGCCCCGGAGCCGCGGTCTTCAAGGTGGAGAAGAAGGTCTTCGCGATCCTCCAGGACGCCTCCGAGGAGCGTCCGGCGCAGGTCACGCTGAAGTGCGAACCGGATCTGGCACTGCATCTGCGCGAGCAGTACGCGGCGGTGGTGCCCGGCTACCACGTCAACAAGCGGCACTGGAACACGGTTGTCCTGAACGGCACGGTTCCCGTGGATGAGCTTCGGGAGATGGTGGAGCATTCGCACGATCGTGTGGTGGCGGGGCTGCCGAAGGCGGTACGGGAACGCCTGCGCCTCCTGCGCACCGTGTGACCCCACCCCACTCTCCCGCCTCTGCCTGCACGCCCCTCTCTCTCACGCCCCTCTCTCATCTCTCTGAATTTCCTTCGTTCCGTCGTCTGGAGAGAGTCCTCGTCCCGCTGTTAGCTTGATCCGACGATCGACGCCTGTCCGGCGCCGGAACGCCTCGGCCTTTCCGGCGCCTCCCGGATGACGGCATGCCAACTGCCACGCAAACCGAGGGAGTCGCCCGTGACCATCCGCCAGCGTGTCGTCGTCGTGATCACCGAGGGAGCGGCGCCCGAGCTGCTCGACCGCTGGTGTGCCCAGGGGCTGCTGCCCGGCTTCGCCGCCCTGCGCTCGCAGGGGGCTTCCGGGCCGCTCCACGCCGAGGGCACCCCCTACGAGCCGCCGGGCCTGCTGAGCGTACTGACCGGCCGGCGCGCCGCGGACCACGGCTTCTACTCCTACTGGACCTGTCACGACCCGGAGTACGCACCGCAGGTCCTGACCCCCGAGCACCGCCGCCACCCGCTGCTGTGGCAGCACGAGGTCTTCCACGGCGTCAGGTTCGCCTCGATAGGTCTCTTCGGCACCCATCCCCCGGAGCCCTTCGACGGTTCCCTGATCACCTATCCGATGTATGCCACCCTCCACGCCTGCCACCCGCGCAGCCTCCAGCGCACCCTGGCGCAGAAGGGCATCCGGCCCGTCCACGACGTGTCGATCTTCTGGACCGGCCAGGACCGCGACGAGCTGCTGCCCTCACTGCTGGAGGCGGACGTGCAGCGCGGGCGCGCCGCGCTGGCGCTGCTGGAGGAGTCCGATGTGGTGCTCGTCAACCTCACGAGCATCGACCGCTGTTCGCACATCTACTGGCAGGAGCTGGAGCACGGCCCCGAGCACGAGCGGGACAGTGCCGTCTTCGCCGCCTACCGCACCTGCGACCAGGTGATCCAGGACGCCTTGCGGGCGGCCGACGACCGCACCAGCGTGGTGGCCTTCTCGGAGATAGGTTTCGGGCCGCTGCGCAATTACTGCTCCATCAACGACGAGATGGAGCAGGCGGGCTTCCTTACCACCGCCGAGGACGGCCGCGTCGAGTGGGCCCGCAGTGCGGCCTTCGAGGCGGTGCAGGGCACCCATGGGGTGAACATCAACCTGCGCGACCGCTACAAGCACGGTCTCGTCCCGGAGCGCGACTACGAGAAAGTGCGCACCGATCTGGCGGCCGCGCTGCTGGAGCGGCGCAATCCCCGTACGGGCAGGCCGTTCTTCGAGGCGGTGCGCCGCCGGGAGGAGGTCTATCCCGGCGAGGCCACCGTGCACGCCCCCGACCTCGTCCTGGAGCCGGCGGACTGGCGCTACCTCCCGCTGGGCGACCCGCACTGGGCCTCCCACGTCCACCGGGACTGGCAGAGCGGCTGGCACCGCAGGGAGTCCTACTGGTCGGCTGTCGGCCCCCACTTCACCGGTGGGACGCGGCAGACCCGCACCGCCGCGCCGGTCGATATTCCCGCAACTGTCTGCGCTCTGCTCGGACGTGACGTACCGGCTGATTGGGACGGCGTACCGCTGTCCTGAAATCGATGTCCTGCCAGCGGCGTTGACTCCGGCGAGGGATACCCCGATTGGCCAAAGTCATCGCGCAGTCACTAGCGTACGGCGCGTCCAGCACATTCGGACTTCGTGGTCCGGTCGGCCCGGAAAATCAGACGGTCCGGCGCGGAGACCTATTTCAAAGTGCAAGAAAGGAACGCGCATGTCAGCAAGGATTTCCCTCTTCGCCGTGGTGGTCGAGGACATGGCCAAGTCGCTGGAGTTCTACCGGAAGCTGGGCGTCGAGATCCCCGCCGAGGCCGACTCCGCGCCGCACACGGAGGCCGTGCTCGACGGCGGCATCCGGCTCGCCTGGGACACCGTGGCGACGGTGCGCAGCTACGACCCCGAGTGGCAGGCCCCCACCGGCGGACACCGCTTCGCCATCGCGTTCGAGTTCCCCGACACCGCGAGCGTGGACAGGAAGTACGCCGAGCTCGTCGACGCCGGCTACGAGGGCCACCTCAAGCCGTGGGACGCCGTCTGGGGCCAGCGCTACGCCATCGTGAAGGACCCCGACGGCAACGTCGTCGACCTCTACGCACCGCTTCCGTAACGCCCTGGGCGGGGCCCGGACGGACCGCGCGTCCGGGCCCCGCCGGCTTTGCCCACCGGCACGTTCCCGAAAGCCCGAAAGGTGTCCGCCATGGTCCTACGAGCGCCCGGGCGCCGGCGCGAACCACGCCGCGCGATCACGTCACTGCCCGCCCGTACCGAACGGGAAGAGATCTGCGGGCGGGTCGCATTCGTCCGCGAGGAATACGGCCCGGCCCCGGCCGATCTGCTCGCCGTCACCGGTTCGCTGTCGTCCGCCCCGCTGGGCACCCTCCGCTCGGGGATCCGCACCGGATTCCTCGGCGGCCCCTGGCAGGACGGCTTCCCGCGCTATGTCTGGCAGCGGTCCGGTGACTCCGTCGTGGAATTCCGGCTGACGGGCCGTACGCCGGGCGAATACACCGGATACGAACTCCACCCGAGCGAATGGCCGGAAGGGCTGGCGGACCATGCTTCCTGAGTTCCAATTGCAGTGGAATTGGCTCGACGCCCCGGCCGGCGGAGGAGGCGAGCTGCGGGCGACCTGGGCACGGCTGCGCATCGCCGTGGGCGCCGAGACCGTCACGCTCGTCCAGGAGCCCGGGCAGGGGACCTTCCGGGAACACATCACCGGCTCGCTCTATCCCCTGGCCGAGTGGATCGCCTTCAACTGGTGGTCCCTGGTGGCCGACGCGCGACCCGGCACCCAGATATCGCAGCTGCGCTTCGCCTACCGCCACGGCGTGGGCGACGACCGCGGTTCGTGGTGGAGGCGTTCGCGCCGCCACGTCCTGCGCGCCGCGTGCGACGGCTTCCGCTGGCCGGACATGCTCTTCGTGCCCGAGGGCCGGGAGACCCGGATCGTGTGGATGCCCGACATGGGCCCCGACGCGCGCCCGGGTGACCGCTTCGCGAGCCGCGGCAACTCCTGTGTGGAGAGCGCCGCGTTCACCGCCACGCTGGCCTCGTTCGTCGACGCGGTGACCGAGCGCCTCACCGGGCAGGGCATCACCGGCACCCCGCTCCAGGAGGAGTGGGCCGCCGTCCGCGCCACCGGCGAGGACGAGGCCGCCTTCTGCCGCACCGCGGCGCGGCTGGGCCTGGACCCCTACGCGGAGGCGGAGCCGTACGAGGCCGACATCCTCAAGGCCGCCGAGCAGTTGACGGAGCCGCTCGCCAGTGACTTCTTCAACGGGGTGCGGCCGGAACGGATAGCCGACCAGCTCCAGTGGATCGCGCGCGTACGCACCCTGATGGGTACCGCTCCGGAGGACGCCCCGCTTCCCACCGCGCTGGTGGAACTGCGGGAGGACTGCGCCGACCTGAGCGAGCGGTTCTTCGCACCAGGGCGGCTCGACAACCCCTGGGACCTCGGCTACGAGGTGGCGCACCGGGTACGCGCGTGGGCCGGGATCGACGACACCGCGCCCTTCGACCCCGCCCCGCTGATGGGCTACCGCACCGAGCAGGTCCCCTACATGGACCGCGGCCTGGTCGCCCTCGGCACCCGCAGGGGCGCGGACGGGCCGGTCCTGGTCTCCTCCCGGCGCTTCACCGACCGCCCTCGCCGCTTCCTCCTGGCCCGCGCGCTGTGGCACCTGATCTGCGACCCCGACGACACCTTCCTGATCGCGGCGGCGCACACCCACCGCCAGCACGTGGCGCGCGGCTTCGCCCTGGAGGTCCTGGCCCCGGCCAAGGGCGTGGCGAGCCTGCTGGCCGACCCCGGCCACCTGGTGTCCGCGGAGGACGTCGAGGTGATCGCCGACGACTACGGCTGCGGCAACATCGTCGTGGAACACCAGCTGGACAACCGCGTCCTGGCGAAGGACTTCACCTGGCCCGGACAGCCGCGCGCCGCCGCCCCGGCGGGTGGGACCAAGGAGACCAAGGAGACCAAGGAGAGGGGCCGGGGCGCATGACCGCCACCGCCCCGCCCGCCTTCCCTTTTCCGCCCGGCCCCAGGGGCACGGTGCCGCCCGAGTACGCGCGGCTGCTCGCCGAGGACCCGGTCGCCGAGGTTTGCCTGGCGGACGGCTCACGCATCTGGCTGGTGACCCGGCACGAGGACGTGCGCACGGTCCTCGACGGCGGCCGCTTCAGCCGGCACCGGGCCGCCACACTGCCGGGGTCGGGGTTCGGCCGGTCCCAGGGGTCGGGCATCGTGGACCTCGACCCGCCGGAGCACGGCCGGCTGCGCGGTCCTGTCGCGGCCGCGTTCGGCGCCGCGCGCACCGCGCGCTTCGCGCACCGCATCGAGGCGGCGGCCGGGGAGATCCTGGACCGGCTCCCGGCCGGTGCCGGGACGGTGGACCTGGTCGAGGCGTACACCGCGCCCTTCGCGGGCCGCGTCACCTGCGAGTTCCTCGGGCTGCCCGGGGACCGGTGGCAGGAGGTCACCTCCGATGTCGAACTGCTGCTGCTTCCCCGCGGCGCCACCGAGGGGGCGCTGAAGGAGGCCCGCGGCAGGCTCGGGCAGGTGCTGGACGAACTGCTCGCCGCCCGCAGGGCCGAGCCGGGCGACAGCGTCACCGACACGCTGCTGGGCGCGGAGGAGCTCACCGACGACGACCGGCGCCCGCTGCTCCACGGTCTGATCATCTCGGGCTTCATCACCATCCGCGACCTGCTGGCCCGGCACCTCTTCGGCGTGCTCTCCTCCCCCGGCCTCGCGGCGCGCCTGCGCGACGACCCGGCCGTACTGCCCTCGGCCGTCCAGGAGTTGCTGCGCTACTACCCGTCCAGCCACGACGGCCTGCTGCGGGTGGCCACCGAGGACGTGGTGCTGTCCGGCCGGCGGATCGCCGCCGGTGACGCGGTGCTGCCGCTGGTCTCGGCGGCCTCCCGCGACCCCGCGGTCTTCACCGACCCCGATGTGCTCGACATCGGCCGGGTGGCCGACCGCGGCATCGCGTTCGGCGCGGGACAGCACGCCTGCCCCGCGACGGGACTGGCCGTGACCGAACTGACCGTCGGCATCGGCCGTCTGCTGGCCGCCTTCCCCCGCCTCGCCCTGGCCGTACGGCCCGACGAGGTCGAGCACAGCTCCGAACTGCTGCCCCTGGGCATCCGGTCGCTGCCGGTGGTCCCCGGACCCCGCCGCTGACTCCCCTCCCTCACCTCCCCCGTCTCCCCTGTCTCCCCCGTTCAAGGGCCGGCACGTCCGCGGCCCTGCCCGCGCACGCGCTGCGCGCTTCCCGAAGCCCCGGCCAGAAAGGTCCCTCGGTGAAACCAGCCAGCCACTCCGCGACGGACGCGTCCGCCGCACTCGGCGCCGCGGACGTCGACGAGCTCACGGCGCAGGTCGCCGGAGCCGTCCTCCTGCCCGGGGACGAGGGGTTCGACGAGGAGCGTTCCGGCTTCGAACTGTCCGTGGAGCATCACCCCTCCGTCGTGGTCGTCGCCACCGGGGCCGCGGACGTCATCGCCGCCGTGCGCTTCGCCGGGGACCGGGGCCTCGGGGTCGCCGTCCAGGCCACCGGTCACGGGAAGTCCTCGCCGGCCACCGACGTCCTCGTCAGCACCCGGCGGATGACCGGCGTCAGGGTCGACCCACGGACCCGAACTGCCAGGATCGAGGCGGGCGTGCGCTGGGAGCAGGTGATCCACGAGGCGGCGGCACACGGGCTGGCGCCGCTGAGCGGCTCGGCGCCCTTCGTCGGCGCCGTCTCGTACCTCCTCGGCGGCGGGCTCGGGCTCCTGTCGCGGAAGTACGGGCTCGCCGGTGACCACGTCGTCTCGCTCGACCTGGTGACGGCCGACGGGAGGTTCCTCCAGGTCTCCGCCGAGGAGCACCCCGGTCTCTTCTGGGGCGTGCGCGGCAGCAGGGGCAACCTCGGCATCGTCACCTCCGTCGAGGTGGAGCTGTTCCCCGTGAGCCAGGTCCACGGCGGGGGGCTGTTCTTCGACGCCGGATCGACCCGCGCCGTGCTCAACGCCTATCTCCGGTGGGCGGCCCGGATGTCCGAGGACATGGCCTCGTCGGTGTTCCTGGCCGCGTACCCCGACGCGGAGGGCGTGCCCGGCCCGCTGCGCGGCCGGTTCGTCACCCACATCCGGCTGGCCTTCCTGGGGGACGCCGAGGAAGGGGAGCGCTGTTTCGCCGAGCTCCGGGCCGCCGGCACGGTGCTCATGGACACGGTCGGCACGCTCCCGTACACGCGGGCCGGGATCATCCACAACGACCCGCCGACCCCGGTGTCGAGTCACAGCAGGACGTTCATGTTCGGGCGGCTGGACGAGGTGGCCGTCGACGAGATCCTCAGGCTCGCGGGTCCGGGGACGGGCGCGGTGTTCGGGGTGGAGCTGCGGCATCTGGGCGGCGCCCTCTCCCGGCCGCCGCGGCATCCGAGCGCGGTGGGCCACTTCCCGGAGGCGGTGTTCAACGCGTACGTGGCCTCGCCGGCCGACCCGGACACCCTGGCGGCCGTCGACGCGGCGCAGCAGGAGTTCGTCGACACCATGCGGCCGTGGACCACCCCGGGGGTGTGCCTGAACTTCCTCGCGGGTCACAACACCTCCAGGGAGACGACCCGCAGCGCCTACACGCCGGAGAACTACGCGCGGCTCCAGGCCCTGAAGTCGCGGTACGACCCGGGCAACGTCTTCCGGTTCAACACCAACATCCCGCCGCTGCCGGCCTGATCGCGCGCGGTCGCGCCGGGGCGGGTGCCCCGCCGACGGCCGCGGTGGCGAGCGGGCCCGGCCGGGCGCATCCCCACGGGTCAGCAGAAGGAGACGGTGAAGACGATGGACCGGGTGGACACAGCGGTCGAGCGGTTCCCGATGTACATCGACGGGCAGGCCGTGCAGGCCCACGACGGTGCCGTCCTGCGCACCTTCGAGCCGGCCACGCGGCGGCATCTGGCCGACCTGCCCAGCGGCGGCCCGGAGGACGTCCGCCGGGCGGTGGCCGCCGCGCGGCGGGCCTTCGACGAGGGTCCGTGGCCGCGGATGTCGCCGGGCGAGCGGGCGGGCCTGCTGCGCCGGGCGGCACAGCGGCTGCGCGAAGAGGCCGGTTCCCTGGCCGGGTTGGAGGCCCGCGACAACGGCTCGACGCTGCGCAAGGCCCTCGGGGCCGATGTGCCGGGGGCCGCGGCCGCCTTCGAGTGGAGCGCCTGGTGGGCGGAGCGCCTGCCCGAGCGGCAGCCGGAGGCACCGGGGGCGGGTTCCTACGTCGTGTGGCGGCCGGTGGGGGTCGTCGCCGCGATCGTGCCGTGGAACCTGCCGCTGCTGCTGGCGGCCTGGCGCATCGCCCCCGCCGTCGCCGCGGGCAACACCTGCGTGATCAAACCGGCCTCCTTCGCCTCGCTCTCCACGCTGCGACTGGTCGGGCTGCTCCACGAGTGCGGCCTGCCGCCGGGCGTGGTCAACGTGGTCACGGGTCCGGGCGGTGTCACCGGGGAGCAGCTGGTGCGCTCGCCCGGTGTCGACCTGGTGGCGTTCACCGGCTCCGACGAGACCGGGGCCGCCGTACGCGAGGGTGCCGCCTCGGCGGGGACGAGCGCCCGGCTGGACCTGGGGGGCAAGTCCCCCAACATCGTGCTCGCGGACGCCGATCTGCACCGGGCCGTCACCGGCGTCGCGTGGGGCGCCTTCCTGCACAACGGGCAAGTGTGCATGGCCGGTACGCGAGCGGTGGTGCACGCCGACGTCCATGACGACTTCCTGCGGCTGCTGGCCGAACGGGTGGGCCGGCTGCGCGTCGGCGATCCGCTGGATCCCGCCACCGACCTGGGGCCGCTGGTCTCGCGCAACCAGGCGCGTACGGCAAGGCGCTTCACCGAACTCGGCCTCTCCCAGGGCGCGGAGCTCGTGTGCGGCGGCAGGGCCCCGACGGCGGACGAACTCCCGCGCGGGCTGGACGCCGGGGCGTATTTCCTGCCCACGGTGCTGGCGTCGGTCGGCGCGGACGACGCCGTCGCGCAGGAGGAGATCTTCGGGCCGGTGCTCGCGGTCGTCCGGGCGGAGTCCGACGACGACGCGGTGCGCATCGCCAACGGCTCGCGCTACCGGCTCAGCGCCGGGGTGTGGTCCGGCGATCCCGCGCGGGCCCGCGCGGTGGCCGAGCGGCTGCGCGCGGACCGGGTGTGGATCAACGACTACCGGCTGGTCGACCTGGAGCTGCCCGGCGCGGCCGGGCCCCGCTCGGCCGTCTGGGACCGGCTGACCAACGAACTGGACGCGTACCGCCGGAAGCACGTGGTGCACGGCGGCGGGGCGGGAGCGGGCGGGGTGTCGGCGCCGCCCACTCCCTACGGGCTCCTGGGCGGGTGATGTCAGCCGAGGACGGAGCCGCGGGAGCCCCGCGGCGCGAGACCCAGCAGTTCCCGCAGGGTGGGGGCCACGTCGTACAGCGACAGGCCGTCCGCGCGGCCGGGGGTGACGCCGGGGGCGCTGAGGGCGAAGATGCCGGTGTCCCCGTGGTTGGCGTGGTCGGGGCCGGTGTCGTTCTCCGTCGTGTAGAGGCCCTTGCCCATGCCGAGGGTGGCCAGGGCCCGCCAGCGCAGGTTGCCGACGTAGACCAGGAGGTCGGGGGCGATGCCGTTGACCTCGCCGTAGAGGTCACCGGGGCGCAGGGCCCGGGTGCCCATCGGCCGGCCCTGGTCGTCGGGCAGCGCCTCCAGGGCGGAGGCGATGAGGTCGCGGGTGCTCTCGTACTCCGCGGCCGGGATGGTGCCGTGCGGCTCCCGGCCCTCGACGTTGAGGAAGATCCGTCCGTAGTAGCCGCCTTCGGCCCAGGCGGTGGTCCGCTTCCAGTCGACGGCGGCCTGGGCGACGGGGGTGGGGCCGGCGGGTTCCTCGGCCAGGACGAGGTAACCCTCCTTGCGCAGCCATTCGTTGACGAAGAGTCCGCCCACCATGGGCTGGGCTCCGTGGTCGGAGACCACGAGGACGGTCGTGTTCTCGGGGAGGCTCTCCAGGAAGCGGCCGAGGTGCCGGTCGAGGGCGCGGTAGTAGTCGCGGAAGAGCCCGGCGTAGGCGTTGCCCGGCTCGTGGCGCGGGTGGTCCGGGTCGCAGTATTTCCAGAAGCCGTGGTGGAGGCGGTCGGGGCCCATGTCCACGAAGGACAGGAAGTCCCACTCCTGGGTGGTCGCCAGATGGCGCGCGACCTCGAAGCGCTGCTCACTCATGTCGAAGACACCCTGCGAGACGCGTTCCAGGTCGGTGGAGCGGAAGTCCTCCACGTCCAGGGCGTAGCCGCCGGTGAGCTTCTCCAGCTCGTCGGCGAGGCCGGGCGGGGAGGTGTAGCGCGACTGCGTGGAGGGGGCCAGGAAGCAGGAGACCATGGCGCCGCGGATGGGGGCGGGAGGGTAGGTGCCGGGGACGCCCAGGACCACGCTGGTGCGCCCGGCGGCCGTCATCTCGTCCCAGATCCGGGGGGCACGGATGCTGTGGGAGGTGGCGAACTTCAGCGGTCCGTAGTCATAGGCGCCACGGTCGCGGAATCCGTAGACGCCGAGTTCGCCGGGCGAGCGGCCGGACATCATGCAGGACCAGGCGGGCATGGTGATGGGCGGGTCGATGCTGCGCATCGGACCCCACAGGGATTTCCGCCTGAGGGCGGTGAACACCGGCATGTCCTCGGCGAACCGGTCGAACATGTACTGCGGAGTCGCGGAGTCGAGTCCTATCACGGCCACTTTTCCGGCAGCGGGCATCGCGGATTCCTCTCGCTGTGCGCACCGTGCGACATTGCTTTCCCGAAAACGTACACGGCGGTCCGGCGGTCCGACAGGGGGCCGCGGAAATGCCGTCGCATTTCTCCGCGCCGGGCCGGCGGTGAACTCCTGCCGCAATCCCGGCGGGCATGCCGCAATCCCCTGTCGCATTCGACCGTAAATCCTGGGAAACCTCGGGGAGACCGATGAAGATCAGCATTGCTCTGCCGAACACCGTGCCCGGCGCGGACGGGCACCTGATGACCGATTGGGCGAGGCGGGCGGAGGAACGGGGATTCGCCTCGCTCGCGGCCACCGAGCGCCTGGTGTATCCGGGCTGCGACCCGCTGCTGGCGCTGGCGGCGGCGGCCGGGGCGACCTCCCGGATCGGGCTGCTCACCAATGTCCTGATCGGCCCGCTGCGCACCGCGCCGGTGCTGGCGAAGGCGGTCGCGAGTCTGGACTCGCTGTCGGGCGGGCGGTTCACGCTGGGGGTCGGGCCCGGGGTGCGGGAGGACGACTTCGAGGCCGCGGGCCGCGTCTTCGGCGACCGGCGCGCGGCGTTCGAGGAGCAGTTGGAGCTGCTGGGCCGGGGCGCAGGACCGGGCGCGGGCGGCCCCGGCGTGCCGGTCCTCGTCGGCGGGGTCAGCGCGGCGGCGGTGCGCCGCGTGGTGCGCTGGGCCGACGGCTGGACGGCGCCCGGCCTGGAGCCGGGGAAGATCGTGCCGGTCGCCGAGCGGGTGCGCCGCGCCTGGGGCGAGGCGGGGCGCGCGGGGGCGCCGCGCGTGGTGGCGCTGGCGCGTTACACCCTGGGCGAGGACGTGGCACAGGAGTCGGCGGCGTTCGTCCGGGACTACTTCGCGGTGCTGGGCGAGGAGGCGGAGGAGTTCGTGGCGAAGACCCCGCACACCGCGAGCCGGATCCGCGAGGCGGTCTCGGCGCTGGCCGACGGCGGGGTGGACGAGGTCGTGTTCCACCCCACGGCGGCGGCCCTGTCCCAAGTGGACCGGCTGGCGGACGTGTTGCTCTAGGGGCGGGGCCGGGGGTCTTGTGGTCGGTCGTCTGCGGGTGGTGTCGTCCGCACCACCGCTGCGCGGCGGTGTCCTCAAGCGCCGGACAGGCTGGCTTCGGCTGATGTGGGTGCACAATTCAGCCCGTGGGGGCACCCCCGGACGGAGTCTGCGGGAGCTTGAGGACCCGCCCGCAGGGCGCCTCCGCCGCAGGCGGCGGACGGCCCGCAGGCGGGCAACGATCCACCGCACACCGCCTACCCCTCGCTCCAGCCCCCGGCGAACCGCAAGGCCCGTTCCACCCCGTCGAAGCGGAAGGGGTGCCCGACCTGGAAGATCAGGTGCTGGGCGCCCATCGCCACCAGGCGGCGCAATTCCTCGTCGGTCTGGTCGCGGGTGACGAAGGCGCTGCGTTCGATCTCCGCCGGGTCGCGGCCGACCCGCGCGCACCACTCGTCCAGCACGCGGTTGCCCTCGGCGAAGCGCCACGCCATGGTGTTCCAGATGGCGGCCCGTTCGGCGGCGAAGCGCAGCAGGCGCCGCTGTCCGTCCCCGCCGATGAGCAGGGGGAGTTCGCCGAGCGGCCCGGGGCGCAGCCGGCCGAGTCTGCGGTCGACGCGCTCCACCGCCTCGATGAGCCCCGCCACCCGCTCCCCCGCTCCGGGGGCCGGGTATCCGTATTCCTTCAGGTCGCGTTCGACCCACCCGGCGCCCATGCCGAGGATCAGCCGGCCGTCGCTGAGGTGGTCGACCGTGCGGGCCATGTCCGCCAGGAGGTCGGGGTTGCGGTAGGCGTAGTTGGAGACCAGGGTGCCCAGGCGGGCGGCGCGGGTGTCGGCGGCCATGGCCGCCAGCAGGGTCCACGCCTCGAAGTGGCTGCCGTCGGGGTCTCCGGTGAGCGGGAAGAAGTGGTCCCACAGCCACAGCGAGTCCACGCCCAGGGAGTCGGCCGCGCGCCAGGCGGCCCGCAGTTCGGCCACCGAGGTGTGCTGGGGGGCCAGCCAGACCCCGACGCGGAGGGGGCCGTCCGGCCGTCGCGGTGTGTGTGCCATGGAGAATCCGTCCTTCCCATACGTGAAAAAATCATGGACCGGCGTTTTTCGCGCTATGGTGCGGGCGAGATTTAGGCTGCTAGCCTCGCCATATGGATGCGACTTTGACGAATGACGTCGAGAAAGCCTCCCGGGATCTGGTGGAAGCCGGATACTGCCTGATCGAGTGCCCGTTGCCGGCCGCGGTCTTCGAAAAACTCAGAGGGCGACTGCTGGAAGTCGCCGAGCAGGAGCGGGAGAACGGCTCGGCCTTTCTCTACGACGGCGGCAACCAACGCGTCTTCAGCCTGCTGAACAAGGGCGAGGAATTCGAGCAGAACGTGCAGGACCCCACCGTCATGCTCCTGATGGAGGAGATCCTGGGCTTCGGCTTCCTGCTCTCCAGTACGCACGCCAATATCGCGGGTCCCGGTGGCTCCCGGATGCATCTGCACGCCGACCAGACCTTCGCCCGCCCGCCGTGGCCCCCGTATCCGCTGGTGGCCAACAGCATGTGGATGCTGGACGACTTCACCGAGGACAACGGCGCGACCCGCCTGGTGCCCGGCTCCCATCTGCTGGGCCGGCAGCCGGACTACGACCGGGGCGAGGGGAACACCGAGTCGGTCGCCGTGTGCGCGCCGGCGGGGAGCGTGATGGTCTTCGACGGCCGCCTGTGGCACCAGACGGGCGCCAACACCACCGGCCGGCCGCGGCACGGCATCCTCAACTACTACTGCCGCGGCTACGTCCGGCAGCAGCAGAACTTCTTCTCGGGCCTGCGGGAGGACGTCGCCACCCGCGCGACGCCCGAGCTGCGCCGGCTGCTGGGGTTCGAGAACTACTTCTCCCTCGGGATGACCGACGGCCTGCCGTAGCGGCGCCGGGCGGGAGAGGGGACGCTGTCGGAGCGGTGCGGGAGAGAGGACGTGGGGATGTCGCGAGCGGCTGAAGGGAATGCCGGGGGCGTGGTGGTGCCGGTGGTCCGGCTGGTCACCGTGACGGACGGGCCGGACGCGGAGGGCTGGCGGGAGGCGCTCGCCCCCGAGTTGGTGGCGGACCACGGCATCGGCGCGATCGCGGAGGCGGCCGGGGACGGCGGGCCGTGGGCGCTGTTCTGCGCCGGTGCCGGGACGGGCGCGGCGCTGCGGGCCGCCGAGCGGGCCGCACGCCCGCCGGTTCATGTGCTGCTGTGGCTCGGCGACCGCGGACCGGGCGAGGAGACGGAGGAGTCTTTCTGTCAACTGCCCTGTCCGGTCACGATCCTGGCGTCGGCGGCGGTGGAGCGCCACCGCGCCGTGGTCCCCGCCTGGCGCGGCCTGACCGAGGCGCCTCTGACCGTACGGATCCTTCCGGCGGCCTGCCCGCTGCCCGGGGCGTGCGACCGGGCCGGCGCCCAGGTGATCAAGGAGGAGCTGCGGGTGTGGCCCGCCTGAGCGTGCGTACGCGCCGGTCCGGGTCACCGTCAGCCCTCGGGGACCAGCCGGGTGAGGGCGCGGGCGGCCAGCCGGTAGCCGAGCGCTCCCATCCCCATCACCACACCGGAGGCCAGCGGGGCGGTGACGGAGGTGTGCCGGAACGCCTCGCGTCCCCACACGTTGCTCAGGTGCACCTCCACCCAGGGCGGGGCGAAGTCGGCGAGCGCGTCACGCAGTGACCAGCCGGCGATCATCAGGGCGCCGGGGTTGACCACGGCCCCCACCGCGTCGTGGTGGTTCTGGAGCACATCGACCAGTTCCCCCTCGCCGTTGCGCTGTTCGGAGATCAGCCGCCAGCCGCGCGCGCCCACCTCCTCGGCCACCGCGGCCTCGATCTCGGCCAGGGTCTCCGTGCCGTAGATCTCCGGCTGCCGCTTGCCGAGCGTCCCCAGGTTGGGTCCGTTGAGCAACAACACGCTGCGCATGTCGGTTTCCTCTCAGCCCACGAGTGCTTTGTGGAGTTCCGCGGGGGTGGCCCTGGCCAGGTCGGCGTCGTCGGGGAGGTCGGCGCCGAGCTCCTCCTCCAGGACGACGGTGAGTTCGATGAGCCGGGCGGAGTCCACCGCCACCTGTTCACCGAGCGGCGTGTGGGGGTCCAGGACGGTGTCCTCGGCCCCCAGCGTCCTCGTCACGAGACGCAGGAAGTCCTCCAGCGCGGGCGCTTGCGCCATGGTCGTTCGCTCCTTCGGGGTCCGGTGCCGCAGGCGGGCGGGCGGCCTGCCGGGCGGGCGCAGGGGCAGGTCCTGTTCGTAGTGCAGGCCGAGCCGCAGCGCCGTCTCGGCCTTGGCCAGTTCGGCGCCGAGGTATCCGGCGTGGGCGGGGTCCTCGACGACCCCGGCCTCCAGCAGCCCGAGCAGCATCGACTCCCCACGGGTGCCCCACATCTCATGACAGGGCATCACATCGGAGGTGTAGTGCCGCAACAGGATCCGCCGGTGCTCGCGGTCGAGGCCGATCAGGACGAATCCGCCGATGCCCGCGTCCAGGGAGCGGCGGCGGCCCACCGGGTGCAGACGGCCGAAGCCGGGCTCGGTGAAGGGTGGTTGACCCGTACCGCGGTCGCGGGAGAGGCGGGCCGGTGTGCGCCGTACCCGTGCGAGGAGCGCCGCGACCTCGGTGCGCAGTGTCTCCACGTCGCGCTCGCCGCGGGCGTCGACCAGCTCGACGCGGGCGCGTACCTCCTCGATCTCCGGCTCAGTCACGGACCTCAGGACGGGGAGGTAGCCGATGGCTCCCCGGATGTGCCCGTCCTCGGGGCGGAGGCCGTGCTGGAAGAGGGCGACCAGGCTCTGGCCGGCGAGGAAGCGGGGCGAGTCGCGGCCGCACACGAGCAGGCCGCGGACCGTGCGGTCGTGCCGCAGGGCCTTGACCACCTGCTCGATGCCCAGGTTGGCGGTCATCAGCGTGCCGGCGACGGCCACGCCGGGCAACCGGGCCAGGGGGTCGGCCAGTTCCCTGCTGCTCAGCGTGCAGACCGCCACTCTCGCCGCGGCGGTTTCCGTCTCACCACGTGGCACCGCTGCCCTCTCCCGTGTACTGGCGCGGCAGTCCGCCGGGGCGCTCCTTGGGGATGGTCGAGCTGACCTCCGCCACCCGGGCGCCGAGCCGGGTGAGGGCCTTGCCGACGCGCAGCTGTTCGCTGCGGAGCAGGTCGAGGCGGTCGCGGAAGAAGTGCTCGACGTCCACCACCTGCCGGCCCTGCTTCTCCGGGTCGAGGGAGTCGTTCATGACCGCCTCGACATTGGACATGAAGAAGCCGTGATTGTGCCGGCCCATCTCCTGGCGGATCTCGTGCACCCGGGCCTTGAAGTTCTCCATCACCTCGTCCACCCCCGGCAGGGCGGTGAACCGGCGGTGCAGCCGGGAGATGAAGGTCTGGAGAACGACGTTGTAGGTCTCGAAGGCGAAGACGGAGGACTGCTCGGTGATGACGCCGTGCCGGTGGTAGTCGTCGTTGTTGTACAGCTGGGCGAAATGCTTGGCGAGCCGTCCGACCCGGGGGTCCTTGAAGTCGTAGCCGTACGGGTCGAGCCCTTCGAGATAGGTCTCGCCGAGGAGTCCGTCGGCCCGCATGCGGCTCACGATGGTGGTTCCGGGGTAGATCTCCAGGCGTTCGGTCATGCGCCGGAGGTTGTGCCCGGAATTGTCGCGCAGGAAGGCAGCGTTGGTGACGATCGTCTCCAGGGTCGCGTACGGGTGGAAGGGAATGAATCCCATGGCGAGATAGATGCCGTGTTCCCGCAGCATCCTGATGATGGTGACGTTGTCCTCGACGGTGGCGCGCTTCTCCCAGAGCAGCAGTTCCTCCGCGGTGCCGGATTCGATGCCGACGTTGACCTTCTCCAGGCCCGAGGCGACCAGCAGGTCGAGCACGGCGTGGTCCTCGGGGGTGTCGCGCCAGTTCTCGGCCCGCATGCAGACGTTGTAGTAGATGTCGAGGCCGCGCTCCAGGATGCCGTTGGCGATCGCCGAGACCCGTTTCTTGCCCACGCGGCCGCCGTCGGGGTCCTCGAAGGTGGAGTCGACGAAGTCGAAGGTCCGGAACTGGTGGCGCGCGACGATCTCGGCGACCTCGTCCACGATCTGTTCCGGTCCGCGGCCGCGCCACGCCTTGCCCGCCTGGACGCGGTTCTTCAGGTGCGGGGCGGAGCAGAAGGCGCAGTTGGCGACGCAGCCCCGGCTGGTGCTCACCCGGACGTACTCCAGCTTGTCGCCGTGCTGGCTGAGCTGGTCCCGGGCGGGGAAGGGGAGGTCCTCCAGATTGTGGATCAGGGGGCGGGCAGGGTTCTGGCGCGGGGTGCCGTCCTCGTCGCGGTAGCAGATGCCCTTGCAGGCGGACAACGGCTCCTTGAGGCAGAGCCGTTGGACGAGGTCGAGGATGGTGGGCTCGCCCTCCCCCACGGCGACGACGTCGGTCCAGGGGTTGTTCCGCAGGACGTCCAGGCCCGCGAAGGTGCCGGCGGGGCCGCCGCAGGCGATCGTCGTCCCCGGCAGCTCCTCCCGCAGCAGCCGGCACAGGGTCAGGCAGCTGCCCAGGTTCAGGCTCATCAGGGTGAAGCAGACGAGGTCGGGCCGGTATTCCTTGAGCGCCTCGACGGTGGCGGCCGCCTCGTCGTCGCCGTGCTCCACCTCCCGGATCTCCGCGGTGAAGCCGGTGTGGCGCAGCACGCTGGCCATGTAGGCGACGCCGAGGTGTTCGGGGGACATCACGAGGTCGCCGTCGAGGAGGATCAGGAAACTCACCCGGAAGGACGCGGGATCGGTGATGCGCGGATCCAGGGCCAGGTCGAGTGTTCCCGGTTTGGGTGCCGATGGTGCCAGACCGAGGTCGTGCTTCATCAGAGCTCCCTGATGTCGAGAGGGGGGTCCGTGCGGCCGCGGGCGGACGCGGGTCCCGCCGTGCCGAGCACGGCCGCGCCGTCGAGCCCGCCGGGGTGGATGCCCAGGGAGGCGAGGACGGTCGGGGCCACGTCGGTCATGTCGAGCGGGCCGCCGTCCGCGCCGGGGGCGGGCGCGGGCGCGCCGCGCCGGTAGAAGACCGCGTCGTCGCGGGTGTGGGTGCCGGTGAGGATGTCGTCGCGCACGGTGTCCGTGCCGCCCCAGCCGCCGCGCAGCTGCACGCCGGGGGCGGGCACGGCCACCAGGTCGGGGGCGTTGCCCAGGAGCGGGCCGTGGTAGACCTCCGGGGCGCGGTAGAGGTCGCGCACGAGGAGCGGCCCGTCGACGTCGGGGCCGAGCCGGGTGCCGTCGCAGCGCAGGGCTGCCAGCTCGCGCGCGATCTCATGGGCGGCGTCGTCCGCCTCCGTGTCGGTCAGGCCGCCGCCGGGGAAGCGGCTCTTGCGGTTGAGGTAGACGCGGGCGGGGTCGAGCGCGAAGGCGGTGCTGCGCGCGTCGACCGCGGTGAGGTCCGGACAGACGTCGAGCCCGGCCAGCCAGCCGGACTCCCTGAGCCACGCGTTGAGATAGACCTGACAGGCGGCGGGGCCGAAGCCGTGGTCGCTCATCAGGAAGAGTTCACCGTCCGGCGGGAGGGTGCGCACCAGGGTGGCCACGCAGTCGTCCACGAGGCGGTAGAAGCCGAGGACGTCCCCGTGCAGGGGGTCGGCGGGGTCGGCGACGGCGCGCCACAGGAAGTGGTGGACGCGGTCGGTCTCGGTGAGCACGGCGACCGCGAGGTCCCAGGTCTCCTGCCGCAGGAGGTGTTCCATCGCCCGGGTGCGGGCGCGCAGGGCCCGGACGGCGCGTCCGAGGAAGGCCGCCGGGTCGGCGGCGACGTCGCCGACCTCGACGTCGAGTTCGTAGTCGAGGCCGCGCAGCAGGGGCAGCAGCCGTGGCGGGCTGACGGCGCGCTCCAGTTCGGGGGCGACGAAGCCGGAGACCAGCACGCCGTCGATGGCGGGGGCGGGATAGGTGCCCGGCACGTTCAGGCACAGGGTTCTGCGGCCGGCGCGGGAGGCGAGTTCCCACAGCGGGGGTTCGCGCAGCTGCTCGACGCCGGGGAAGCGGATGCGGTAGCCGTCGCCGGGGGCGAGGTCGGTGAAGCCGTAGATGCCGTGCCGGCCCGGGTTGGTGCCGGTGAGGAAGGTGGCCCAGGAGGTGGAGCTGATCTCCGGTACGGGTGCCAGCAGTTCGGCGCAGTGACCCTCGGCGAGCAGCGCCGCGGTGTGCGGCATGGTCCCGTCGTCGGCCAGGCGGGTCAGCAGGGTCCTCGGCATGCCGTCGAGCCCGATCACCAGGGCGTGCCGGTCCATCGCGCTCACGTCCTTCCGCTGCGGGGAGTGGGCCCGGAGGCAAAGGCGCGCACGGCCGTCACTCCGCCGGTGCGGTGACGCCGTTCATGCGCTCGGACACATAGCCGGCGAGGAGGTCGAGGCTGTCGATGAGCTTGATCGACAGGTCCTCGTCGGCGATCTCTATGCCGAATTCGCTCTCGACCCAGATGAGGAACTCGATGGTGTTGATCGAGTCCAGGCCCAGCTTCTCCACGAGCCCCTCGTCGGGTACGGCCGAGGGCTCCAGGGACAGTTCGAGGGAATCGACGAGCACCTTGCGCAGCCGGTCCTTGATCTTGTCGGTGGTCAGGGTCTCCATGGCAGAAAAACCTCTCTCCTCCACGCCGCCGCGAGCGGCGGGACTCCGGTGGGGACAAGCGCCGGTACGGCCCGGCGGTGGTTACAGGTAGCCCATTTCGCGCAGGCGGTCGCTGGTGTACGCGTCCTCGCCGCCGGCGGCCGCGACGGCGGCCGGGCTCGTGGCGGCCGGGGTGCCGGTGGCCTCGACCCGGGGGTCGGCGGGCGGGATCCGTACGCCGTCGTCGAGGACGGCGGTCACGGGGCGGCCGTGGACGTCCTCCGGCCACGCGGCCCCGAGGTCGGTGAGCAGGGTGGGCAGGGTGTCGGTGAGCGCGACGGTGCCGGACAGGCGGCCGGGACGGACGCGGGGCGAGCGGTGTGCCCACATGCCGCGGTAGCGGTGCAGGCCGGTCTGCGCGCTCGGCCGCCACACCTCGCCGCCGAGGTCGGGGACGGGGAGCACGGTCTCGTCCTGCGGGACGAGGAGGAGGTCGGGTGCCCGGCCCGTGTGCGGCCCGGGGTACGCCTCTTCGCGCGGGCGGACGGCCCGGAAGACCTTCTGTCCGTCGGGGCCGGTCAGCCCGGAGAGCAGGCCCGCGACCTCGTCCATGACCCGTGCGCGGTCGCGGGGGGCGACGGTGCCGCGCCGCTGGCGTCCGCGCACGTTGACGTTGAGGCCGTAGCTGCCGGGAACGGGCATGTAGACGCTGGTGCGGCGGAAGTCGACGTGGCGCCCGTCGCCCGCGAACCAGCTCGCCGCCGCCTCCTGCGGTTCCTCCCCCGGCGCGGTGGCCAGCAGTCCGGCCTCCTCCAGGAGCGTGTGCACCGACAGGCCGTACCGCCCGGTGCCCAGGCCGTGGTCGGAGACGAGCACGACGGAGGTGTCCTCGTCGACCAGCTCCAGGAGTTCGCCGACCGCCTGGTCGATGGCCCGGTAGATCCGGGGCATGGCGACGTCCCAGCCGCTGCCTTCCGGGGCTGCCCGGTGGCCGGGGTGGTCGGGGTCGCCGTAGTGCCAGTAGTGGTGTCCGACCCGGTCGGCCTCGGTGAGCACGACCATCACGACATCGGTGGGCCGGGTGGTCATCAGATGCCGTACGGAGCGGACCCGCGCCGCCACATTGCGCTCGGCTTCCTCCAGATAGGCCATGTCGCCCCGGAACATGGTCGCGAGGTCCGACTGGAAGTGGGCCTTGGCGGCGGCCAGTTCACGCAGCAGGGAATCCGGACGGCAGTGCTTGAGGGTGCGCTCCAGCGGCCAGGTGACCTGATAGCCGGGCAGGTCGGCAGGCGGGTGCGACATGGGGATGTTGACGAGGCCCAGCGAGTACTCCTGCGCGGCCAGCCAGTCCCAGGCGCTGGACCGGCCCAGATCACCGGAGCGTGTGACGCGGGCCCCGTAGGCCGGGTCCTGGGTGTCGTAGAACTGATAGATCCCGTGTCCGCCGGGGTCGCTGGCGGAGACGAACGTGCTCCACCCCGGCGCCGTGTGGGCGGGCCAGGTGCAGTCCGTGGCGGCGCTGGCGCTCTCGCGCAGCAGCTTCGCCATATGGGGCAGCAGACCGCACTCGATCAGCGGGTCGACCGTATCGAATGTGCCTCCGTCGATTCCGATGACGAGGGCGCGGGGAGAGGGTGGCACGAAATTGCCTCCAGCTCTGAAAACTCATCATGATTGCAGGCAGAAACTGCCGATCATCGATGATCCGAGGACTGTAACAGCCCCTCACCGGTGCGTCCACAGACCGCACAACGGTGGTCGTATGGCGCCCGGATCCGAGGTCCGGAGTGGGATTCGACTCAATGAACCATGCGCACAGCGCATACCAGGACGGTGTCGGGCCCACCATACGCGACGCTTCCCACTCCCTCCAGGCATGCGGTTTGAGCCACTTCGGCGTCGGATAACGTCGCCTACAGGTCTGCCGGGCAGTCCGTGAACTGGATCAATTCCCTCCGGGAAAAGACAGTTTCACAGCTCAACCACCCTGCTGACGAGAATCCACCGCCGACCGGCCGCCGGGGCAGGCCTTCCCGGCAAGGGTGTTGACTCCGGCAACTGCCCTATGGAGGCTCGTGCTTGGCATGTGATCCGGCCCACGACCGGGGGCCGGATCACATGCCCGCTCCGGCCACCCGCACGCCGCGGGCCAATTTCCCTTCGCCCCCGAGGAACGGCGTTTCCCGCCGGGTCCCGCATCGCCTCGGTGCAGCGTGAACACAACGGAAACGAGCCGTGCACCGCGGCCCCCGAAGGCAACGGCCTCGACACCCACCCGCCTGCCGTACAGCGCCTGAAGCCGACCATGCCGCACCCGCAGGACCGAAAGGCTGCTCAATGACACGTGATGACGTCCTGTCCTTTCCCTCATGGCCGCAACACGGCGCGGAGGAGCGCGCCGGTCTTCTCCGGGCCCTGGACCAGAAGGGGTGGTGGCGCGACGCGGGGCAGGAGGTCGACCTCTTCGAGCGGGAATTCGCCGGCCATCACGGCGCCCCGCACGCGATCGCCACGACGAACGGCACCCACGCCCTGGAACTCGCCCTGGGAGTCATGGGGATCGGCCCCGGCGACGAGGTCGTCGTCCCGGCATTCACCTTCATCTCGTCGTCACTGGCGGTGCAGCGCGTGGGCGCGGTGCCGGTGCCGGCGGACGTACGGCCCGACACCTACTGCCTCGACGTCGACGCCGCGGCGGCGCTGGTGACGCCGCGGACCAAAGCGATCATGCCGGTCCACATGGCGGGCCAGTTCGCCGACATGGACGCCCTGGAGAAGCTCTCCCTCGCCGCGGGCGTACCGGTCCTCCAGGACGCGGCGCACGCCCATGGCGCGCAGTGGCAGGGCCGG
Organism: Streptomyces sp. NPDC051173; assembly: GCF_040689515.1. NCBI lineage: Bacteria > Bacillati > Actinomycetota > Actinomycetes > Kitasatosporales > Streptomycetaceae > Streptomyces > Streptomyces sp. NPDC051173. The sequence goes on from NZ_JBFBBD010000002.1 coordinate 116,613, forward strand.
CGGGTCGGAGAGCTCGGCTCGCTCGCCGCCTTCAGCTTCCAGAACGGCAAGCTGATGACCGCCGGCGAGGGCGGCGCCCTGCTGCTGCCCGACGACGACTCCTACCACGAGGCGTTCCTCCAGCACTGCTGCGGCCGGCCACCCGGGGACCGTGTCTACCGCCACCTGACACAGGGCTCCAACTACCGCATGAACGAGTTCTCCGCGAGCGTCCTGCGTGCTCAACTGAAGCGCCTGAACGACCAATTGCGCATCCGTGAGGAGCGCTGGGCGCGGCTGCGTACGGCGCTGGCCACCATCGACGGCGTGGTGCCCCAGGGGCGCGACGAGCGCGGCGACCTCCATTCCCACTACATGGCCATGGTCCGGCTGCCCGGCATCTCCGCCGTGCGCCGCCTCGCCCTGGTCGACGCGCTGGTCGAGCGGGGGGTGCCCGCGTTCGTCGGCTTCCCCCCGGTCTACCGCACCGAGGGTTTCGCGCGCGGCCCGGTGCCGGCGGACGCCGAGGAACTGGCCAAGAACTGTCCCGTGGCGGAGGAGATCGGCAGCGACTGCCTATGGCTGCACCACCGCGTCCTGCTCGCCGACGCGCCGACGCTGGACCGGCTGGCGGAGGTCTTCTCCGGCCTCGTCGGCGCGCTCTGACCCGATGCGGTCCCCCAACGACAGCACCGAACCCCGGCTGAGCGTCGTCGTCCCCAGCCGGGGTCCCGCAGCACGCCTGCGCGCGACCCTCGCGTGCCTGACCGGGTCCGGCCCGGGGACACCGCCCTTCGAGGTGGTCGTCGTCGACGACAACGACGGGGGCGACGCGGGTGACCACCTGTCCGCCGTGACGCGGGAGATGGGCGGTCCGCTCCCGCTGCGCGTGGTGCGGGGGCCCCGGCGAGGGCGGGCCGCCGCCCGGAACGCCGGGGCGGCCGCGGCCCTCGCGCCCCGGCTGGTCTTCCTCGACGACGACGTGCTGGTGGGGCCCGGGTTCCTCGCGGCACACGCCGGGGCCGCGGACCCTGGCGCCTTCATCCACGGCCGGCTGCGCGAACTCCCCACCGCGGCAAGGTTCCTCACCGCGGTCGGGGGAGCCGCTCCCGCCGAGGTCCGGCACGCCCGCGCCGGCCTCGAACCCGCTCCCCCGGCCGCCACCCCGGAGCGGCGCCCGCCGCACCGGCGGCTCGTCGCCAACGCCCTGGAGCGGGCCGTGGAGGCCATGGACGGCGGCTCCCTGCCGGACGTCGCCCCCTGGCTCGGCTTCGTCGGCGCGAACGTCGCCGTCGACCGGGCCGTATGGGAGCGCACCGGCGGATTCGACGAGGAGTTCGGGCTCACCTGGGGGTGCGAGGACTTGGAGTTCGGGTTCCGCCTGTACGCCGCCGGGCTCCGCAGGGCCCTCGCACCCGACGCCCTCGGCGTACACCTCAGCCACGCCCGCCCCGGCCGCTGGGAGCAGCACCACCGCAACCTGACGCACTTCTCCGCCGCCCACCCGCACCCGTCGGTACGCGCGTTGGAGGCCCTGCTCGGGCCGGACGGCACGCCCGAGGGGTACGTACGCGCCGTCCTGGCCGAAGAGGTCGCGCCGGCACGGGACGCCGCGCGGTGAGCGGCATACCGGCCACCGTGCCGTACGGGCCCGTGGTGCTCTCCCCGCACGCGGACGACGCCGTGTGGTCCCTGGGCGGGCGCCTGGCGTGCTGGGCCGCCGAGGGGCTGCGGCCGACCGTCGTCACGGTCTTCGCCGGGTCCGCGGCCGGGGCCGCCGGGTCGTGGCGCGCCGCCGCCGATCCCGCGGTGCGCCGGGCCGAGGACCGGGCGGCGTGCGCCGAACTGGGCGTGCGCCACGTGCCGCTGGACTTCACCGACGCGGCACTGCGCACGGCCTCGGGCACCTTTCGCTACGCCTCCCCACGCCGACTGTTCGGCCCCTGGCACCCGGCCGATCTGCCCCTGCTGGACGAGGTCCGGGCGGCTCTGCGGCCTCTGTGCGCGGGGGCGGCGAGCGTCCACGTCCCCTTGGCGGCGGGCCGGCACGTCGACCACCGCCTGGTCCGAGGCGCGGTGGAGGCCCTGGCCCCCGACCGCACCGTCTTCTACGAGGACTTCCCCTACCGGCTGCGCGCGCGTGATCACACGGGCCTGCGGCCGCGCACGGAGCGGCTGCCGTCCGAGGCGGTGGACCGCTGGCTGACCGCCGCCGGCCACTACACCAGCCAGGCGAGCGCCCACTTCGGCGGGGTCGCCGCCCTGCGCGAGGCCCTGCTCGCCCGCGCCCGCGCGCACGGCGGGGCCGACGGGCCGGGCCACACCGACCGCCACTGGGTGCCCGCGGGCCGGGACGGCCACGGGGAGACCCGGCCGGCACTCGCGGAAAGGGGGCCGTGACCCACGCCGCGCGCAGCCCCACCACGAGAGAGGCCACTCATGTCCCGTAGCACCCACCCGCCGACGGCCACCCCCGACGCGGGCGCCAGGCGGCGCCTGCCGCTGATCGGCAACGACCTGGTCATCAACGAGGACTCCTGCAACCTCAGTTGCACCTACTGCCTCACCGGACAGAGCAACCTCAAGGAGGGTCACTCCCTCCAACTGATCTTCGAGCCCCCGCGCCGCGACAGCTACGCCAAGGACAGCGGGCTCGGGCAGCGCATGGACAAGGTCGCCGACCGGATCCGGGACCGCTTCGGCCTGCCGCTGCTGAAGGTGACCGGGGGCGAGATCTTCCTCGTCCGGGGGATCATGGACTTCCTGGAGCAGGAGGCCCGCAAGTACGACGTGCTGGTCATCCAGACCAACGGCGTCCTGGTGCGCGAGGAGCACCTGGAGCGGTTCCGCTCGTGGGGCAACGTCGTGCTCCAGGTCTCCCTCGACAGCCACCTCCACCACGGCAACAGCCACCGCGTGCCGTCGGAGAGCCTGCACGGGAAGGTCGTCGCCGCCATCGCCCGGATCCTGGACTCGGGGCTGCCGGTGGAGATCTACACGGTGCTCAACGACCGGAGCGTCACGGAGGTCTGCGCCTTCGCCGAGTGGCTGTCGGGGTTCTCCCGGCCTCCGGTGTTCTTCCCCTTCCCGGTGCGCGGCCCGGACTCGGAGGACTTCAAGGTGCGGCCCGAGCAGTTCGGCCACCTCCGGGAACTCGTCGACCGCTACGACGAGTTCGCGCGGGTCCTCCCGCCACGGCCCTACTTCGACCGGCTGACGAGCTTCTACCGCGAGGGGCGCCGCACCTTCCGCTGCCACCTGCCGCGGCTCGTCGTCTCCAGCTTCAGCGACGGAGTCGTCACCCCCTGCCCCAACATCTGGTTCTCCGACATGGGCAACGCCCTGGAGGAGGACTGGAGCGAGATGCTGGACACGGTCGGCACCAGCGGTCTCTACAAGGCCCTGCTCGCCCCCAAGCCCCGGCTCAAGGCGTGCCACGGGTGCTTCACCCCCTGGGACACGCTCTCGATGTACTTCGAGGACGAGATCACCCTCGACGAGCTGTGCGCCGCCCCCACCTACTCCCCGCCCCGCATCCGGCAGATGCTCGCCGACGCGAAGGCCGACTACCTCCAGGGCGGCCATGACTGAGCAGGCGACCGGTCACGAGGCGGACACCCTGCTGGGCGCGGTGGAGCGGCTGCCGTCCGGCCGGACACCGCTGCCCGGAATGGACGCGAACGCCCTGCTGGAGCGGGTGCGTACGGCCGCGGCGGCACTCAAGGCCGAGGCGGTCGAGGGCGAGGCCGTGGCCCTGCGCGCGCCCAACAGCCCGCAGTGGGTCGTCGCCTTCCTCGCACTGCTGGCGTCCGGCGCCAGACCCCTGCTGCTCGAACCCGACACACCGGACGCCGAGACCGCGCGGCTGCTGCGGGCGGCCGGGGGCGGCAGGTCCCTTATCGTCCCCGGGACCGACGACGGCCTCCCGCCGGCCTTGACCGGCCCGCCCGGGGAACACTCCAGGGCCCGGCCCGCCGTCCTGCTCCCGACCTCGGGGTCGACCGGTGCGAGCAAGCTCGTCGCCCGCAGCGAGGAGAGCCTGCTCGCGGAGGGCCGCCGCTACCGCGACGGGGTCGGTCTCACGGGAGAGGACACCCTGCTGCTGCCGGTGCCGCTGTCCCACGCCTACGCGCTGGGCTGGCTGTTCGGCGGACTGCTGACGGGGGCCGCGCTGCGCCCCGTACCGCCGGCCGCCCTGGGCCGTATCGCCGCGGAGCTCTCAAGTGGTGCGACGGTGGTGGCCCTGGTGCCCAGTGTGGCCCGGCTGCTGGCGACCCGTCGGCTGCGGGGAGCCGCGGCCGGACGGCCGCCGGGGGTGCCCGCGGCGCCCGCCCTCCGGCTGGCCATGGTGGGCGCGGGGCCGGTGGACGAGCAGCTGGACCGCGCGTTCACCGAGGCGTTCGGGACCGGCCTCGCCCGGAACTACGGATCCACGGAGACGGGCGCCGTGCTCGCCGGACCGGCGGGGCTGGAGCCCCTGTGCGCCGGCGCCCCCCTGCCGGGGGTGGAGTGCGAACTGACCGGCCGGGACGGCGCGGTGGCGCCCCCCGGCACCCCGGGGCTGCTGAGCGTACGGGTGGACGGACAGCCGTACGCCATGGGCGACCTCGCCGTGGCCGTGCCCGGGGGCCTGCGCATCCTGGGGCGTGAGGACCGGGCGATCCGCCGGGGCGGGCGCTGGGTCTCCCCGCTGGAGATCGAGGAGGTGCTGCGCGGGCACCCGGACGTGGTGAACGTGCGGGTCGGCGCCCGGCGGGGACGGCACCAGGGCGAGGACGGGATCGTCGCGGAGGTCTCGGCGGCGCCGGGGCTGGCCCTTGAGGCGCTGCGCGAGCACGCCCGCCGGGAGCTGGCGCCGCACAAGGTGCCCGACGAGTTCGTCCTGCGGGAGAGCCTGCCGGTCAATGCCGCGGGCAAGGTGCGGGCGGCGTCCGTCTACCGCCTCACCCGGAGCGCGGCCGAGGCCGCCCGCGCGTACAAGACCTCCGAAGTGCTCTTCGCCCTGCACGACTTGGGCGCGCTGGAACCGCTCGCCCGGGGCGCCGACACGGCTCTCCTCGCCGGGGAGCTGGGGTGTGACGCCGATGCCCTGGAGTGGCTGTTGCGCACGGCCACCGCTCTGGGGGTGCTGACCACTGAGGCGGAGGCGCCCGGAGCCCGGGTCCGGGCCGGGGAGGTGGCCGCGTTCGTGGCACTGGAGGAGCACCTCTCCCGTGGGCCGGTCTCCCGTGAGGAGCTCGCCGCGGTCGCCCGGAACGGGACGGCGCGGCGCCCCTTCGACGAGAGGCCGCCGGAGAGCCTCGATCCGCTCGTCGCCCTGTACCAGGGCGCGATGGACGGCCCCGGCGCACGGGCCAGGGCCGCGCTCGGTCTGCGGCTCCTGCGGCCGGGACCGGGGGCGCGGACGGTGGAGGTGACCGCGGGTCCTGGCCGCTATCTGGAGCGCCTGCTCGCCTCGGACCCCGGGGCGACCGGCCATCTGGTCACCGTCGGCCGGCTCAGCGGGCCGCTCTCCCCTGCCATCACCGCGGCGGTCGAGGAGGGCAGGGTGACCGTCGGCCCCCGACTGCCCGTCGGCGACGCCGACTTCTGCGTGGTCGCCAACGCCGTGCACGGCCCGGGTCCGGGCAGCGCTCTCGGCGCCCTGCTCGGCTCCTTGCGGCCGGGCGGGCGGCTGCTGGTCGACGACGTCTTCCTGCCGGCGTCCGGGCCGGGGAGCGAACTGGCCCTGGACTGGCTCACGCACGGCGGGACCGCGTGGCCGACCACCGGCGACCTGGTCGCCGGGCTGCTGCAAGAGGGGGCGGAGGTCGCACGCCACGTGCCGCTGGACGCGTCCCCCTGTCATCTGATCATCGCCAAGGAGGCCGGTTCATGAGCAGCGTCACCGACCGGGCCGCGGAGCGCCTGGGACAGAGCGGCCGCGTGGTCGTGGTCTCGGGCGCGTCCGGGCAGATAGGCGGCGCGTGCGCGCTGGAGCTCGCCGCGCTCGGCGCCACCGTCGTCGCGGGATACCACAGCGGGGAGCAGGCGATCCGCAAACTGCGGGAGCAGGTGGAGGGCCAGGGCGGCACGCTCGTACCCGTCGCGGCGGACCTGAGCGAGCCCGCGGGCGCCGACGCGCTGGTGGCCGCGGCCGTCGAGCGGTTCGGGCGGCTGGACGGCTGTGTGGCGGCCGCGGGCCTGCGCACCCGCAGGCTCGCGATGGCCACGGACGCCCGGAGCCTGGAGAAGCTGCTGCGGGTGAACCTGGCGGGTTCCGTCAACCTCGCCAAGGCGTGCCTGAAGCCGATGATGCGCGCCAGGTACGGGCGGATCGTGCTCTTCGGCTCCCGGGCCGGGACCAGCGGGCTGCCCGGCCACAGCGCGTACGCCGCCACCAAGGGGGCGCTCCAGCCGTGGGCGGCCTCGGTGGCGGGTGAGGTCGGCAAGCACGGCATCACCGTCAACGTCGTCGCGCCCGGGGCGATCCGCGCCGAGGTGATGGACTTCTCGGAGACCGAGCGCGATCTCGTCCTGCAGTTCATCGGGGCGGGGCGGCTCGGTGAGCCCGAGGAGGTCGCGGCGGCGGTGTCGTTCCTGCTGTCGCCGTCGGCCTCGTACGTCAACGGCAATACGCTCGTCGTCGACGGTGGTGCCCGCTTCTGATGGCTATCACGGAAAAGGCACCGGTCGTGACACCGCCGGCGACGGCGCGCGAACCCCTCCGGATGGCAGTGCTGGGCGCGGGGTGGGTCTCGCGCAAGGTGTGGCTGCCGCTGCTGGCGGAACACCCGGCGTTCCGGGTCGACTTCCTCGTGGACGACGACCCCGTGGCCGCCAGGTCGGCCCTGCCCGAGGGCGCGCGGACACGCGTCCTGAGCAGACCGGAGGAGCTCGCTCCGAGAAGCGTGGACGCGGCCATCATCGCCCTGCCCAACCACCTCCATCTCCCCGTGGCCAAGGCCCTCCTGGAGCGGGACGTGCCGGTGTTCGTCGAGAAGCCGGTGTGCCGCACGCTCTTCGAGGCCCAGGCGCTCGCCCTGGACCACCAGGCGCGGGGCGGCAGCATCGGGGACATCACCCTCTACGCCTGGAGCGCCGCCCGGCACCGCACCGACGTCTGCCGCCTGGCGGAGCTCCTGCCCTCGCTGGGCACGGTGCGCAGTGTCGGGCTGAGCTGGATCCGGGCCACCGGCATCCCGCAGCGCACCGGATGGTTCGTCGACCGCCGGCTCGCCGGGGGCGGCGCGCTGCTGGACCTGGGCTGGCACCTGCTGGACGTGGGGCTGCACCTGCTGGGGTGGCCGCGCGTGGTCCGGGCGGCGAGCACGATGTCCGCGGACTGGATGAGCCGGGGCGAGGCCACGGCCGACTGGAGCCGGCGCTCCTCCGGCACCGCGCGGTCCGGCCCCGGGGAGACGGTGGAGGACACCGCCCGCGGCTTCCTCGTCACCGACACCGACGTGGGCATCTCCCTGGAGACGCGCTGGGCCTCCCACCAGGCGCTGGACGTCACCACGATCACGGTGGAGGGCACCGAGGGAGTGGCCACGCTGCGCGGCACCTTCGGCTTCAGCCCGCACCGGCTGCAGGAGTCGAGCCTCGTGGTCCTGCGCCAGGGGGTGGAGGAGACCATCGCGCTGCCCGACGAGCCCGTGGGCGTCGAATACAGGCGGCAGGTGGACGAACTCGCCCGCCGGCTCGGCGGCTCGGCCGACGGGCAGGGCCCGGTGTCGGGTCTGGGCGAGGGCTCGATGGCCGAAGTGACCATCCTGGCCTCCTGCATCGACCACATCTACTCGGCCGCCGGTGTCGAGCCGCCCTCCCCTCTGCGCCCGCCGGAGAGCGACGCGGCGCCCGGCACGTCCAGTTGTCCACGCGTCCTGCCCACCCGGGGAAGCCAATGAAATTCGCCTATTTCTCCCATGTCTGGGGCCGTCCCGGAATCACTCCGGGCGAGCGCTACGAAGAGCTCTGGCGCGAGGTCGAGGACGCCGACCGGCTCGGCTTCGACTACGCGTTCTCGGTGGAGCACCACTGCACGCCGCACGAGAGCTGGATGCCCTCGCCCGCGGTCTTCTGCACGGGCGCCGCGCTGCGCACCGAGCGCATCCGGGTCGGGCCGATGGGGTGGGTGCCGCCGCTGCGCCACCCGCTGCACCTGGTCGAGGAGGTCGCGACCCTGGACCAGCTCCTGGGCGGGCGCCTGGAGGTGGGGCTCGCCTCGGGCGTCAGCCGTGACCCCTTCCTGCCCTTCGACGCCGATTTCGACAACCGTCACCTCCTGACCCGGGAGGCCCTGGAGCTGTTGCACACCGCGTACACCACGCCGGGCGCCTTCGACTTCGACGGACCCGCGCACCGACTGCGCGACATCACCCTGTCCTTCCCGCCGGTGCAGCGCCCGCACCCGCCCGTGTGGGTGCCCACCACCAACCGCAACACCCTGCGCCACCTCAGCGAGGCCGGTGCCCACACCAGCTCCACGATGATCGTGCCGCGCGCGTCCATGGCGCTGGTCTACCGGCACTACCTCGACTGGTGGCGCGGCCACGGCCACGCGACGGACCCGCGCATCGGCTACTGGACGCTGGTCCACGTGGCCCGGACGGACGCCGAGGCGGAGGAGCGGGCGGCCGCGCACATCACCGGGACGTTCACCAAGACGCTGCGGTACGGCCAGGTGTCCCGCTCACGCGATCAGCACGCCCCGGCGAGCAGGCTCAGCACGGCGGACATCCTGGCGGGCTCCGGCGACCTCCGGTTCCTGCTGGAGAACAACCTGGTCTTCGTCGGCTCGCCGTCGACCGTTGCCGACCGGATCAGGGCCGCGTCCCTGGAGGGCCATTTCGACACGCTGCTGGGCGAGTTCGCCTTCGGCGAGCTGGCGGACCGGCACCGGATCGAGTCCATGGAGCTCTTCGCCCACGAGGTGGCCCCGGCGCTGCGCCCCTTCACGCCCTACGCGCCGCGCCCGCAGGAGCCCGCGTACACCGCGAGCGACGAGCAGCAGGTGGCGGCCCGCCTCCAGGCCCTCGGCTACATCGACTGACGCGGCACCCCACCGGCGGCCGCACCGGCTGTCCCGCCCCGGCGAAAGGACTGAGGAGATCAGCGTCTACATGCCGGCCCGGCCCCCCTCCACCCAGGAGCTCCAGGCACTCGTGACACGGCTGCTGCTCGTGCCCGACGAGCACCGCCGCTTCACCGTCGACGAGCAGAGCGCGCGCCGGCTGAACCGCATCGGACCGGAGCTGCTCGCCGCGCTGTGCGAGGCGGGTGTGCCCTTCGTGGGTACCGGAGCGGCACGCCTCTTCGACGGCTACGACCTGGGCAACGCGGCCCTGCACCTGGGCCTGGCCTCGGTGCAGCGCCGCGCCGTCCGCTCGTGGGCCGGTTCCCTGCGGACCGCGTCGGCCGCGGCAGGGACGCGCTGTCGCGTCGACGTCACGGCCTCCTGCCCGGTGCCCGGCCACGCGGGCCCGTGCCGCTACGGAGTGCTGCTGCCCGGCGCCCGCCGCCCGGTGGAGGCCGCCTCACCGCAGGAGACCACGCTGGCGCGGCTGTACGTACGGTCGCGCGACCACTGGCCGGACTTCCCCCCGGCCGTCCTCGACCTGCTGCGCACCCTGGAGCCGGTCGGCTTCTTCCTGCTGCCCGAAGCGATCCGCTGGGACCCGGAGTTCCTGTGGAGCACGCGCATGGCCGACTGCGGCGGCGCGGCGGCCTGGCTGGTGGCGGAGGGCCGGCGGCGCGGGCTCGACGTGCGGTTCTCCTTCGGCCTGCTGGTGGCCAAGCCGTACTCCACACCGCACTGCTGGGCCGAGTTCCTGGTGGGCGGCCGCTGGGTGCCGGCCGATCCGCTGCTGCTGCGGGCCATGGCCGCCTGGGGCGGGCTGGACGCGGCGGCCCACCCGCCGCACAGCTCGCCGGGGGCCATCTACCACCGGCTCGCGGGCCGCTTCACGAAAGTCGTCAGCCACGCCGGGGTCTGGGCCCCGGCGTCCCTACCCACGGAGCTCCTGCCATGCCCCTGAACCCCCCGCCCGTCCCGCAGGCCGCGAAGGACGCGCCCCCCACGCCCCCCGCTCCTGGCCCCTCCCGGTTCACCACGGTCGTCTTCGATCTCGACGGGGTCCTCATCGACAGCTTCGCGGTGATGCGCGAGGCGTTCGCCCTGGCCTACCGCGAAGTGGTGGGGGCGGGTGAGCCGCCCTTCGAGGAGTACCGCACGCACCAGGGCCGCTATTTCCCGGACATCATGCGGCTGATGGGCCTGCCCGGCGAGATGGAGGAGCCGTTCGTCCGGGAGAGTCACCGGATGATGGACCGGGTCGAGGTGTATCCGGATGTGCCGCAGCTGCTGGCGGACCTGCGGGCGGACGGTGTCGGCACGGCGATCGCCACCGGCAAGTCCGGCTCCCGGGCCCGCGCCGTGCTGGAGGTCGTCGGGCTGCTGCCCCTGCTGGACGAGGTGGTGGGCAGCGACGAGGTGCCGAGGCCCAAGCCGCACCCCGACATCGTGCGCGAGGCGCTGCGCCGGCTGGACTCGGCGCCCGAGGACGCGGTCATGGTCGGTGACGCGGTGATCGACATCCGCAGCGGCCGCGCCGCGGGGACCGCCACCGTGGGGGCGACCTGGGGCGAGGGCGCGGTCGGCCAACTGAGCGCCGAGCGGCCCGACTTCCTGCTCGACAAGCCGCAGAGCCTGCTCGCGCTGGTCCGCAGCGGCGGCCGCGCATGACACCCGCGCCCCCGCGCTGGAGCGTCGTCGCCCCGCAGGGCACCAACCTCGAACTGGCCGGGACGGCGGACCACGAGGGCTGGCACCTCCTCCTGGAGACCGCCCGCACCGTCCGCCGGCACGGCCGCGGCGGCCTCTGGCTGCTGGACCGCACGGACACGCTGCCCCGGCGCGAGCCCGAGCCGGTCTGGGAGGGCTGGACGACGCTCGCGGCTCTCGCGGGCGCGGTGCCCGGGCTGGATCTGGGGCTGCTCTCCTCGGCCCCGCCGTTCCGCAACGCCGCGCTGATCGCCAAACAGGCGGCGGCCCTGGACATCGTCTGCGACGGCCGCCTCACCCTCGGCTTCTCCGCCCGCGAGTACCTCCCGGAGCATCGCTCGACGGGGCATACGGTGCCCACGGGACCGGAGCCCGACGAGGAAGAGGCCGCGGCCCACCGGGCTCTCGGGGAGACGGCCCAGGCCCTGCGCGCGCTGTGGAGCGGACAGCCCGTCACCTTCACCGGGGAGCACATCCGCCTGGCGTCGGCGCACTGCGTACCCACCCCGCGGCAGCGGCCCCTCCCCCTCGCACTGCGCGCCCCGGCCGGGGACGGCGGACGCGGTGCGCTGCTGCCCGCCGACGCCACCGTGCGGGAGTGCGCCCACGTCCAGTGGACGGGCGAGCCCGGTCAGGTCGCCGCGGCGGTCACCGCGTTCCGCCGCCGCCGCGCGGAGCTCGGGCTCGATCCGGACGGCGTCCGGCACGCCTGGGCGGCGGAGTGCCGGATCTTCGACTCCGTACTGGAACGCGACCGCTGGCTCGCCACCCCGCACGAGGTGCTGTTCTGGAGCCACCACCCCGACCTGCTGGCGCGGCGCAGTCTGTACGGAACACCGGAACAGCTCACCGAACGCGCCCGGCGCCTGGCCGCCGCGGGCGTGGAGGAGTTCGTGCTGTGGTTCCGCGACTACCCGGCAACCACCAGCCTGGAGCGCCTGTTCCACGAGGTCGTCCCCCAGGTGGCGCCGGGCGCCGCCAAGGAAGCGGAGGAGTGAGCCCGTGCTCGACACCCTGTCCACCGCGCCGTTCCTGTCCACCGCCTGGCTCGCCGGGGCCCGCGGGCTGGAGCGGCCGCCCGCCGGCGAACGCAGCACGGTCGCGCTCCGTCTGGAGCTCACCGACCCACCACGCGATACGCCCCCGGCGGTCGACGTACAGGTGGACCTGGTCTCCGGGCGGCTCGGCCTGACGGCCGCGGCCGGTGAGAGCCCGGGGCTGCGGATCCAGCTGCCTCTGGCGGCCGCCCGCGCCCTGCTGCTCGGCCCGGCGCGGGAGCGGGCCGGCGTCTTCGAGCGGGGTGACGTCCGGGCCGAGGGCAATTTCAGCCTGCTGTTCTTCATCGACGCCGCGCTGGAGCGCGACGGATCGGGCCACGTGGCCGCGCTCAGGGGCACTCCCGGCACCGCGGCGCGGGACGTGGCCCCGCCGCCCGGCACCGAGGAGGCGGCCGAGGCCGTCCGGCGCGCCCGTGCGGCGCTTCCCGGCACCATGCGGGAGCTGGAGCGCGAGGTGGGCACCTCCACCCCGGGGGCACAGATCTACGTCTCCCTCGACGGAGTCCCCCTGGCGGACGCGGGGCTGGGGCTGGCCCGTCCCGGGGTGGCGATGACCCACCGGTCGCTGCCCCTGTGGTACTGCTGCGCCAAGCCGCTGCTGTCGGTCGCCCTGGGCCGCCTGTGGGAAGCGGGAGCGTACGACCCGTACCTGCCCGTCGCGCACTATCTGCCCGAGTTCGGCAACCGGGGCAAGGAGTCCATCACCTCGATGGAGCTGCTGACCCATACGGGCCCGCTGCCCACCGGCGACGATCCGCTGCACGGCGTCGTGGCCGGCCCGGACGAGGAACGCGTGCGCCGCGCCTTCGAGGTGCCGGTGACGCCGCGCCCGGGGGACGTGCCCGGCATCAACTACAGCCAGTGGTGGGCCTGGTTCGTCCTGGCGCGCATCCTTCCCGCCGTCGACGGCAGGGAGTACGGCGCGTACGTCCAGGAGGAGATCCTGGGGCCGTGCGGCATGTCCGACACCCATGTCCGGCTGGACCGCGAGGAGTTCGCCGCGTTCGGGGACGAGCTGCCGCTGATCCATGTGAGCAACCCCGAGGGCGGCCCGCGGCCCACCCACTGGTGGTCCACCGAGGCGGCCACCACACGCTGCATCCCCGGTGTCAACACCCGTGGCCCGCTGCGGGACATGGGAAGGCTCTTCGAGATGCTGCTGCGCGGCGGGTCGGCTCCCGGCGGGCGCGTCCTCGCGCCGCCGACCGTCGCCGCCCTCACGGCCCGGCACCGCACCGGCCTCCAGGACCGCTACGGCAACGCCGACTGGGGCATGGGCTTCCGCCTCGAATGCCGGCAGCTGGACCCGCGGTTCACCAGCTTCGGCTCGTACGCCTCCCCCCGGTCCTACGGGCACGACGGGCTGTGGACCGCGGTGGTGTTCGCGGACCCGGACGCCGCTCTCGTCGTCGCCCTCCACCTCAACGGGAAGGTGGAGCACGAACGCCACCGCGAGCGCATCGTCCGCCTGGCCGACGCCGTCTACCAGGACCTCCACATCTCCTGACCCCGCCTCCTGACCCCGAACGGCCCCGGCCGACCCCCGACCTTTCACGAGAGGGCTCCTCCATGCCGCACTCCGAGCTGTCCGAACTCCCCATGCCCTCGCCCGCCTCCGAGGAAGTGGGCGCGCTCTACGACCGGTTCACCGCCCTGGGGGCCGCGTCCCTGGGCGAGAACCTGCACTTCGGCTACTGGGACTCCCCCGACAGTCAGGTGCCGCTGGCCGAGGCCACCGACCGGCTCACCGACATGATGACGGAGCGGCTGCGCATCGGCGCCGGCTCCCGCGTCCTGGACCTCGGCTGCGGCGTGGGGACCCCCGGCGTGCGCATCGCCCGCCTGAGCGGGGCGCACGTCACGGGCATCTCGGTGAGCAAGGAGCAGGTCGTCCGGGCCAACGCGCTGGCCGCGGAGGCCGGGCTCGCCGACCGGGCGCGCTTCCAGCGGGCCGACGCGATGGACCTCCCCTTCGAGGAAGGGCGCTTCGACGCCGTCATCGCCCTCGAATCGATCATCCACATGCCCGACCGCGCCCAGGTGCTCGCCCAGGTCGGCCGGGTGCTGCGGCCCGGGGGCCGCCTGGTGCTCACCGACTTCTTCGAGCGGGCCCCCCTCGCCCCCGAAGGGCGGGCGGCCGTCCAGCGCTACCTCCACGACTTCATGATGACCATGACCAGCGCCGAGGCGTACCCTCCCCTGCTGCGCTCGGCGGGCCTGTGGCTGGAGGAGTTCCTCGACGTCAGCGACCAGACCCTGGAGAAGACCTTCGTGGTGCTCTCGGAGCGCATCAAGGCGTCGAAGCAGAGCCTGGAGACGAAGTTCGGCGAGGAGATGGTGAAGCAGTTCGACCCCGGCGACCTCGTCGGCATCAAGGAGTTCGGCTATCTGCTGCTCGTCGCCCAGCGCCCGGGGAAGTGAGCGGCATGACGGACACCGCGTCCGCCTCCGACCGGATGGTCGAACTCTACAACCGCGTCACCGACTTGATGGTGCACGCGGAAGGCGGCTACATGCACGGCGGCTACTGGGCGGGCCCCGACGCCCCCACGACCGTCGAGGAGGCCGGCGACCGGCTGACCGACCACGTCTCGGAGCGCCTGGGCCTCACCCCGGGTGAACGGGTGCTCGACGTGGGGTCGGGCAACGGCAAGGCCACCTTGCGCATCGCCTCCCGGCACCGGGTGCAGGCCACCGGCGTGTCGATCAACCCGTACCAGGTGGACCTGTCCCGGGAACTCGCCGAGAAGGAGGGCGACGACACGACCGAGTTCCACATCGGCGACATGCTGGCGCTCCCCTTTCCCGACGGCTCGTTCGACGCCTGCTACGCGATCGAGAGCATCTGCCACGCCCTGGAACGGGCCGACGTCTCCACCGAGATCGCCCGGGTCCTGCGCCCGGGCGGCCGGGTGACGGTGACGGACTTCGTGCTGCGCCGGCCGCTGAGCGAGAGGTCCAGGACGATCGTCGACACCGCCAACGACAACTTCCAGCAGGGCCCCGTCCTCACCCGCGAGGCCTATGAGGACTGCATGCGGTCGGTCGGGCTGGAGGTGGTGGAGTTCCTCGACATCGGGGACGAGGTACGGCCGTCGTACGAGGCCGTGGCGGCGAAGATGCGCGCGGCCAGGGACGGCCTGGGCTCCCACATGGACGACGAGGCGTTCCACCGCATGGTCGACGGCATCGACCGCATGGGCTCGGTGGAGGAGGTCGGCTACTCGGTGGTCACCGCGCGGAAACCGGCCCCACGGGCCCAGGGGGACGACGGAGCGGAAACGCCGTGAAACAAACGCGAGAAGCGCACCGGCAGGCGGACTCCTGGACCGTCACCGAGGCCCCGGGGCGGCTGCCGCTGATCGGCCACACCATCCCGCTGCGCCGCATGCCCCTGGAATTCCTCACGGCCCTCCCCTACCTGGGCGACCTGGTGAAGGTCTCGCTCGGCCGCACGCCCGCGTACATGGCCTGCCACCCCGACCTGATCGGGCAGATCCTGGCGGACCCGCGGACCTTCGACCGGGGCGGGCCGTTCTACGAGAAGACCAAGCTGCTCATGGGCAACAGCCTGGGCAACTGCCCCTTCAAGGACCACCGCCGCCAGCGCCTGCTGGTGCAGCCCTCCTTCCGCCGCGGCCGCCTGGCCACCTACACCGAGGTCATGCGCCGGGAGCTGGAGGCGGAGATGGACCGCTGGCGGCCCGGCGGGGTCATCGACGTCAACGACGTCTTCCACGCCCTGACGGCCCGGATCGGCGCACGGGTGCTGCTGTCCACGGAGATCGGCGTCCCGGCCGTCGAAGGCATCCTGCGTCACCTCCCCGTGGTGATGGAGGGCATGTACGAGCGGATGATCTCCCCACTGGGGCTCCTCCACCGGGTGCCGACGCCGGGCAACCGCCGCTTCGACGAGGCGTTGCGGCAACTGCGCTCCATCGTCGACGACATCATCGCCACGTACCGGGCGGCGGGGGCGGACCACGGTGACCTGCTCTCCGGGCTGCTGCTCGCCCGCGACGAGGCCACGGGCGACCGGCTCTCCGACACGGAGATCCACGACCAGGTGATGAACTTCCTGATGGCCTCCACCGAGACCACCGCGACGGCGCTCACCTGGGCCTTCCACCTCCTCGGCGAGAACCCCGGCTGCGAGGCCCGGCTGCAGGAACTGGCCGACAGCATCTCCGCCGAGGAGCAGGGCGGGGCGGACGGGGCAGAAGGGACGGGGACGGACCAGCCGTCAGGCCACAAGGACGGCCCGGACTACGCCCGGCGCGTCATCACCGAGGTGCTCCGGCTGTACCCGCCCGGCTGGCTGGTCACCAGGGTCGTCGCCGAGGAGACCGAACTCGGCGGGGTACGCATGCCCGTCGGAACCGTCATCATCTACAGCACGTACGCACTCCAGCGCAGTCGGCGGCTGTTCCCCGACGCCGAGCGCTTCGACCCCGACCGGTGGCTGCCGGAGCGGGCCAAGGACGTGCCCCGCGGCGCGATGATCCCTTTCGGGACCGGCAGCCGGAAGTGCATCGGCGACGAGTTCGCGATGAACGAGACGACACTCGCGATGACGATGGTGGCCTCCCGCTGGCGGTTGCGCCCCGTGGCCGGCACCGTGGTCAGGCCGGAGCCACGGGCCCTGGTCGGCGTGGGTCCGCTGCCCATGGTCACCGAACCACGCGCCTGATCCCCCTTTCCCGGAGCCCCGGCCTCGGGAAGGGGGAGTCGGGCACGGCGCGGCGGACCCGGCGGCGGGTCCGGCGCGCCGGTTCACCGGCTTGTGATCACCACTGCTCGAAGACCGTCTCGGGAACGACCCGGACGGCGACGATGGCGCTCTCGTGCGGCGGTACGGGGAAGGACTCGCGATAGGGCATCCCCCGGTATTTCATGGAGAATTCATCGAAGAACGCAACGGGGTCCGGCACGTCCATGAAATGCGCGGTGCCCCGGATCGCGGCATAGGTGTAGGGGGCGTCCGCCGGGTGGAGCAGGACGCTCACGCGCGCGTCATGCAGGATGTTCCGCTCCTTGCGGCTGCCACGCAGAATGGTGAACAGTACGTCGGAGCCCTCGCGCCGGACCCACACGACGGACTGGTGCGGACGGCCGTCGGGACCGACGGTCGCCACGACACCGAACACGAGGGAATCCAGGGCCTTCTTCAGCGGTTCCGACAGCTCGATCGACACAGAAACAACACTCCCCTCCCGAATCGAAACACTCCACTTTCTCCTGAAGCTCCACTTTCCCCTGAACACGAAGGCACCACCAGCCACTTGAGGCAATCGGTACCGTCCGAAAGGGTCTTCTCCGGTGAGTCATCCCGTCGTCCGAGCCGAGGGTCACGTCTGGCTCACCGCGCGGCTGCTGGAACAGCGCCGCTTCGCCCACCACTTCCTCGCGCCCGATCCCCACGGGGTGGAGGCGGCGCTGCTGGGTTACCTGCGGCCCGACGGAGGCTTCGGCTTCGCGCTGGAACCTGATCTGCGCGGTCCGGGCCCGCAGCCGCTGCACGCGGCCTTCGCGCTGCGGGTGCTGGACGAGATCGGCCGCTGCGACGAGGCCCGTACGGCAGCCCTCCTGCGGCACTTCGAGGCCATCAGCGCGCCCGACGGAGCGCTGCCGGCCGTCCATCCCTCGCTCCGCGGCTACCCCTCGGCCTCCGTTCTGCCCCTGAAGGACGACCCTCCGGGCGCGCTCCTGTCCACCGGTCCCGTCGTCGGGCTGCTGCTGCGCAACGGCATCCAGCACCCGTGGGTGGAGCGCGCCGCGGAGTTCTGCTGGGCGGCCGTCGAGGCGCTGGACACCACCCATCCCTACGAGGTGGAGGCCGCGGTCGACTTCCTCGACGGCGTGCCCGACCGCGACCGGGCGCTGTCCGTGGCGCTCCGGCTGGGGGACATGACACGTGAGCGGCGGATGTATGTGACCGAGCCGGAGCGTGCGGAGGAATTCCCCGTGGCGCGCGGCTACGCGCCGGGCGAGCACCACTTTCCCTACGACGTCGCCCGCTCCCCCGACTCCCTCGCCGGACAGTGGTTCACCGGCCGGGAGATGAAGGACTGCCTGGACTTCCTCGCGGCCCGGCAGGAGGAGGACGGCGGGTGGCCGATCCTGTGGCGCGCGTGGGCGCCCGGGACACGACTGGAGTGGCGCCCGATCGTCACCCTCGCCGCCCTGCTCACCTTGTGCGCGTACGGCCGCCTGTGAACCACGGGGTCAGCCCCTCTCCCGCGGCATCGCCGCGAGCGTGCGCAGGACGACGTCCTCGGGAATCCCGGCCACCAGTTCCACGCCGGACGGCCCGTCGAGCACGAAGGTCAGTCCCGACGTGGCCTTCTTGTCGTGCCTCATCAGGGAGACGAGCTCGGTGATGTCAGTGTTCCCCGGAAGGCCCTCCGGAAGTCCGTAGTGGCGCACGACCTCGGTGTGCTCGCGCGCGCGGTCGGCGCCGACGCGCCCCAGCGCCTCGGCGAGCCGGCCCGCGAAGACCGTCCCGATCGCCACGCCGAGGCCGTGCCGGAGTCCGAAGTCCGTGGCGATCTCCAGCGCGTGGCCCAGCGTGTGGCCGTAGTTGAGGATGTGCCGCAGGCCGGAATCCCGCTCGTCGGCCGCGACGACGGACGCCTTCAGCCGTAGGCTCGCGGTGACCTGGTCGTGGACGGCGAGGCCGCGGAGGTCGCCCGCGCCGATGAAGTGGCAGCGCGCTATCTCGCCGTAGCCGTTGGTCCACTCCTCGGCGGGCAGCGTCTCCAGGTAGGAGGTGTCGCACAGCACGGCCTTGGGCTGCCAGTAGGCGCCGACGAGGTTCTTCCCCTCGGGCAGGTTGACCGCGGTCTTGCCGCCGACGCTCGCGTCCACCTGGGCCAGGAGGGTGGTCGGCAGGTGCACCACCGGCACACCGCGGTGGTGCAGCGCCGCCGCCAGG
The DNA here is from genome assembly GCF_040689515.1 of Streptomyces sp. NPDC051173. Lineage (NCBI taxonomy): Bacteria > Bacillati > Actinomycetota > Actinomycetes > Kitasatosporales > Streptomycetaceae > Streptomyces > Streptomyces sp. NPDC051173. The sequence goes on from NZ_JBFBBD010000002.1 coordinate 135,349, forward strand.
CCGACCGTGTCGGTCGTCGAGCCCCCTCCGCAGGAGACGACGACGTCGTGGCGCGTGATGCCGAAGGTGGTGAACTTGCGGCACAGGTCCTCGACGGTCGCGAGCGTCTTGTGCCGCTCGCCGTCACGCGCCCGGACGATCAGCGCGGGCACCCCGGGATCGGGCACCAGGCCGGGGGGCCGGGCGGTCACGACGGCGGCCCGGCGCGCGCCGAGGGAGGCGACGATGCCGGGCAGGAGGTGGCGCACCCCCGGCCCGACGTGCACGGGATAGGACCTCTCGCCCAACTCCACGTCGATGCGGCTGTGCTGAGGCTGCGGCACTTCGGGCTCCTCGCTCGTAGGGGCGTTCGGTGCGGTGCGCGGCCACGCCCGGCGCTCAGCGCCCTTCCGCGCTCTCCAGGACGTAGCCACGCCCCCGGACGGTGCGCACCCTCAGGCCCAGCGCGGCGAGGCGCCGTCGGATCCGCATGATGTGGAGGTCGAGGGCGTTGCGGCTCGGGACGGTAGGGCCCGGGGGCAGGCTGAGCAGGTCGTCGCGGGTGACGACCTCGGCGTAGGACTCGGCGAGCCGGGCGACGAGCCTGGCCTCGGTGGGTGAGAGCAGGGCGGAGCGCCACCGGAAGCGCAGCACTCCGTTCGGGTCGACCTCGGGCCGGGACTCGGCGGCGGCTCCCCTGATCCGCAGTGCCTCGGCGCGGGCCCGCAGGTCGTCGGCGCTGACGGGGGCGCGGACCCAGTCCTCCTTGAGGTCGACGCACAGGGGCGCCTCGACGCCCGCCTCCAGCACCAGGATCCGCATGACGCCCCGGTCGCGGCAGCGCTCCCGCCGGCCGGACTCCACCGGCCAGCGGATCAGCTCCACCCTCTCCACCGCTGATGCTCGCAACGCGCGCCCCCTCCACGGCAACTGAGCTCCATACACCCGGACTTCACTCAATCACACAGAAGTGCACGCGCGCACCAGTGCCCACAGAGGCAGCGGAGGGGAACAGGTTTCCGTGGCCTCTTCCGGGAAGAGGGCCCTCCCGTGAGAGGCCACGGAACCACGGAAGGTCAGACGGCCTGGGCGAAGGAGAAGAGCCGGTACGGGTCGTAGTCCGCCTTGACGGCGGCCAGGCGGCCGTAGTTCTCGGCGTAGTAGGCGGACTTCCAGTCGCCCAACTCCGGGTCGATGAAGTTCTGGTAGCTCTCGCCGTTGGAGCAGGGGTCCAGCGTGCGCAGCCCGCGCGCGGCCCAGGCGCGGCCGAGCCGCTCGTCCTCCTCCGTGTACTTCGGGTTGTTCAGGCCGACCGAGAATCCGAGGTAGAACTCGGTGTCGCGGTGGACGTACGCGGTGGCGGTGCGGTCGGGGCGGTTGGCGACCCCGCCGAGGGCGAAGAAGCTCAGGAAGCGGAACTGTCCGGCGCACGGGTCGGCGGCGTACGCCTCCAGGATCCGCTCGACGCCTCCTTGTCCGATGGCCCGGGAGAAGAGCCGGTTGCGGTCCATGGAGAAGTTCTGCCGGGGCAGCGCGGCCTCGGGCGAGTAGCCGACCGTGTGGCACTGCTCGGGCGTGAGGTCGGCGCAGCCGTACTGGGCCATCATCGCGTCGTGCTGGGAGAGCGTCTTGGTGGAGCGGGTGGCTGGGGCGCCGCCCACGGAGGCCACCAGGGAGTCCAGCACGGGGGTGAGCGCGTCCGGGGCGCCCAGCCAGGCGCCGGTGACGACCACGACCGGCGCGCCGGTTCCGGCGTCGGGCCACTGCACGGCCATCGCGGCGCCGAGATCCCGGGGGCCGTCGATGATCCAGTGCTGCCACGCCTCGACGACCCGCCGCGCCGACTCCCACGGCCAGGTGAGGTTGTAGCTGACGACGGAGGGGACGTCCGTGGGGCGCAGCTCGAAGCTGGTGACGACGCCGAAGTTGCCGCCACCTCCGCCGCGCATCGCCCAGAACAGGTCGGGGTGTTCGGTGGCGGAGGCGGTCACGGCGCGGCCGTCGGCGAGCACGACGCGGGCGGAGAGCAGCCGGTCGCACGCCATGCCGAACTTGCGGCTCTGCCAGCCCAGGCCGCCGCCCTGGACGAAGCCGCCGGGGCAGACGCCCGGGCAGTTTCCGCTCGCCACGGCGACGCCGCGCGGCGACAGGGCCGTGAGGGCGTCCACCTGCTGGGTGCCCGCGCCCATGACGACGGTGTTCCGGGTGAGGCCCACCGCGTGGAACTCGGAAACGTCCAGGACGATTCCGTCGGTCGTGGAGTAGCCGCCGAAGCTGTGCCCGCCGCTGCGCGGGGTGAGGGGCAGCGCGTTGTCCTGGGCGAACGCGAGCGTCGTCCGCACGTCCCCCTCGGTCCGGCAGTACGCGACGGCCTGCGGGCGGATGCCGTCGAACTGGCCGCTGTAGAGCTTCCTCGCCCGCTCGTAACCGGTGTCCGACGGCAGGACGAGGTCACCCGACAGATGGCGGCGTAAGGAGGCCCAGTCGGCCCCGCGCGTCGCCGTGCGCCCTCGCGCGCCCGGCAGGCCCACGGCCGCCGCACCGGTGGCGGCCGTACCGGCCACGGCGGCGGCCGCCGCCATCCCCGCGCCGACGCGAATGACGGTCCGTCTGTCGAGCATGACGCTGACTCCTTCTGCCGACCCCGAGCACACGAGGCATGGTGAACATGCGCGAAATCACCTGTGATTGTGCTCAATCGGACCGGAGGACGGTCCTACCTGTCACCCCGTCGAAAGAAACACCGCCGTCCGGCGGCTCGGCTCCCCGCCGGTGCGTCTCCCGTGCGAGCAGTACCGCGCCCTGCAGGGAGGACCGTCCGCCGAGCACCGCCGGCCGCACCCGCACCGGATCCGTTCCGGGGCGGGCCAGCCGCTCGACGTGTGCCGTCACCGACGCGACGTATCCCGGCACGCCCGCCGCGAACCCGCCGCCCACGAGGACGAGTTCGGGGTGTGCCAGCTCGCAGACGCCGGTCACGGCGGCGGCGACCGCCGCGGCGCTCTCGTCGACCGCTGTCTCCGCCCACGGGGCGTGCAGGCGCGCCCCGGCCACGAGTTCCTCGAAACCGGTCATCCGGCCGCGCAGTTCGGCGGCCCGCCGGAGGGTGGCCGGACCCGAGGCGACCGCCTGGACGCAGCCGGTGCGCCCGCAGTCGCAGCGGGGGCCCGAGCGGTCGACGACGACATGGCCGACCTCGCACGAACCGCGGCCGGGGCCCGGCCAGGAGCGGCCTTCGTGGACGATGCCGCCGCCGATGCCCGTGCCGACACCCACGTACAGCAGATTCCGGCGGCCGGCGGCGTGTGCCTCCGCCAGGGCGGCGAGATCACCGTCGTCGGCGCAGGCCACCGGGATGCCGGGCAGCAACTTCCCGAAGGCGGCCGTCAGATCGAGGCCCACCCAGCTCGGCCGGCCCGGCCACGTACGCACCGTGCCGGCCGCGTCGCAGATCGCGGGCATGGCCACGCCGACCCCGGCGAGGGGCTCCCCGCCGCGTCCCAGAAGGCCGCGTACCCTCGCGGCGAGAAGGTCCATGTCCGCGGTGACGTCACCGGCGGCGGGCCAGCGGAACGTCTCCTCGGCGCGGCCGCCGTCCGGCTCACCTCCGGTGTCCCCGGCCACCCGCAGGGCGACCTTCGAACCTCCGACGTCGATTCCCAGGTATCTGATCGCCTCTTCCCTCCGTCGGGAGCGGTCGGGAGCCGCCGCGAGCAACTGCACGGGAGGTCCGGCCCGTTCACGACGGGGCCTGGTTGTGCCGACGGGCAGTCACGGCAAAGCTGTGGAGCATCTCCAGCACCGTAGGGCAACATCCGACCGGGGTACAGATGAGGAGCGGTCGATGGAATCACTCGGGCCGGTGGCCGGTGTCTCGGGTACCACACGGCTGTACGCGGTACTGGGCGACCCCGTCGCCCAGGTCAAGGCGCCCGGACTGCTCAACCCGCTGCTGAGCGGACCCGGTATGGACGCCGTGGTGGTACCGGTGCACGTCCGGGCGCGGGATCTCACCGAGGTGGTCGAGGGGCTCAAGCGGATCGGCAACCTGGACGGCCTGCTGGTCACCGTCCCGCACAAGGCGGCCCTGTGCGCGCTCGCGGACGGGCTCGGGCCGGCGGCCGCCCTCATCGGGACGGCCAACGCGATGCGGCGCGACCCCGACGGCCGCTGGTCCGCCGAGAACTTCGACGGGCTCGGGTTCGTCCACGGGCTCCGGGCGGCCGGGCACACGGTGCGCGACAGCCACGTGGCGCTGGCCGGCGCGGGTGGGGCGGGCAGCGCGATCGCCACGGCGCTGCTGATGGCCAGCGCCGCGCGGGTGTCCGTGCACGACACCGACCGCGCCCGGCTCGACGCGCTGCTCCTGCGGCTCGGATCCCGCTGGCCGGACGGGATCCGGGCCCTCGGCCCCGGCGACCTGGAGGCGGCCGGCTTCGCCGTCAACGCGACGCCGCTGGGCATGCGCCCCGAGGACTCGCTGCCCTTCGACCCGTCGAGGACGCGCCCGGATGCCGTGGTGGTCGACGTCGTCATGAAGCCCCACGAGACGGCGTTGCTGACCGCGGCCGCCGCCGTCGGGCGCCGCGTGCACCACGGCATCCACATGCTGGAGCAGCAGGTCCCGTGCTACCGCGCGTTCTTCGGGTGGCCGTGAGCCGTCAGGACTGCCGCACCAGCAGCGGCTCGGACGACGCCGCCGGCCCCGTCGGGGCCAGCAGGCCCGCGTCCGCGCGCAGGATCCTCAGGTGCAGTTCCTGGAGCTGGCGGCCCGGGTCGATGCCCAGGTTCTCGGCCAGGCCCTGGCGCATCTGCATATAGGCGGCGAGCGCCTCGGCCTGCTTGCCTGAGCGGTAGAGGGCGAGCATCAACTGCAGCCAGTGCGGCTCGTGCAGGGGGTTCGCGGCGGTCAGCGAGCGCAGTTCCCCGACCAGTTCCTGGTGGTGGCCCAGTTCGAGTCGGGCGTCGATGTGCGCCTGGACGGCCTCGGACCTGAGGTTCTCCAGCTCCGTGATGCGCTGGGTCACGGTGGAGATGGCGTTGGCGTCCGCGTAGGGCTCGCCCCGCCATTCGCCGAGCGCGAGCGTGAGGTAGCGGGACGCGAGGCGCGGGGCGCCCGCGGCCAGGGCGGTCCTGCCCTCCCGCACCAGGCTCTCCGCGCGTACGGCGTCGAGGTGGTCCGGAGGGATGTCCAGGACGTATCCGGAGGGACGGGTGAGCAGCCACCTCCCTTCGTTGTCGCCGAGGACCCGCCGGAGCCGCAGGACGGCGACGGCCACCGCCTTGCGGTCGGTGGCGGGCGGGTTGTCGGCCCACACCTCTTTGAGGATGCGTTCGGTCGACATCGCCTGCCCCAGCCGGGCGGTCAACGCGGCCAGCAATGTGCGTACGCGAATTCCGCTTACCGCCGCACCCGTTCCGGTATCTCCGGCCGAGCGGACTTCCAAGGGACCGAGTATTCCGACCTGGGCGGACTTCGACGTGCGGGGCCGGCTGAACCTGCCGGCCTCCCCGCAGGGCAGTCCCGTGATCTTCCAGGCCGGGGCCTCGCCCGTGGGCCGGGAGTTCGCCGCGCGGCACGCGGAGGTGATCTTCACCCGGCACACGCGGCTGTCCGACGGCCAGGAGACCTACGCCGACCTGAAGCGACGGGTCGCCGCCGAAGGCGCCACCTTGCGCGACCGCCTGGGCCTCCCACGACCGGCCGACCGCCGCCGAGCGGCCTGATCCGGCGCGGGCGCCGCCTCCGGGCAGGGCCCGCTTCGCCCACGCCGCGGTTCGCGCCCATCGGCCTGCGGACCGCGGCGAGAGCAGCCGACGCCGCGAGGGCCATGACGTCCGCATCCGGCATCCGCCATGGCAGGTGGAATTCACTCAGGCGAGCCTTGCCGAAACAGCGACGATCAAAACGGCAGGGGGCCCGGATCGCGAACTCCGCGAACCCCGGACATTCGAGCGGCGTTGACAATCCGGTCCGCGGCGAAGGGAATCCAGAGGCTGGAATTCGCCGCCAACTCCGGGTCTTTCATATGACGTTCACTCGCTCGTCCGAGTGAAACACCACCGAGACCTCTGGCTAACGTTGACTCGTTGCGCTCTCCTGGAATTCCGCCTCTCCGGACACGGGGTCTCATCGGAGAGCAGTCTCCCACCAGCGGCGCGATTTGCCCGGCTTGACACCTGTTTCATCCGCCTGGGCAACCCCTGGAAGTGCCCGCGTTCTTGTCGACTTTCTTTTCCCCGCGTCCTTGTCACGCCCCCTGTAAAGCGTTGGATGCGCCCGGCATCCGGCACCATCGGGAAGGAAAGAAAGATGAGCAGAAGCAGGTTCACCACGACCGCCTCAGCCCTCGCGCTGACCGTATCGGGGCTCCTGGCGGCCGCCACCGGAACGGCTCAGGCGGGAGCCTACGACAACATCAACATGCAGAAACAGGAAAAGTCCCAGTGGTGCTGGGACGCCTCGGGCAACACCATCGCCAGTTGGTGGGGCTACAACTACAGCCAGACCGACTTCTGCAATCTCGCCCACAACGCGACCGGCGTCAGCTGCGACAACCAGCCGGCCACCCTCGGCGACATGGCGGGCGCCTGGCAGGGCATGGGCTTCAGCAACACCGGCCAGGGAGTGAACAGTCCGCTGTCGTTCAGCGAGGTCTCCAACGAGGTCAACGCCAGCCGGCCCATGGCGGTGCGCATCGGCTGGACGTCCGGCGGCGGCCACATGAACGTCGTCTACGGCTACGACGAGTCGAACAACACCATCGCCGTCGGCGATCCCTGGCCGGACACCCAGACCTACACCTGGTGGAACTACAACGACTACGTCAGCAACAGCTCGTTCAAGTGGACGCACAGCCGCGAGCGGATCCAGGGCTAGGGAGGACATCATGCGCGACAACAGCAACTCCGGCACGCGGCGCACCACTCGACTCGCCCGTCTGTCCCTCGGCCTCGCACTGGGCGCGTCGGCGGCGCTGGCAGCGACGACCGGAGCGGCCCACGCCGCGGACGGCCCCCTCGACATCCCCGACTACCAGGCCGCCCTGGACGCGGTGAAGTCGACGGCCGTCCACAACTCCATCTGTCAGTTCCTCAGCGTTCCGGTGCCGCACGGCGGCGCCCGAGGAGCCCAGTCCGTTCCCGCCAAGACGGACCCGTGCCAGGGCGTGCCGTCCTTCACCGTCAAGGACCCGGTCGCGCTGTTCGAGGTCACCCCGGACTTCGTCGCCGGCAAGGCCAAGCCGGTCCTCACCGAAGCCCTCCGGCTCGCCTACGCGGTGTCTTCGGTCAGCGCGGACAACGGTCGCAGCGCCACCGTCATGCTCGGCGCCACCCAAGGCGGCGGTTGGCACCTGGCCGCCGTGCGCGAGGGCGACGGCGACGCCACCTACCCCACCAAGGGGGACCTGGGCGCCGCCGTGTTCTCCGCACCGCAGGACCACGCCTGGTACCAGCTCAAACTCGACACCGTGCAGCCCCTCAACGACGCGGCCAAGAGCGCTCTCGGCGGCAAGTCGTCAGTGTCCCTGGCCGATTACCAGAATTTGCTGAAGGGCCGTCTCGCCGACAAGCTGCCGGGCTCGGCCTACGACACGAAGGGCTATTCCAGCGGCTACCAGGCCGCGGCCCCGGCACATCGCTCCTCGTCCCCGGCCCCGCTGATCATCGGCGGCTCGGGCGCGGCGCTGGCGTGCCTCGGCGGCGCCTTCGCCGTCCGCCGCAGGCGCGCGGCCAGGGCCCGCTGACCCCGCCACGACGAGCCACCCCTCTTCGCCCCGGTGCCCGGCCGCTCGGCCGAACGCCGGGGCGAAGCCATGACACGGGTCAGCTCACCTCGTTGTACCGCTGGAGATACCCGGAGAAGCGCTCCAGATCCTCGTCGCCCCACTCCGTGAAGCGCTCCTCGAAGGTCACTCTGCGCTGCCGGTGCGCTTCCTCCAGGAGCCGCAGGCCGTCCTCGGACGGCCGCAGGATCTGGCCCCGGCGGTCGTCGGGGTCGGGCTCGCGGACGATCAGGCCCAGGCGCTCCAGTACGGCGGTCTGCCGGCTGACCGTGGACTTGTCGAGCAGGAAGTGCTCGGCCAGGTCCGTGCCGCGGCAGCCACCGGTCTCCTTCATGTGGTCGAGCATGGTGTAGGTGACCAAGGACAGCTCGGGGTGGATCTGAGCGGCCTTGTGGCGTGCCCGGCGGGCGAAAGCGGTCAGCTCGCGCTGGATGGTGCCGATGGTCACATCGCGGTCGGGCATACGTCCTCCTCCATGTTCGTTGCATAATACATCTGACATTGGTTGCATTTACCAACCTAATCCGGAGGAGCCGCCCCATGACCACAGCCGCGCACGAACCACTCCACGCCGCACACGGGCCGCGCCACCACGCCAAGCACGTCACCCTCCACCTCCTGACCCCGCTGCTGATGTGCCTCGGCATGGGCCTCGCCTACCTGGGCGCCTTCCACTCGCCGGAGCCGCACGAGATGAAGATCGCGGTCGTCGGCACCTCGGCCAGGGCGGACGCGCTCGCCCGGACCCTCCAGAGCAAGGCCGGCGACACGCTGGACGTCACCACCGTCGCGGACCGCAAGACCGCCGTCGCGCGCCTGGAGGACCGCGACCTCGCCGGCGCGTACGTCCCGGACTCCGCGCACCCCGAGGCGCTGGTGGCCAAGGCCAATTCCGACACCACCGCCGTGGCGGCCACGACCGTCTTCCGCACCGTCGCGGACCGGCAGGGCGTGCCGCTGACGGTCACCGACCTCACCACGCTCTCCAAGGGCGACCCGACCGGGCAGGGCATCTTCTTCCTGCTGGTCGCGCTGAGCATCGGCTCGTACGGCAGCGTGGCCGCCATCGGGGCCGCCGGCGCGGCCTTCAAGCTGTGGACCCGGGCGGCGATCGGCCTGGCCACCTCCGTCGTGGTGAGCGTCATCGGCATCGCGCTCGCCGGGCCGGTCTTCCACATTGTCGACCACGACTACGCGACCGTGTGGGCCATGGGCTGGCTCTACTCTGCGGGCGTCATCACCATCGGCATCGGCCTGCACACCTTCCTCAAGCGCTGGACGACGCTGGCGCTGATGGTGCTGTTCGTGATGCTGAACTTCACCTCGTCGGGCGGCGTCTTCCGGCCGGAGCTCCAGAACGGGTTCTTCGGCTCGCTGCACGCATTCTGGAACGGCGCGGGCTTCGTCGAGGGCGCCCGCAGCCTGCTCTACTTCGACGGCGGCGCGGGCTTCGACGGCCGCGTCCTGTCGCTGGTGTGCTGGCTGGCCGGCGGCGTGGCGCTGCTCGCGGTCTCGGCCGCGGCCGAGAGCCGGCGGGCGCGGCGGGCACTCCCGGCCTCCCCCGCTGTTGCTTGACATCCTGAAACACTTGACATCCTGAAACATTGGTATTTACATCGAAGCAGGTGCTTGAGCACCTCAAGCACCTGCTGCCGAGCCCGACCGGCGAGGCACCCCGCACCCACGATCGAGGCACCATGCACCACCCCGCTCCCGAGCAGCCCGCCGACGTCGTCGCCCGGCTGCGCGCCACCTTCCGCACCGGCCGCACCAAGCCCGTCGCCTGGCGCACCACCCAGCTGCGCGGCCTGCGCACCATGCTCACCGAGGAAGGAGCGGCCCTCGCCGCCGCCCTCCACGAGGACCTCGGCAAGAGCGCGCACGAGGCGTACCGCACCGAGATCGACTTCACGATCCGCGAGATCGACCACACCCTCGACCACCTCGACGCCTGGCTGCGGCCCGAGCCGGCCCCGGTGCCCGCGCACCTCGGCGAGGCCACGGCCTGGACGCAGTACGACCCGCTGGGCGTCGTCCTGGTGATCGCGCCCTGGAACTACCCGGCACAGCTCCTGCTCGCCCCCGTGGTGGGCGCGCTGGCCGCGGGCAACGCCGTGGTCGCCAAGCCCAGCGAGCTGGCCCCGGCCACCTCCGCGGCCCTCGCCCGGCTCCTGCCCCGGTATCTCGACACCGACGCGGTGGCCGTCGTGACCGGCGGCATCCCGGAGACCACGGCCCTGCTGGAGGAGCGGTTCGACCACATCTTCTACACCGGCAACGGCACCGTCGGCCGCATCGTCATGACGGCGGCGGCCAAGCACCTCACCCCGGTCACCCTCGAACTCGGCGGCAAGTCACCGGTGTTCGTCGACAAGGACACCGACCTCACGGTCGTGGCGGCGCGGCTCGCGGCCGGCAAGTTCCTCAACGCCGGCCAGACGTGCGTCGCGCCCGACTACGTCCTCACCGACCCGGAGACCGCCCGCGCGCTGGAGCCCGCCCTGGCCCGGGCCGTCGAGGAGCTGTACGGATCCGACCCGGCGGCGTCCGGGACGTACGGGCGGATCATCAACGAGCGCCACTTCGACCGGCTGTCCGCCCTGCTCGGCTCCGGACGCGTGGTGACCGGCGGCGGCACTGACCGCGCCACGAAGTACATCGCCCCCACCGTGCTGGCCGACGTCGCCCCGGAAGCGCCGGTCATGCGGGAGGAGATCTTCGGCCCCGTCCTCCCCATCGTCACGGTCGCAGGCCTGGACGAGGCCATCGGCTTCATCAACGACCGCGACAAGCCGCTGGCGCTCTACGCCTTCACCGACTCCGAGGCGACCCGGCGGCGCCTCGCGGCCGAGACCTCCTCCGGAGGGCTCGGGTTCGGCCTTCCGCTGGCCCACCTGACAGTCTCCGACCTGCCGTTCGGCGGGGTCGGCGAGAGCGGCATGGGCAACTACCACGGCCGCTACTCCATCGAGACGTTCAGCCACCGCAAGGCCGTGCTCGAGAAGCCGCTGGCCTGAGAGGCCGTCGTGAGTCGTGGCGGGAGGCCGCGTCCGGTACGCCGGGCGCGGCCTCCCGCCATGGCCGGATGTGACAGATACCCGTCATTGCGGTCATGGCGACCGGCGGCGACGATGGACACATGTCCCGCACCCACCGTGTCGTCATCGCGGTCTTCCCCGATGTCGACCTCCTCGACGTCACCGGCCCGGCCGAGGTCTTCGCGCTCGCCAACCGGGAGACCGGTGGCCGCGCGGGCTACCGGGTCCGCCTGGCGGGCCCGGAGCGCGGGGAGGTCACCACATCGGCCGGTGTGCGGCTGCTCGCCGACCTGTCCTTCGGCGAGGTCGGCGCCGCGGTGGACACCCTCCTCGTCCCCGGCGCGGTGGACCTGCGCCCGGACGGCCCGGTGGCCCGGATCGACCAGGAGGTCGTGGACTGGGTGCGGGACACCGCCCCGCACGCGCGGCGGGTGGCGTCGGTGTGCGTGGGCGCGCACCTGCTGGCCGCGGCCGGCCTGCTGGACGGGCGGACGGCGACCACGCACTGGTCGACCGCGGCCCAGCTCGCCGCCGAACACCCCCGGGTGACGGTGGACCCGGATCCGATCTTCGTCCGCTCGGGACGGGTGTGGACCGGGGCCGGGATCAGCGCCTGCATGGATCTCGCGCTGGCCCTGGTGGCCGAGGACCACGGCGAGGACCTCGCGCTGGCGGTGGCCCGGCAGCTGGTGATGTACCTCAAACGCCAGGGCGGGCAGAGCCAGTTCAGCGTCCCGCTCAGCCGCCCCGCCACCTCGCGGCGCGACATCGACGAGCTGCGGCACCACATCGCCGACCACCCGGACGGCGACCTCTCCGCGGCCGCGCTGGCCGGGCGCATGAACCTCAGCGAGCGGCACTTCGCCCGGGTCTTCCGCAAGGAGACCGGCACCACTCCGGCCGACTACGTCGAGGCGTCCCGTGTGGAGGCCGCCCGCCGTCTGCTGGAGAGCACCGACGAACCACTGGAGAAGGTCGCGAAGGCCAGCGGCCTGCGCTCGGTGGAGACGCTCCACCGGGCCTTCCGCAAACAGCTCGGCACGACCCCGGCGGCCTACCGCCGCGGTTTCCGCACCACCACCTGAACCATCCCTCCTCCGGCAGGCGAGCGCCGCGGCGCGGCGCGGCTTCGCCATGCCCGCATCCCTCCAGGAAAGGAACCCTTCCATGACCGCTTCCACGACCCTGCGCGACGTGATCGGCCTCGACGGCCGGCTGCCCCGCCTGGCCGGCACGACCCTGATCATGATCGACTTCCAGAACACCTACCGCACCGGCGTGATGGCGCTGGACGGCGCCGAGCCGGCCCTGGCCGCCGGCGCGCGCCTGCTCGCGGCGGCCCGCGCGGCGGGCACCCCGGTCGTCCACATCGTCAACGACGGCGGTGCGGGCACCCCTTACGACATCCGCGCCCGGATCGGCGCCATCAGCGACGAGGTCGCCCCGGCCGAGGGCGAGCACGTCGTGGTCAAGCGCTTCCCGGACGCCTTCCACGACACCGGCCTCGAGAAGATCCTGCGTGACCTCGGCGCGGGTCCCGACCTGGTCCTGGCCGGCTTCATGACCCACATGTGCGTCACCTTCACCGCCCAGGGCGCCTTCAACCGCGGCTACCGCCCCACTGTCGTCGCCGAGGCCACGGCCACCCGTCCCCTCACCGCCCCCGACGGCACCCTCGTGCCCGCCGCCGTTCTCCAGGCGGCGAGCCTGACCACCGTCACGGACCTGTTCGGCACCGTGGCGCCCACGGTGGACGACCTGCTCGGGAGCTGACAGCCCGGCCGGCAGGGCCGCTGCCGCCGCAAACACCGGCGGCAGCGGCCCTGTTGTCACTCCGCCATCTCGTACGCGCCGGACAGCGCCTCGACGCGCTCCCAGACGCGCGCGGAGCGGGCCTCGTCGACGACCGGGCGGCGGACCACGCCCAGCGCCCAGCCCTGCTGCTCCGCGGTGGCGGAGTCCTTGCCGTGCAGCTCGACGGCGTGCGCGGAGAAGTCGCGGACGAGGACGGCGAACAGCTCGTCGAGCACGTCCTCGTCGAGACCGGTCAGCCGCGCCTGCTCCAGGATCAGCTGGCCGTGCACGACGAGCGCGAACAACTGGCCGACGGCGAGCAGGAGATCGAGGTCACGGCTCTGCTCCTCGTCGGGAGCGGCGGTGGTGACGAACGCGCACAGGGCGTCCGCCTGCTCCCGGAAGCGGCCGACGTTGGGCACGGCGGCGTAGGCGTCGTACGCGGTGCGCCAGTCGTGGAAGCGTACGGAGCCGAGGCCGCGGGCCGGTCCCTGGCGGAAGAGGAACGCGTCGTCGGCCGCGTCGAGACGGGTCGGCACCGGCGCGTAGTCGGCCGGGTCCAGCAGGTGGTTGCGCATGAACTTGAGGATCAGCGCGAGGTTGACGTGGACCGTGCCCTCCAGCTTCGGCAGCCCGCGGATCTCGGTGGCGGCCTGGGCGAAGTAGGTGTCCTTCTCGAAGCCCTTGGCCGCGATGACGTCCCACATCAGGTCGATGACCTTCTCGCCCTCCGTGGTCACCTTCATCTTCGTCATGGGGTTGAAGAGCAGGTAGCGGCGGTCGTCGGGCCCGGCGGACCGGAAGTAGTCGACGGCGCGGTCGCTGAACAGCTTCATCCCGACGAGACGGACGTACGCGTCGGTCAGCTCGCGGCGCACGTGCGGGAAGGCGGTGACGGGACGGCCGTAGAGGACGCGGTTGTGCGCGTGGGTGACGGCCTCGTACATCGCGTGCTCGCAGATGCCGATCGAGGCCGTGCAGAGGTTGAACTTGCCGACGTTGACGGTGTTGAGAGCCGCGTCGAACGCGGCGCGGCCGGTGTGCAGCACGTCCTCGGGACCGACCGGGTAGTTCTCCAGGCGGAACTCGCTGACGTACTTCGAGGAGTCGACGACGTTCTTCACGAGGTGGTACGCCGGGTGGCGGCTGTCGGCCGCGAAGAAGACGTAGCCGTCGGGGCCCTCGACGTCGGTGCGGCGGCCGAAGACGGAGACGAGCCCGGCGGCGTTGCCGTTGCCTATATAGTACTTCGAGCCGCCGGCCCGGAAGCCGCCGTCGCCGTCGGGCTCCAGCAGCATGTCGGTGGAGTAGATGTCGGCACCGTGGGCCTTCTCGGACAGGCCGAAGGCGAACACCTCGCCCTGGGTGAGGAGTTCCGCGGCACGGGCGCGGGCGGCGGCGTTGTCGCTCTGCCAGACCGGGCCGAGGCCGAGGATGGTGACCTGCCACGCGTACCAGTAGTCGAGCCCGTAGAAGCCGAAGATCTCGTTGAGCGCCGCGATCCGGGCGGTGTCCCAGCGCGCGTCGCCCTGCCCGGCGGCGGCCGGGGTGAGGAAGGTCGCGAACAGCCCCTCCTTGGCGGAGAACGCGAGGAAGTCCGCCAGCCAGGCGCGGGAGCGGTAGTCCTCGATCAGCTTGCGCTTGCCGCGCTCCTCGAACCAGGCGACGGTGGCGCGCAGCAGCCTGCGGGTCTCGGGGTCGAAGTGCGCCGGGTCGTAGGTGCGCGGGTTGAACAGAAGCTGGTCGGCCATGGATGTTCGCCTTTCCGGCTTGACGGTTGAGAGGGTCGGGGAAGTCGGGGTTCAGCGCTGGGGACGGAGCCGGTGGAGGGTGGCGAGCACGTCGTCGAGCCAGGCGACCGTCATCCGCTCGTACGCGATGCCGCCGCGCAGCACGACGTGTTGCAGCTCCTGTCCGGCGTCGAGCGCGCCGGGGGCCTCGGTGCCGGTGAAGTCGCGCACCTCGCCCGCGAGATAGTGCGCGAGCCGCTCGGTGTGCGCCCGGTGGTGCCGCTCGACCTCGCGGATCAGCGCGGCGGGGTCGTCGAACGCCGCGCCGCGGATCTTCACGGCGAGGTCGTGGCGGACGCTCTCGGGCTCGATCGGTTCGTGCAGCCAACGGGAGAGGACGGCCCGGCCGGGGGCGGCGACGGAATACTCCTTCTTGTCCGGCCTGCCCTGCTGCGGCACGTCCCGGACATCGAGCCGGCCGTCGCCCTCCATCCGCTTGAGGACGCGGTAGATCTGCTGGTGGGTGGCGGTCCAGAAGTATCCGATGGACCGCTCGAACCGCCGGGCCAGCTCATAGCCGGAGCCCGGCTTCTCCAGCAGGGAGACGAGGATCGCGTGCTCGAGCGCCATGCCCCGGATCCTGCTATGCAACTCGTTTCATATACAAGCGGCGCCACCCAGGTGAGACACGGCTCACCCGGCGTGTGTCCGCCCCGGGGCGGCCACGGCCGGCCCCCTGTGATCGCCACGCCCCCGGCGCCTCTCCCGCACAGCCCTCCCCCGGTGTCATCCTGGACGCATCTGCGGGACGTCTGCGGGGAGCGCCCCGCGGGAAGGGGCCCACCGTGCTTCGCGTCGCAGTCGTCGGGTCGGGACCGAGCGGGGTCTACACCGCCCAGGCGCTGGTACAGCAACAGGACGTCCCCGGAGTGACGGTGGACGTCCTGGACCGGCTGCCCTGTCCGTACGGGCTGGTGCGCTACGGGGTGGCGCCCGACCACGAGAAGATCAAGTCGCTCCAGGGCACCCTGCGCGCGGCGCTGGAGCACCCGGCCATCTCCTTCCTGGGCAATGTCCCGGTCGGTGACGGGCCGGGCGGTCTGACACCGCGTCGGCTCCTGGAGCTCTATCACGCGGTGGTCTACTGCGTCGGCGCCGCGACCGACCGGAGGCTCGGCATTCCCGGCGAGGACCTCCGCGGCAGCTTCTCGGCCACGGAGTTCGTCTCCTGGTACAGCGCCCACCCGGACGCCTCGCCCGGCGGCTTCGTCCTCGGCGCGCGCTCCGCGGTGGTCATCGGGGTCGGCAATGTGGCGGTCGACGTGGCCCGGGTGCTGGGCCGCGGCGCCGACGAGCTGCGGCCCACGGACGTGCCGGACGCGGCCCTGGCGGCGCTCGCCGCCAGTCGCGTGCGGGACGTCCACATGGTGGGCCGGCGCGGGCCCTCCCAGGCGAAGTTCACCACCAAGGAACTGCGCGAGCTGGGTGCCCTGCCGGGCGCCGAGGTCCTCGTACGGCCCGAAGAGGCGGCGCTGGATCCGGCGTGGGCCGACCCGTCGGGGCTGCCGTCGGCGAGCAGACGGAACGTCGACGTCCTGCGGGGCTGGGGGGAGGCGCCGGGGCCGGGCCGGGCGCGCCGGATCCACCTGCGGTTCTTCCTGCGCCCTGTCGCCCTGCTCGGGGACGGCGCGGTGCGCGCGGTGCGCTTCGAACGGACCGCGCCGGACGGGCACGGCGGCGTGACCGGCACCGGCCGGTTCGAGGAGATCGAGGCACAGTTGGTGCTGCGGTCGGTGGGTTACCGCGGGGTGCCGATCCCGGGGCTGCCCTTCGACGGCGAGCGCGGGACCGTGCCGCACGCGCAAGGCAGGGTGCTGCGCGACGGGGCCCCGTCGCCCGGCGAGTACGTCGCGGGGTGGATCAAGCGCGGGCCGACCGGAGTGATCGGCACCAACCGTTCCTGCGCCAAGGAGACGGTCGGCTCACTGCTGGCCGACGCCGAGGCGCTGAAGGCGCGCCGCCCCGTCGAGGACGCGCGTTCCGCGCTGCGCTCGAGCGTCCGGGAGGTGGTGGAGTGGCCGGGCTGGCTGGGGATCGAGGCGGCGGAGTCCGCGCTCGGCCGTCGCCTGGGCCGGGGGCCGGTGAAGATCCCGGACTGGGACGGGCTGCTGACGGCGGCCCGCACCCGGCGCTGAGGGCGTCGGCGGCCGGGCGGTTCAGTCGCTCGCGAGCCGCTCGGCCTGCTGGGTGGCCGAGGTGAGAAGGGCGTCGAGCAGCCCGGGGAAGAGGGCTTCGAGGTCGTCGCGGCGCAGGGCGTTCATCTTCGCGGTGCCGCGGTAGATCTGCTGGATCACGCCGCTCTCGCGCAGGACGCGGAAGTGGTGCGTGGTGGTGGACTTGCTGACCGGCAGCTCGAACACCGAACAGGACAACTCGTCCTCGGCGCCGGCGAGGCAGCGGAAGATCTTCAGCCGCATGGGGTCGGAGAGCGCGTGCAGCACGCCTTCGAGACGGATCTCGTCCCGCTCGGGGTGCTCCAGCGAACGGCCCGGGGACGGGGGCCGGGTCTGCGTCGTCACGGCTGCTCCTTCAGGTCGGCAAGGCTTCGGAGGGCCCGTGAAGGCGGAACCGGGCACCGGTGTACGAGATCCATCGTACTTCGACGCCCCGCCTACTACGAGAGGCATCGTACGAGTTTCGGCCATGACACCGGCCAAAAGCGGTCAGCCGCACAAATGTTTCCATTTTTCGCGCAACCGTACATGCGTGTCGATCATCTGTAGAAGTGTGGCGGGGGGTGCTGTCGACCGGTTCGGGCGACGCGGCCGTGACCGCCGCTTGCTCTGCTGAAACGAGAAAGGTCGACTCACGTGCACGTCGGATCGGGCCGTCGCTCCGTCCTGTTGGCATCCGCCCTCATGGGTTCCCTGGCGCTCAGCGCCTGTTCCGGGGGGTCCGGCGGCTCCAGCGCCGCCGGGTCCGAGGCCCGGATCACCGTCACCCCGGGCGAGGGCAAGGAGGTCGAGCTCGGCTCCCCGATATCGGTGAAGGCCGAGGGCGGCCGGCTCACGGGCGTGGAGGTCAAGGACGACAAGGGGCAGAAGGTCGCCGGGCAGTTGACCGACGACGGCTCCTCCTGGACCTCGGAGGGCAAGGTCGGCCCGCAGACCACCTACACCGTGCGTTCCACGGCGAAGGGCGGCAAGGACGGCAAGGGCAAGGAGTCCTCCTCCACCGCGACCTTCACCACGAAGCAGGCGCCGAAGCTCAACAAGCTCACCAACACCCCGGGCGACGGGCAGACCGTCGGCACGGGCATGCCCGTCTCGATCCTCTTCGACAACCCGGTGGACAAGAGCAAGCGCGCCGAGATCGAGAAGTCCCTGAAGGTCACCACCCAGCCGAAGGTGGAGGGCGCCTGGGGCTGGGTGAAGGACTGGTCGGGCCAGGACCGGATCGACTGGCGCCCCAAGGACTACTGGCCGTCCGGGACCAAGGTCTCCGTCAACGGCAACCTCGCCGGCGTCGACTCCGGCGAGGGCGGCTGGTTCGCGCATAACTACCAGTTCGGCTTCGCCATAGGCGCCGACCACAAGGCCGTCATCGACGTCCCCAGCCACACGCTGACGATGTACGAGAACGGCAAGCCTGTCGGGGACATCAAGGGCTCCGCCGGCTCGCCCGTGGACCCGACGCGCGGCGGCGTCCACACCGTGCGCAGCAAGAACGCCGCCGAGACCATGGACTCGTCCACCATCGGCCACGGCAACGAGTGGATGCTGGACTCGAAGTGGGTGACGCACCTGACCGCGTCCGGCACCTTCCTGCACTCGGCACCCTGGAACCAGTCGCTCGGCGTGGAGAACAACAGCCACGGCTGCTTCGGCATGACCACCAGCGACGCCAAGCGGGTCTACGACTTCCTGCCCATCGGCTCGACCGTCGAGGTCAAGAACACCAGCAGCACCAAGGTGACCGACGTCGGCAACGGCCTCGAGGTCTGGCAGGAGTCCTGGGACCAGTGGCAGAAGCGCAGCGCGCTGAAGTGACCGTTCCTTCGGTCCATCCGAAGTAGCCGTTGCCTCGGTTCATCCGTGGCGACGTGGGCCGGGGGCCGCGGGAGTTGCTCCCGTGGCCCCCGAGCCGTCAGGCGGCCCTGCGGTACTGCGCGGGCCGGCGCGGCGGCAGCCCCAGGGCGGCGGCCGCGTGCAGCGGCCAGTAGGGGTCGCGGAGCAGTTCGCGGCCGAGGAGCACCGCGTCCGCCCGGCCCGATGTCACGATCTCCTCGGCCTGGGCGGGGTCGGTGATCAGGCCGACGGCGGCCACGGGCAGACCGGTCTCCTCGCGCACCCTGGCGGCGAAGGGGACCTGGTAGCCGGGCCCGGTGGGGATGGTGGCGTCGGGGCTGTTGCCGCCGGTGGAGGTGTCGAGCAGGTCCACGCCGTGCGCGGCGAGATCCTTCGCGAACCGCACGGTGTCGTCGGCGGTCCAGCCTTCCCGGTCGTCCTCGGGGTTCTCCGTGAGCCAGTCCGTGGCGGAGATCCGGAAGAACACCGGCAGTTCCTCGGGCCACACCGAGCGCACCGCGTCCACGACCTCCAGCGCGAACCGGGTGCGGTTCTCGAAGGAGCCGCCGTACTCGTCGGTGCGGTGGTTGCTGTGCGGGGACAGGAACTCGTTGATCAGATAGCCGTGGGCGCCGTGGATCTCGACGACCTTGAAGCCGGCCGCGAGCGCCCGCCGCGCGGCGGCCGCGAAGTCGGCGACCACCTGGGCGATGTCGTCCTTGGTCAGCTCGCGCGGCGTGGGGTAGCCCTCCGCGAACGGCAGCGGGGAGGGGGCGACGGTCGTCCAGCCGTGCGCCTCGGGGCCGGCGGGACCGCCGCCGCGCCACGGCCGCTCGGTCGACGCCTTCCGTCCGGCGTGCCCGAGCTGGACACCCGGCACCGCGCCATGGGCCTCCAGGAAGGAGGTGATGCGCCGGAACGCCTCCACCTGCCGGTCGTTCCACAGCCCCAGGTCCGCGGGCGAGATGCGCCCCTCGGGAGAGACGGCCGTGGCCTCGGTGAGGATCAGGCCCGCGCCGCCGACGGCCCGCGCGGCGAGGTGGGCGAAGTGCCAGTCGTGCGGCACGCCCGCGTCGGGGCCGTGGTCGTCCGCACTGTACTGGCACATGGGCGCCATCCAGATCCGGTTGGGGATGGTCAGCGAGCGCAGGGTGAAGGGCTCGAAGAGGGCACTCATCAAAGACTCCGTTTCCGCCGGTGCAGCCGACGCACTGCGACTGGTACGAGAAACACCGTACTACGAGAATTCTCGAATTACGAAACCCTTCGTACAAGGCATGGAGACCCTCGTTCGAGGGACACCGGCCCGGCCGGAAGCGGCCCATGGGCCGGACGCGTTCGTCCGGGCACGCGCTGAGCCAGTAGAGTGACGCCCCGTGGCTGCACGACCTTTGAACGAGATCGTCGAACACGGCTGGGCCAAGGCACTGGAACCGGTGGCCGGGCGCATCGCGTCGATGGGTGACTTCCTGCGCGCCGAGATCACCGCGGGCCGTACCTATCTGCCCTCCGGCGCGAATGTGCTGCGCGCTTTCCAGCAACCCTTCGACGACGTAAGGGTGCTGATCGTCGGTCAGGACCCGTATCCGACACCCGGCCATGCCGTGGGGCTGAGCTTCTCGGTCGCGCCCGAGGTGCGCCCGCTGCCCGGCAGCCTGGAGAACATATACCGGGAGATGCACACCGACCTGGGCCTCCCCCGCCCGTCCAACGGCGACCTCACGCCGTGGACCCAGCAGGGCGTCCTGCTCCTCAACAGGGCCCTGACCACCGCTCCGCGCAAGCCCGCGGCGCACCGGGGCAAGGGCTGGGAAGAGGTCACCGAGCAGGCGATCCGCGCGCTCGTCGCCCGCGGCGGCCCGCTGGTGGCGATCCTGTGGGGCCGCGACGCGCGCAATCTGCGGCCACTGCTGGGCAGCGTGCCGTCCGTCGAGTCCGCGCACCCCTCCCCCATGTCGGCCGACCGCGGCTTCTTCGGCTCCCGGCCATTCAGCCGGGCCAACGAGCTGCTGGCCCGCCAGGGGGCCGCCCCGGTGAACTGGCAGCTGCCGTGAGCCGGCCGGGCCGGTGACACGGGCGGCGGGCCATGTCCTGGGGGTCGACTCGGGCGGTTCGGGCATCCGGATCGCCCTGGCCCCCGCGGACGACAGTGGCCCTCCGCTGACCTGGGCCTCCCCGGCTCCGGCGGGGATGGCCGCCCGACGGCTCCTGGACGACATCCTGCCCGCCGCCAGGGACCTGCTCGCCCGCGCCGGAGCGCGAACCTGCGAAGCCGCCTGTGTGGGCGCCGCCGGAATGGCCGCGCTGGGCGACGAGCTCCGCGCCGTCCTGCCCGACGCGCTGCGCGAGGCGCTCGGGGTGCGCCGCCTCGCACTCGCCTCGGACGCGGTCACCGCGTACGCGGGGGCACTCGGGCAGCGCCCCGGCGCGGTCGTGGCCGGGGGCACCGGGATGATCGCGCTCGGCACCGACCTGACCCCGGAGGGCGGTTGGCGCCGCGCGGACGGCTGGGGCCACCTGCTGGGCGACTGCGGCAGCGGCGCCTGGATCGGCCGCGCCGGGCTCGAGGCGGGCTTGCGCGCGTACGACGGACGGGCCGGCGGGTCGGACGCGCTCCTGGCGCGGATGACCGCCGTCCTCGGCCCGGCGCCGGATCTGCCCGGCGCGCTCTACCCGCGCCCGGACCGGCCCGCGGTCCTCGCCTCGTTCGCACCCGAGGTGGCCCGGTGCGCTCCGGAGGATCCTGTCGCCGCCCGGATCCTCCGTGAGGCGGCCTGGCACATCGCCGGGGCCGCCGCTGCCGTATGCCCGCGCCGACGGCCGGTTTCCGGCCGATCGGCGCGCTCGGCGGCGGAAACGGCCGCTCCGGGAGCGGCTGGTGTGACACATGAAGTCGCACTCACGGGCGGGCTGTTTCGCATGGGTGACCCGCTGCTCGCACCACTGCGCGAAGAATTGCAATCGCAACTACCCCACGCGCGGCTCGTACCCGCCCAGGGCACACCGCTCGACGGCGCATTGCGCGTGGCAGGAGCCTTGATGACGGACAGTCTGCGCTTGCCGGCAGACCCCGTGATGTTGCGTATCATTTGCTGAACGGCTCCGCGTGGACCGTATGTCAGGACGAATAAATCCGGACAGACGGCGCTGTATCGCCCCCGCCCGAACGGCCTGGTGCGATGAACGGCTAACATGCGGCGCCATGAGTTCCCCCACAGGGCCCGCGCCTGGCCTGCCTGTACGAATGCCGCGTCCCCGCCAGCCCGGACGGCACCGGCGGCCGGAACCGGCGGCCGCGCCGACGGGCGCGCCGCCGCTCGTCCTCGCCGTGCCGGGGACGCCCGACCTCACCACCCGCCGGCTCGCCGAGGAGACCCTCAGCATCGCCCGCTCCGAGCTCCCCGGGCTCGACGCGCGCATCGGCTACGTGGACGCCGACGGCGGCGACGTGGGGTATCCGTCGCTGGAGTCGGTCCTGGCCCACGCGTCCGCCCAGCGGGCCGCTCGCGCCGGCGAAGCCCAGGACGGCCCCGAGGGGGACGGAGCCGACTCCTGGGACCGCTTCCCGACCGCCGTGGCCGTGCCGCTGCTGGCGGGGCCCGACAGCTCGCAGCTGCGCCGCATACGCCAAGCGGTGATGAACAGCGGTTCCGTCACCGAGCTCACCGACACGCTGGGCCCGCACCCGCTGCTCGCCGAAGCCCTGCACGTGCGCCTCTCCGAGGCCGGGCTGGCCCGCGCCGACCGCGCACGACTGTTCACAGTTGCAACCGCCGCGGACGGCATCATCCTGGCGACCGTCGGTGGCGAGGAGGCCGTGCAGGCGGCGGGCATCACCGGAATGCTGCTGTCGGCCCGCCTTGCCGTGCCGGTGCTCGCGGCGGCGCTGGACGAGGAAGGTGCCATCGCCCGCGCCGCGGAGCAGCTGCGCTCCTCCGGCTCCCGGAACCTGGCGCTCGCGCCGTGCATCATCGGCCCCGAGGTGGCCGAGGGTCTCGCGGCCGAGGCCGCGCGCGAGGTGGCCTGCGCCGCGGCCGAGCCGCTGGGCGCCTACCCGGCGATCGGCAAGCTGGCCCTGGCGAAGTACGCGGCCGTGCTGGGGCTGACGACCCAGCCGTCGCTCCAGGGCGCGCCGGTCCGCTGACGCTCCATCCCGTACGCACGCGCGTGACCGGCAGGGCGAACGCTGCCGCCACGTGCCGCACACCCTGACGGCACGGCCACGGAACCGCGGGCCGGAGCCGTCCGGCCCGGAGGGGCTCCCGTGATGCGGGAGCCCCTCCGGCCTTTTCGGTCGCTCGCGTCGCTTCCGTCGCTTCCGTCGCCTCAGGAGAAGATCACGCAGGAGGCCGCGGCCACGGCGAGCGACCCGGCGGGGCTCGGTATGCCCGTGTCGGGGTCGATCTCGAACCAGGTGACGTCCCCCGACCGCTCGTTGGCGGCGTAGAGATACCGTCCGCCCGGGTGGAGCGTCAGATCGCGGGGCCAGTGGCCGCCGCAGGGAGTCGAGGCGCGGATTCCGAGGATGTCGCCCGACGCGTCGAGGGCCAGGGTGGTGATGCTGTCGTGCCCCCGGACGGCGACCCACAGGAACCGCCCGTCCTCGGAGACGACGGGCTCCGAGGGATAGTCGACGGTGCCCGTGCCCGGGATGAGGACGCGCGTCTCCCCGGTCGGCACCAGGGAGCCTTCCGCCGCGTCCCAGTGGCACACCGTGACGGTCGGGTCCAGCTCGTTGAGGACGTAGGCCCGGTCGCCCCGGGGATGGAAGGCCAGGTGCCGGGGTCCCGTCCCGGAGCGGAGCCGCGCCTCGTGGTGCGGGCGCGGCAGACCGGACGCCGGGTCGAGGGCGTAGATCCACACCGAGTCCGTGCCGAGGTCCACCGCGAGCAGCCGGCGTCCGGAAGGATCGGGCACCACGGCGTGCGCGTGCGGACCGCGCTGCCGGTCTGCCACGGGTCCGGAACCCCGGTGCGGCAGGACGGCGGACGGCGCTCCGAGCGCTCCGCCCGTCCGGACCGGGAGGGCGCTGACACTGCCCGAGCGGTAGTTGGCGGTGAACAGGTGCGTACCCGCGAAGGCGAGGTGCGTCGGCGCCTCACCGCGCACGAGGACCGGCTCACCGAGCGGTTCGGGCCGGGCGGGATCGGCCAGCGAGAAGGCCGCGGCGGCGCCCTCGTCGGTCTCGCTCACCGCGTAGAGCACATCCGCTCCGGGAGACAGCGCGAGGAAGGACGGGTTGGCCACGGCGTCGGTGGAATACACCGGTGTGAGCGCGCCCGTGCGGCTGTCGACCTCGGCGACCGTCACACCGGGCCCGCCCGCCGCCGTGAACGAGCCGATGTACGCGAACCGCCCCCGTCGGCTGTGCTGGTCACTGCTGATCACCGTGCCGCCTTCCCCCACCGAATCACTCTGTGCACCTGACGCTACACGGAGCCACTGACAAGTCCGAGGTCAGGGCGGTTGTGGGGGTCCGGACGGAACGGGGCCGGCATCCGTCCCGCAGGGCTGCCATTGGTCCTTTCGCGCACGGAGAGTACGGTGGGTAACCATGCCATTGGCACAGTCGTTCCCGCCTCCCTTGAGCCAACAGCCGGTTAGATGGTCTGATGGGGATGTCGATGGCGCTGCGGAGATCCGCGGCGCCTTTTTCATGTCCGTGCGTCGAAGGGGCGGGAAGCAGTGCTGAAGAGGGCGTTCATGGCACCGGATCCGGGCCGGGCGAGACTGCGGGTCGCCGTCCGGGCCGTCATGGGCGTGGCCGGCGCCGTCGCCGTGGTCCAGCTGTCGGGCCTGCCCCTGACCGCTGCCATCACGGGCGGGCTCACCGCCCTGCTCGCGCTGTTCACGGTCGCCGACCCGACCGTACGCCGCCAGGCGATCACCACCGCGCTGCTGCCGGTCGTCGGTTTCCCCGTGCTCGCGCTGGCAGCGGCGCTGCACGGCATGCCACTGGTGCGTGACGCGGCCTTCCTGGCCGTCGTCTTCTGCGGGGTGTACGCCCGCCGGTGGGGGGCGCGGGGCAACTCGCTCGGGATCTTCGGCTTCATGATGTTCTTCGCGACGCAGTTCCTGCACGCCGTGCCCGCCCAGCTGCCGCACCTGTACGCGGCCGTGATCATGGCGCTGGCCGCGGCCGGCCTCGTCCGCTTCGGGCTCTGGCGCATCGAGCGGCGCACCCCGCCGCCCGCGGGCCCCGCGCCCCTCACCGGCAGCGGACTGGCGCGCGTCACGACCCGGCAGGCCTTCCAGGCCGCCTTCGCCTGCGGCCTGGCGCTCGCCGTCGGGCAGATGGTCTCCGACGCGCGCTGGTACTGGGCCGTCGGCACCGCCTGGTGGATCTTCGTCAACACCGCCTCGCGTGGCGAGACCCTCGTACGCGGCTTCCGGCGGGTCCTGGGCACGGTGCTCGGTATCTCCGCGGGAATCCTCGTGGCCATTCCCCTGCACGGGGCCGCCGTGCCCACCGCGGCCCTGGTCGCCGTCTGCGTCTTCGGGATCTTCTACACGTCCGCTGTCTCGTACACGTGGATGATGTTCGCCGTGACCATGATGGCCGGACTGCTCTACGGGCTCCTCGGGGTCCTGGACGCGGACCTGCTGGTACTCCGGCTGACCCAGACCGGCGTCGGGGCGGCCGGTGCGGCGCTCGCCGTCCTCGTCGTCCTGCCCGTCACCACGCACGCCGCGACCGACGCGTGGATCCAGCGCGCCCTGCGCTGCGTGCACACCTGCGCGGCCGAGGCCGCCGCACGGCTCGCCGGTTCCGAGGCGGCCGACCCCGCCCCGCGGGTCGCCGAACTGGAGCTCCTGCTCGGCCGGGTGCGGCTCTCGCTCGCCCCGCTCGTCCACCCGTTGAACCCGTTCCGCGCCCGCAAGGAGAAGGCCCGCCGCGTGCTGGCGCTCCTCGACGACTGCGCCCGCGAGGTGCGGGGGCTGGCATCTGTCGCGGCGGACCCCGAGGCATCGCACGACAACCGCCTCGCCGCTGCTTGCTGGCGCGTGGAGGCCGCGGTGGAGGCGCTGACCACGCCGGGCAAGGCCCGCGACGCGGTGGGGGCCACGGCGGCGGTGCCCGAGCACTCGCTGGCCGAGCCGGCGCTCGCGCACCTGCACAGCCTGGAGCGGGCACTGGCCGAACTCGCGGTGCCCCTGCACAGCTCGCGTCCGTCTCCGCTGCTCGGGACCTGACCGGCGACCGACAGCCGGACCCCGAAGTTCCTCCAGCAGCCGAGCGGCAAAGCGCCGACAAGCGTGAGTGGCAGTGAGCCGACGGCACCTGACGCCGTGTGGAGCTGAGCCATTGGTACTGTTGCCGGCCAGAAGTACGACCACAGGGAGGTCGTCGGCCCATGGCCGTGGACACGCTGGACGCGAGCATTCTGCGGCTGCTGCTGGAGCAGCCGCGTACGAGCGTGCGGGAGTACGCGCGTCTGCTGGGCATCGCGCGCGGCACGCTCCAGGCACGGCTCGACCGGCTGGAGCGCGACGGCGTGATCACAGCCACCGGACCGCGGCTGTCCCCCGCCGCACTCGGCCACCCCGTGCTGGCCTTCGTCCATATCGAGGTCACCCAGGGGCACCTGGACACGGTCGCCACCTCGCTCGCGGACGTACCGGAGATCATCGAGGCGTTCTCGATCACCGGCGGAGGCGACCTGATGGCACGCGTCGTCGCCCGGGACGCTGGACACCTGGAGGACGTCATCCAGCGGCTGGTTCAATTCCCGGGTGTGGTGCGCACGCGCACCGAGATGGTGCTGCGCGAGCGGGTGCCCTATCGCGTGGTGCCGCTGGTAGACGCGGTGGGGCGCGCGGCGGCTCAGCGGAGTTCGTGAACGGGCCTTCCCCGGCGCGAGGGCGGCCCCGTTTCTCACCGTGAAGAAGCAGGTGCGATTATCTGCACGCTCTACTCAACACGCGAGAAACAGAGGCATGTATGGAGCGATGTGGGGAAAGACCGGCACGCCGGTGGGGTGCCGCTCTGATCGCGTCGGCCGCGGCGGTCGCCGTCGCGGTGCCGGCGACGACCGCGCAGGCCGCGAGCGGCCCGGCGGTGACCGGCGCCAAGGGCGCTTTCCTGCTCGACAGCGGCAGCAACCGCCAGCTGTGGAGCAAGGACGCCGACACCAAGCGGCAGATGGCCAGCACCACCAAGGTCATGACCGCGATGGTCGTGCTGGACACACGCGGGGTCGACCTGAACAAGCAGGTCACCATCAAGCAGTCCTACCGTGACTACGTGGAGCGGAACGGCGCGAGCACCGCCGATCTGCGCACGGGCGACAAGATGACCGTACGGCAGCTGCTGTACGGGCTCCTGCTTCCGTCGGGGTGCGACGCGGCGTACGCGCTGGCCGACACGTTCGGCAACGGCGGCACCGAGAAGGAACGCACGAGCTCGTTCATCGCCAAGATGAACAAGAGGGCGTCCGACCTCGGCATGAAGAACACCAAGTACGACTCGTTCGACGGCATATCGCAGGCCGGGGCCAACTACACGACGCCTCGTGACTCGGCGCAGCTCGCCCGGCACGCGATCGGGAACAGCACGTTCAGCACGGTCGTGAAGACGACCGGCACCCAGCAGAAGGCCGCGAACGTCAAGCGGACCTACTACTGGGACAACACGAACAAGCTGCTCGGCTCGTACAGGGGCGCGATCGGCATCAAGACCGGCACCGGCACCGCAGCCGGGCCGTGCCTGGTGTTCGCCGCCAAGCGTGACGGACGGACCGTCGTCGGCGTCATCCTCAATGACGCCGTCTCCCGCTACCCGGACGCGGTGAAGATGCTGGACTGGGCCTACCGGACCAAGTCCAATGTCAAGCTGCGCCAGCTCCCGGAGTCGGCTCAGCGGGACTGATCGCCCCGCTGAGCGACCGCGGATGAGCCTTCCGGCCATGCGCCAAGGCCCTACCAGGGGATGCCTGGTAGGGCCATTGTTGTGAGGGCTTGCGAGAGGTTGTGAGGGCACCTGGGCACCCGGGTCCGGGCCGCCTGGGGGCCCGGGGGCCGGGGCTTCGAGGCTTCGAGGCGCCGACTCCCACGGGCGCGGCGCGACCGCTCTCAGCCGAGGAACGACAGACGGACCTTCCGGTCCGGGTTGTCCACGTTCGTGTCGACCAGGACGACCGACTGCCAGGTCCCCAGCTCCAGTTCGCCGTCCACCACGGGCAGCGTGGCGTGCGGCGGGACCAGGGCGGGCAGGACGTGGTCCCGGCCGTGCCCGGGAGTGCCGTGGCGATGCCGCCAGCGGTCGTCGGCGGGGAGCAGGTCGCCGAGGGCCGCCAGCAGGTCGTGGTCGCTGCCCGAGCCGGTCTCGATGACGGCCAGGCCGGCGGTCGCGTGAGGCGTGAAGACATTCAGCAGTCCGTCGCGCCCCGGGGCGACTTCACGGAGGAACGCCGCGCACTCCTCGGTGAGGTCGTACACAGTCTGCGTGGAACCGGTCGTGATGCCGATCGTGCGGGAGGTGAAGGTGGTATCAGCCATGCCTCACATTCAAGCGGAGTGGTGACGGCCCCGGTGCCGCCCCGTCCACACGGCCGGTCCTTCACAGCGGTCGCCCGCTGCGGCAGTATGAGTCGCCGGATGATCAGGGCGGGAAGAGGAGGGTGACATGCGCGTAGGACTGTTCGTCACCTGCGTCAACGACACTCTCTACCCCCGCACGGGCCGGGCGGTCGTCACCCTGCTGGAACGGCTCGGCGTGCGGGTGGATTTCCCGACGGAACAGAGCTGCTGCGGCCAGCCGCTGTTCAACACGGGATACCGCCATGAGACCGAGCCACTGATGCGCCGTTACGGCGCCGCCTTCCGCGACCACGACTACGTCGTCACACCCTCGGGCTCCTGTGCCGCCATGGTCCGTGACAACTACCCACGGATCGCGGCGAAGGCCGCCGCGGAGGGCCGGGGCGAGGAGCTGTCCACGGTGGCGGCCGAGGCGGTGGCCAAGACCTACGAGCTGACCGAGTTCCTCGTCGACGTCCTCGGCGTGACCGACGTCGGCGCCTACTACCCGCATATCGTCACCTACCACCCCACATGCCACGGACTCCGGGTGCTGGGCCTCGGCGACCGCCCCCGGCGCCTGCTGGAGCAGGTGAAGGGCCTCGAACTGCGGGAGCTGGAAGGGGCGGAGGAGTGCTGTGGTTTCGGCGGCACCTTCGCGGTGAAGAACCCCGCCGTGTCCACCGCGATGGGCACCGACAAGGCGCGCGCAATCACGGCGACCGGCGCACAGGGCGTGTGCGCGGTCGACAACTCCTGTCTGATGCACATCGGCGGCATCCTCTCCCGTGAGGGTTCGGCCGTGCGCCCCGTCCATATCGCGGAGATACTCGCCGGCAGGGAGGGCGACGTCCGGTGAACAGTGGTCGCAGGAGCGGTCCCGTCAACAGCCAGGCCGACAGGGCGCCGGGCCCCGCCCACGGCGGCCCTCAGGACCGCACGCGCGGTGCCACCTATCTGGGCATGCCTGCCTTTCCCCGGGCCGCCGCCGTCTCGACCCGTGACGACCGCCTGCGCGCCAATCTCCGTCACGCGACACACACCATCCGCGCCAAGCGCGCCCAAGCGGTCGCGGAACTGGCGGACTGGGACCGACTGCGCACCGCCGGGGCCGCGATCAAGGACCGGACTCTGCGCCATCTCGACCACTACCTCGTGCAACTGGAGGAGTCGGTGACCCGGGCAGGCGGCACAGTGCACTGGGCGGCCGACGCCGGGGAGGCCAACCACATCGTCACCGACCTGGTGCGGGCCACCGGTGAGACCGAAGTCGTCAAGGTCAAGTCGATGGCCACGCAGGAGATCGGCCTCAACGAGGCTCTGGAGAACGCCGGGATCCACGCCTACGAGACCGACCTCGCCGAACTGATCGTCCAGCTCGGTGACGACCTCCCCTCGCACATCCTCGTCCCCGCCATCCACCGCAACCGCGGCGAGATCCGCGACATCTTCCGCGACCGCATGGCGAGCTGGGGCCGCCCGGCCCCCGAGGGTCTGAGTGACCGGCCCGCCGACCTCGCCGAGGCGGCTCGGACACATCTGCGCGAGAAATTCCTGCGCGCCAAGGTCGGTGTCTCCGGCGCGAACTTCATGGTCGCCGAGACCGGCACCCTGGTGGTGGTCGAATCCGAAGGCAACGGCCGGATGTGCCTCACCCTCCCGGAGACGCTGATCTCGGTCGTCGGTATCGAGAAGATCGTGCCGACGTGGCGGGATCTGGAAGTCTTCCTCCAGCTCCTGCCGCGCTCCTCGACCGCGGAGCGCATGAACCCGTACACGTCGATGTGGACAGGCACCACCGACGGCGACGGCCCGCGCTCCTTCCACCTGGTGCTGCTCGACAACGGACGCACGGACACCCTCGCGGACCAGGTCGGCCGCCAGGCACTGCGCTGCATCCGCTGCTCGGCCTGCCTGAACGTCTGCCCCGTGTACGAGAGGGCCGGCGGCCATGCGTACGGTTCGCCGTACCCCGGCCCGATCGGCGCGATCCTCACCCCCCAGTTGCGCGGCCTCACCTCCCCTCTGGAGGAGTCCCTCCCATACGCCTCGTCGCTGTGCGGGGCTTGTTTCGAGGTGTGCCCGGTCGCCATCGACATCCCGGAGGTCCTGGTCCACCTGCGCGAGCGGGTCGTGGAAGGCGGCGAGGTGACCCTGCGCGGAACGCGCACCGTCATCAAGCCGGCCAGGAAACACACGGCCGAGCGCGTCATGATGCGAGCCGCCCGCTGGACCTTCGACCACCCGGGCGCGCTGCGCCACGGCCAGCGGCTGCTCTCCCGCACCCGCCGACTCCACCCCGGCCGGCTCCCAGGCCCGGGCCGGGCCTGGACGGACACGCGGGAACTGCCCGATGTGCCGACCGAATCCTTCCGGGACTGGTGGGCCCGCACGCGAGGGGACACGGCATGAGCACGTGGTCGGGGTCGGGGCCCGTGTCGGGATCGAGTTCGGGGCCCGGGTCGAGATCGGGGTCGGGGTCGGGGTCGAGCAGGGAACGGGTTCTGGAGCGTGTCCGGCGCGCATTGGCCGACGTGCCACGCGACGAGCGCCCGGGTGACCATCCCGTCGTGCGCGACTATCTCGCCACGCACGGGAAGCGCACCCCTGCCGAGTCCGTCGATCTGCTCGCCCGGAACCTCTCCGACTACCGTGCCGTCGTCCACCGCTCGGACGCCTCCGGACTGCCCGCGCTCCTTTCGCGTCTGCTGGCCGAACGGGGCGCGCGACGCGTGGTCGTGCCGTCCGGGCTGCCAGGGACCTGGCTCGCCGAGGCACGGGTGGACGTCGTCCCCGACTCCGCGTCCGCCGCCTTGCCACCGGGCGACCTGGACACCATGGACAGTGTCGTCACCGGTTGTGCCCTGGCGATCTCCGAGACCGGCACGATCGTCCTCGACGGGAGCCCGGACCAGGGGCGCCGCAGCATCTCGCTCGTGCCCGACCACCACCTGTGCGTGGTGCGGACCGCGGACCAGGTCGTGGATTCCGTACCGCAAGCCCTCCCCCGTCTGACCCCGGACCGTCCGCTGACCTGGATCTCCGGCCCTTCCGCCACCAGCGACATCGAGCTGGACCGGGTCGAAGGGGTCCATGGTCCACGCACCTTGGAAGTGATTCTCGTGGCGGGAGATCCACGACCCGCCTCCGCGTACCCCTGAGACGTTCGGAGTTGACGCATGCGCGCACCACGCCCGGACCCCCGCGCCGCCACCGTCACCGGCGCATACCCCGAGGTCTTCCAACTGAACCGGGAACCCGCCCGCAGTCCGCTCATCCCCTTCGCCGACGTACCGTCCGGCCTGGCCCACCGCCCCGCCGAGTCGCCGTACTACCGCTCGCTCAACGGCGAGTGGCGCTTCGCCTGGTCCAGCAACCCGGCGGATCGTCCCCAGGACTTCTACGGCCGCGACTTCGACGACACCGGCTGGGACCGCATCGAGGTACCCGGCAACTGGGAGACGCAGGGCTACTCCGAGCCGACCTACTTCAATGTCCGCTATCCCTGGACCGGATACGGGCAACCCTCTCCCCCGCACGCGCCGACCTCGTTCAACCCGGTGGGCTCCTACCGTCGCACCTTCACCGTCCCCGACGCGTGGCACGGTCGCCGGACGCTGATCTCTTTCCAGGGCGTCAAGTCGGCGTTCTTCGTCTGGGTCAACGGCGAGCTCGTCGGCTACAGCGAAGACAGCTACTCTCCCGCGGAGTTCGACCTCAGCCCCTATCTGCTCGGCGGCACCGGCGCGGAGGAGAACAGTCTCGCGGTCGAGGTCTACCGCTGGTCCAACGGCAGCTGGCTGGAGGACCAGGACATGATCGATCTGTCCGGGATCTTCCGCGACGTCCATCTCGTCTCCGTGCCCGAGGTCCATGTGCACGACCTCTTCGTCCGCACCGGCCTCGACGCCGACTTCCGCGACGCCGACCTGAGGGCACAGGTGACCCTGCGGTCCGGCTCGACGGCCGGCCCCGCCGACCATCTGGTCCGTGCCGTACTGCACGACGCCGACGGATCCCCTGTTCTCTCCCGCACCGGCACCGCCCACTTCGACGCCGCCACCGGGGAGGCGACGGTCGAGCTCGTAGCCCATGTGCCGGGGCCATTGCTGTGGTCCGCCGAGGCGCCAAACCTCTACGACCTCACGGTCGAACTGGTCGACCCCGAGGGCCGCACGCTCGAAGTCCAGCACACTCGCGTCGGCTTCCGCAGCATCTCCTGCGCACGGGGAAGACTCACCATCAACGGCAAGCCCCTCGTCTTCCGCGGGGTGAACCGGCACGAATCCGATCCGGACCACGGGCAGGCGGTCCCACCGCATCGCATGGTGCAGGACATCCGCATCATGAAGCAGCACAACATCAACGCGGTCCGTACCTCCCATTACCCCAATCACCCACACTGGCTCGAACTGTGCGACCAATACGGCCTCTATGTGATCGACGAGGCCAACCTGGAGACGCACGACGTGCGGGACACGCTGCCGGAGAGCCGCCCCGAGTGGGCCCCCGCCTGCCTCGACCGGATCCGCAGCCTCGTCGAACGGGACAAGAACCACCCCTGCGTCGTGGTCTGGTCGCTGGGCAACGAAGCCGGCCAGGGGGACACCTTCCGGACGATGGCCGACTGGGTCCACGACCGTGACCCGTCCCGCCCTGTGCACTACGAG
Organism: Streptomyces sp. NPDC051173; assembly: GCF_040689515.1. Classification (NCBI taxonomy): domain Bacteria; kingdom Bacillati; phylum Actinomycetota; class Actinomycetes; order Kitasatosporales; family Streptomycetaceae; genus Streptomyces; species Streptomyces sp. NPDC051173. Next base: position 167,933 of record NZ_JBFBBD010000002.1, read on the forward strand.
GGCATGAACGAAGTCGCCGACATCGAGTCCCAGATGTATGCCGCGCCCGACGCCGTGGAGGCGTACGGACGATCCGGCGCGACCAAGCCGTACATCCTTTGCGAGTACGCCCACTCGATGGGTAACAGCACGGGCAACCTCAAGGACTACTGGGACATCATCGACGCCCATCCCCTGCTTCACGGCGGATTCATCTGGGACTTCGCTGACCAAGCAGTCCGTCTCCCGCTGCCAGGCGGTCTCGATGGCACCTACCTTTCCTACGGTGGGGACTGGAAGCCCGGCCACCCCTCGGACGGCAACTTCTGCTGCAACGGTCTCGTCGACGCCGACCGCACCCCACGGCCCGCTCTCCTGGAGGTCAAGAAGATCTATCAGCCGGTACGGGTGTCCGCTGTGGAGCCCGGCACCGGGACCGTGCGGGTCACCAATCGCCAGCTCTTCACCGACCTCCAGGGATACAAGCTGCTGTGGGAGGTCACCCGCGACGGAGCCCGCGTCCAGCACGGTTCCCTTGCACCGCCGCAGGCCGGGCCAGGTGAATCCGCGACCGTGCAGTTGCCGTTGAAGCCACCGGAGAAGCCGGTGCCCGGCGCCGAGCACTGGCTGAACATCTCCTTCGCTCTTCGCACCGCAACCCCCTGGGCCGCAGCGGGCCATGTCGTCGCCGCCGAGCAGTTCGCCCTCCCGTGGCGTGCCCCGGCATCCGCACCCGTCTCCGCGGCCGCCCTTCCGGCGGTCTCTGTCGCGGAGACCACGCGCGCCATCACGGTCATGGGCCCGGAACTCGACCTGGTCCTGGACAGGTTCACCGGAATGTTCACCACCTACCGCCATGCCGGGCGGACACTCTTGGCGGGCGGTCCGGTGCCCAACTTCTGGCGTGCGCCTACCGACAACGACATCGGACGTGGTGCCCAGGTCATCTCGCGCACCTGGCGCGACGCTGGTGCCGACCGCACCGTCACCGGCGTCGAAGTCGCACGGACCGCGGCAGGAGAAGTCGTCCTCACCGTCGCGGCGACCCTTCCGACCTCCCCCGACGTCTCCCGATGGACGACCGTCTTCACCGTGCGCGGTGACGGCGAGATCCGCGTACGCCACACGCTCCTCCCCGGCCGAGGCCTCCCGGACCTGCCGCTGGTGGGTGTCCTGCTGACTGTGCCGGCCGATTATCAGGCGCTCACCTGGTACGGACGAGGACCGCGGGAGAACTATCGGGACCGGTGCACCGGTTCCTTCGTCGGTCGTTACGGCCGTTCCCTGGCCACAGCCGCCATGCCGTACGCCCGTCCGCAGGAGAGCGGCAACGTGACAGGCGTCCGCGACGTCTCGCTCACAGGGCCGGACGGTGTCGGGCTGACCGTGCTGGCCGAACCGGGAGGCGCGTCCGGGTGGTTGGAGGTGAGCGCTCTCCCTTGGACACCCTTCGACCTGGACGGGCCCCGCCATCCGCACGAGCTCCAGCCACGCGGCCAGACATTCCTGTGCGTCAATCACCGGCAGACGGGCGTCGGCGGCAACGACTCCTGGGGAGCGGCGCCGCTGGAGCGCTATCTGCTGCATGCCGACCGCGAGTACAGCTACTCCTACCGGCTGCGGCCCGCCTCCTGGCGACCGTCCGTGGAACCCTTCGACGCTGAATCTCTCTCCGATGTCCATGGCACGAGACTAGGCATGGAGTGATCGGAGCGTGACGGGCTGTCCACAGCCCCGGTCGTATGATCTCACCTAGCGAGGAGCCGAGTTGAGCCTTCCCCTGCACGGCATCACCGTCGTCGCCCTGGAACAGGCCGTCGCCGCACCGTTCGCCACCCGTCAGCTAGCGGATCTCGGCGCGCGCGTCATCAAGGTCGAGCGGCCGGACCGCGGCGACTTCGCCCGTGACTACGATCGCAGCGTCAAGGGCCTGTCCGCCTATTTCGTCTGGGTCAATCGGGGCAAGGAGAGTGTCGTCCTCGATCTCAAATCCGAGCCGGACCGCTCATTGCTGGACCGCATACTCACTCGGGCCGATGTGTTCATACAGAACCTCGGTCCTGGAGCCGCGAAACGGCTCGGTTTCGGCAGCGCGGAGTTGCGCGCCCGGCACCCTCGCCTGATCACCTGCGATGTCTCCGGCTATGGCACTTCGGGCCCGTACCGCGACAAGAAGGCCTACGACCTGCTGGTGCAGTGCGAGGCTGGACTGGTGTCGATCACCGGCGACGCAGACTCGCCGGCGCGGCCCGGCATCTCCATCGCGGACATCGCCGGAGGCATGTACGCCTACACGGGAATTCTCAGCGCGCTGTACGAGCGCGAGCGAACCGGCGAGGGATCACAGCTGTCCGTCTCCCTCTTCGACGCTCTCGCGGAATGGATGGGGCATCCATACTTCGCTGAGGCATACGGCGGTCCGCCCGTCTCCCGTAGCGGTGCCCGGCACCCTTCCATCTCTCCTTATGGCCACTACCGTTGCGGGGACGACGCCAGCGTCTTCCTCAGCGTGCAGAACGAGCGCGAGTGGGAGGCGCTGTGCGAAAAGGTCCTGCGGCAGCCCGCTTTGGCCCGCGATCCCCGCTTCGCGGACAACCCCCTGCGGCGGGCACACGACGACGAGCTGACAGCCGTGATCGAGAAGCAATTCCGCCCGCATACGGCGGATGAGGTTCTCGCCCTGCTCGAAGGAGCGGGAATCGCCCATGCACGGCTTCGGACAGTCGCCGAATTCTCCTCCCACCCTCAGCTGGCGGCGCGCGACCGGTGGCGCGAATTCGATTCGCCGACGGGCCCGTTGCGCGGTCTCCTGCCACCGGTCGAGGCCCTCGGCCGGGAGCCGGTGATGGGCGCGGTGCCCGCGCTCGGCGCCCACACGACGGCGATCCGCGCGGAGTTCCCTGACCCCGGCCCGCGTTAGCACCGCAACCGCATGGGGCTTTACAGGGTCGTGGTCGCTGAGAATGCCAGGACCACAACCCTCGGATGCGGTTGCCGTATCAGCGGTCAAGCGGGCGATTCGCGGTCTCCGGAAGCACCAGATAGACACAGGCCGAGACCACACAGAGCGCCGCGACGTACCAGGGGAAGGCGCTCGGGTGACCGGACTGTTTGAACCAGGTGCCTACATAGGGCGCGGTGCCGCCGAAGAGCGCGACCGTCAGGGAATAGGGGAAGCCGATTCCAGCGGCCCGTACGCGGGCGGGGAACACCTCGGCGTTCACGGCCGCCGCCACAGAGGTGTATCCCGTGAGCAGCACCATCCCGGCGCACTGCACCAACAGCAGCGAGGTGAACGATCCGTCTATCGCGTGCAGCAGAGGCACCGCGAGGCCGGCGAATCCGACTGCGAAGCCGATCAGCAAGGGCTTACGCCCGATGCGGTCCGACACCATGCCGCCGAGGGGCTGGAGTACGGCGAAGAAGGCCAGGGAGATCGTCCCTGCGAGCAGTGCGTCGCCTTTGCCGATATTGGCGTTCACCTGGGCGTACGTCGGCAGGTAGGTGGTCCAGGTGTAGTAGGCGAGGGTGCCGCCCGCCGTGATCCCGCAGATCAGGAGTGACTGGCGAGGGTAGCGGCGCATGCCTTCGAAGAGCGACGGTCGCGCGGCTGTCTCTCGCACCGCCTGATGCGTCTCGTGTGCTCCCTGCCGGATCCAGAATCCGACGAGGCTGATGAGAGCTCCGAGAAGAAAGGGAACGCGCCAGCCCCAGTCACCCATTTGTTCATCCGTGAGGAGGTGGGCCAGGAGGGCCGCGCTGCCGGATGCGAGGAGTTGTCCAAGGGTCGTGGACACATATTGGAAGCTGGAGAACAGCCCCCTTCGGCCGGGGCCTGCCGATTCGATGAGGAACGTCGTCGAGGCCGCGAACTCCCCTCCAACGGAGAGCCCTTGGACGAGGCGTGCGATAACGAGCACCACAGGCGCGAGGACACCCACGGAGGCATAGGTCGGCGTGAGTGCCACCAGCAAGCTGCCGCCGCCCATGAGCAGAATGGTGACGGTCAGCGCGGCCCGTCGGCCTCGACGGTCGGCGACGGCCCCCATCAGGAGACCTCCGACCGGACGCATGAAGAAGCCGACGGCGAAGACGGCGAAGCTGGACAGCAGGGGCACCAGGGAATTCCCGGAGCCCTTGGGGAAGACCTGATCTGCGAAGTAGGTCGCGAGGAACGAATAGGCGTACCAGTCGTACCATTCAGCGGCGTTGCCGATCGATGCCGCAGCGAGCTGACGGACAGAGGACCGGGACCGGGAGCGGAAGCCTGCCGTATTCACCGGATTCGGGGTGCCGGCGGCTCCGCCACCGTCGACAGGCAGGGACTCGGATTGCGTCATGATCCATTGAATCCCCTCCCCCTTCTCCTCGCACACCCGTCCGATGCGGCTTCTCGTAGGCCGTAGCCGTCCGGCTCCTCCCCCTCAGACGCTCGCAGCGACATGGGCGTCGCGGCGTACGAGGGCGGCGTAGTGGCCGTCGTACGTGAGGAGTTCCTCATGAGTGCCCCGCTCTGCGACGCGTCCCCCGTCGAGCACGACGATTTGATGGGCGTCGCGGACGGTGGAGAGCCGGTGCGCGATGGTGATCGTCGTACGGCCCGCGGAGAGGGCGTCGATGGCCTGCTGCACCGCGTGCTCCGTGCGGGTGTCCAGGGCACTGGTCGCTTCGTCCAGGATGAGGACGGGCGGATCACGCAGAATCGTGCGGGCGATGGCCAGCCGTTGCTTCTCGCCTCCGGAGAAGCGGTAGCCGCGCTCCCCGACGAGGGTGTCATAGCCGTCGGGCAGGGAAGCGATGTGCTCGTGGATCTGCGCGGCCTTGGCCGCCGCCACCATCTCCTCGTCCGTGGCATCCGGTTTGGCGAACCGCAGATTGTCGGCGACCGAGGCATGGAAGAGATACGTCTCTTGCGAGACCACTCCGACGGCGCGGGCGAGCGTATCGAAATCGAGGTGACGGACGTCGACCCCGTCCAGGAGAACCCGGCCGCCGACGACGTCGTACAGCCGCGGCACCAGATAGCTGAGGGTGCTCTTGCCCGAGCCGGTCGGGCCGACGACGGCCAGGCTGCCACCGGCCGGAACCTCCAGGTCGATGCCGTTGAGCGCTTGTCTCGGCGGTTCCCCTGCGCCTTGTGCCTCTGAACCCTGCGCCTCGTAGGAGAACGTGACGTCCTCGAAACGGACTTCACCACGCACCTTCTCCAGCCGCACCGGCTTTTCCGGTTCGGCGATGTCGACCGGCAGGTCGAGGTATTCGAAGATCCGCTGGAAGAGAGCGAGGGAGGTCTGCATCTGCACACCCGTGGTCAGCAGGCTGATCGCCGGCCGGAAGAGGGCCTGCTGGAGCGAGACGAAGGCGACGAGGGTGCCGAGGGAAATGCTGGGGCCGCCGGCTTGCAACGCGATACCGGCCGCCCAGTAGACGAGAGCGGGCATGGCCGCCATGACCACGCCGATGGTGGACATCCTCCAGCGCCCGGCCATGTTCGCGCGGACCTCGAGCCCGACGAGTCGTTCGGACTCCTGGGAGAACGCGCGAGTGAGGGAGTCGGAGCGGCCCATGGTGCGGCCGAGAAGGATGCCGCTCACCGACAGCGACTCGGTGACCATGGCCGCCATGGCGGCCATCTGTTTCTGCCGCTGAGAGGTGATCTTCTTACGCTCGCGGCCGACGCGCCGGCTGATCCCCACGAAGACCGGCAGGAGGAGCAGGGAGACCACCGTGAGCCGCCAGTCCAGGGCCAGCATCGCCACCACCGTGGCGACGACACTGGTGAGATTGGAGACCAGCGAGGTGGCGGTCGAGGTCACCGTGGCCTGCATGCCGCCGATGTCGTTGGCGATGCGGGACTGCACCTCACCGGTGCGGGTCCGGGTGAAGAAGGCGAGAGGCATGCGCTGGAGCCGGTCGTAGACCGCGGTGCGCAGGTCGTGCATCACTCGCTGGCCGACCGTGGTGGAGATCAGCGTCTGCGACACACCGAAGATGCCGTTCACGACCGCCGCCGCGATCATGCCGAGCACCAACAGGCTGAGAAGGCCCGTACGGCCGTGCGGGATGGCTACGTCGAGGACCTCACGCAGGAGGAAGGGCGAGGCGACCGATACGAGCGAGGAGGCGGCGACGAGCAGCCCGACGAGGGCGAGTCTGCCGCGGTAGGGACGGAAGAGCCGGAGGATCCTGCGCACTTGCGCGGGTTGCTCCGGGTCTGCGGGCGGAGGTGTCCAGTCAGGTTGGTCGTGACGCATGGGCTCCTGGTTCTCTGATCACGAAGGGTGCGCGCGAGCGAGGCGCGAACGGAACCGGCAACTTACCGGCCCGCGAGGTCGGCGATGGAGATCCGACCGCGTAGCGAGCATAGCTCATTGTTACCTATGCTCACAATGCACTGAGTCCTGTAATCTCTGATCATGACCGCTTCCGATTCGTCCGCCCAGCTCACCGAACAGCTGCTGCGCCTCACCCGCAGGCTCCACCGGGCGCAGAAGCTCTATCTGGGGCCGGTCGGCATCACACCCGCCCAGGCCCGGCTGCTGCGCACCGTCGCGCACTACGAGGAGCCGCCGCGTATGGCGGATCTCGCCCAGCGGCTCGAGGTCGTGCCGCGTGCCGTGACCACGCTGGTCGACGCCCTGGAGGAGCACGGTTCCGTGCGCCGGGTTCCGGATCCGTCCAACCGGCGGGTCATCCGGATCGAGCTCACCGATCACGGTCGCTCCACCCTGCGCGCCCTGCGTGAAGCACGGCGGACCGCCGTCGAGGACACCCTTGCCCCGCTCTCCGCCGAGCGGCGTGAACTGCTCGGCAGCCTGCTGGCCGAGTTGCTGAACGGCCCGGACCAGCACTGCTGACGTCGCGCTGTCCGCCGGAAGGCGGGCCCCGGGCAGTGTTCCCCAAGGGCCCGCTCCACCGCGCCGGTCAGCAGCGCCGCCGGTCCTCCGTCAGCTCGCCCTGGGCCGTCGCCAGCGTGCGGTCGTAGCAGGTACCGGGGCCTTCGAGGCGGTACCGCTCACGCGAGACACCGGTCGCGTGCCGCTGGTCGCGCGATACGTTCTGGTTGTACGCGGCGTCACCCTTATAGGTGTCGTCGAAACTCGACCAGGTGAGACGCCTGCCTGCACGCACAGTGACGCTGTCCGCCCGATCCCCCATCGTCATGACCGTGCGCAGACGGTCTGCGGTCGAGACCGTCGTCGCCCCGTCCATGGTGTACGTCCGGTGAGCGCGGGTCGTGGTGGCGGGCCCGCGCCCGGCGGTCGTCACCGTCTCGTCGTCGTTCCACCGCGCCTGGAGCGCGTCCGTCGTCTCGTTCTCGTTCCAGCGGTGGTCGGACTTACCCGTGATGTTCCGTGTGACGGTCGTCGTCACCCGGCCGCGCGAGGTGTCGAGGTATCCGGCGACGGTCAGGGAGTGCCCGCCGTCGGCTCGCAGATGCCGCTCGGCACCGGGCTCGTAAGCGGTGGTGTTGCGGGGATCGCCCGCGTCGTGGGTGGTCAAGGCACCGGCGACCACGGCCGACTTGGCGTCCTGCCAGACCAGGATGTTGGTGGGCGTGCTCCAGCCGCTCTGCCCTTCGGGCAGTCCGGCGACGGAGACCGTGACCCGGTGCGGCTTGCCGTCGTTCAGCTGCCCGGCGAAGGGCGTGAGGTCGTACTCGACGGGTCGCACGTCGAAGGCGCGCGGGCCCGGAATCACGTACCAGAGGAAGGGGTTGGACCAGCCTCCGGTCCATACCGTCGGGAACGGCGCGGCGATGCCCGCCAGGCGGCCGTCCACCGCGACCTGGACCTCGCGATAGGGGCCGTCCTTGGCCTTGCACGAGTACGGCGCGGAATCGGGCACGGTGAGGTACCAGAACTCCTCGCAGCCGCCGCCCGAGCCCGTCGCGTAGACCTCGGCCACGATTCGCTCGCTGTTGCGCGGGGTGGTCAGCTGCCCTTCGTACGCCGATCCCACGCTGTGCGCCCCGTCGAGGGTGAGGACCTTGTCCGGGGTGGACGCGGCCTTCACCGGGCCTTCGGCAGCGTAGAACGTCAACGTGACCTTGACCTTGATGACGCCGGTGTACGTGCCGTCCACGGTGTTGCCGATGAGCATCTCGACAGGCTGCTCGTTCCGCAGCGTGGCGGCATAGCGGGTGACGTCCTTCTCCACGTTCCAGGCGATGCCCTGGGGTGAAGGCTCGGGTGTGGAGGTGCGCAGGACCTCGACGCCGCCGATGTGCAGATAGCCCAGGCGGTCGAATTGCCGTCCGGCGACAGCCCCTTCGAGCCGCAGGACCACCTTGTTCCAGTGGTCACCACAGCCCTTGGGCGGCGTGTACGTGCTCTTGTAGGGCGTGTAGTCGCGGAATTCGGTGTCGGCGACGGTCACCTTGCAGGACCGGGTGTCCGGAGTGGCTATCGGCGGGGCGGCGGTGACCGGGTCGTGCCAGTCGGTGCCGAACTCGGTCGGCGGGCCCGCGGCCGTCGCCGGATTCACGCCCAGCGACAGCCCGATGGCCGCGGCGCACAGCGCGAGAAGCAGTCGTCTCATGGGGCAGGAGTGAAGCGCTTCATGGAGCGGCGCGCCAGAGCCCCTTTGGCCTGATGCGTCGCCGCCTCGGGAAAACCAGTTGAACCCAGCACTCCAGTGGCGCGAACCTTTCAGCACTCCCACCCTTCACTCGAACCCGGGATGTCATGCAGATTCGCGATCTCCCCTATCCCGACCCCGGCCGGCCCGACGTCCGATCCGGGCCTCACCTGCTGCTGTGGCTGGGACGGAATCAACTGACAGGTCAGATCAAGGCCATGCTGTGGGGCAGCCTGCACATGGTGTCCGTGGCCCTGCTGCCGGTGACCATGGGTGTCGCCGTGCAGGCGGTCGTCGACCGGTCGGGCATACGGCTGGCGCTGGCGGGTGGCCTGATGGTGCTGCTCGGCATCCTCATCGCCCTGGGTGACACGATGCTGCACCGTACGGCGGTCACCAACTGGATCACGGCGGCCGCCCGGGTGCAGCAGCTCCTAGCCCGAAAGACGGCCGAGTTGGGGGCCACCCTGACCCGGCGGGTCGCGGCGGGTGAAGTGGTCGCCGTCTCGACCGGTGACGTGGAGAAGATCGGCTGGTTCGTGGAGGCGCTGTCGCGCTTCGCCTCGGCCGCGTTCACCACCGTGGCGGTGTGTGTCGCCCTGGTGATCTACCAGCCCGCGCTGGGTGTCGTGGTCGCGATCGGCGTGCCCGTACTGGTGCTGGCCGTGTTGCCGCTGCTGCCTCGTGCGACGAAGCGTGCGGACGAGCAGCGTGAGAAGGCGGGCCGGGCGACGGAGTTGGCCTCGGACACGGTGGCCGGGCTGCGTGTGCTGCGGGGCATCGGCGGCGAGGAGCTGTTTCTGGCCCGCTATCGGCGGGCGTCGCAGGAGGTCCGCAAGGCAGCCGTGCACAGCGCCCGGATGTGGGCGCTGATCGCCGCGGTGCAGGTGGCACTGCCGGGGCTGCTGCTGATCGCGGTGGTCTGGTACGGCGTCGGGCTGGTTCAGGACGGGCGCATCGGCGTCGGTGAACTGGTCACCGTCTACGGCATGGTCACCTTCCTGCTCTTCCCCCTGCGCCAGTTCGAGGAGATCGCCATGGCGTACTCCTTCTCCCGTCCGTCCGCGGCGCGCGCTGCCAGGGTGCTCGCGCTCCGGCGCACCGTACCGGCAACGGACGACGCCGACCGCGGGCCGGCACCATCAGGCGATCTCCACGACCCGGCGAGCGGAGTGCTCGCGCCTGCCGGTCTGCTGACCGCGGTGGTGTGCGGTGACCCGGATGCCGCCGGGAGGCTGGCCGACCGGCTGGGCGGGCACGCAGCGGGCGACACCGCCGGGGTGGCCTCGGCCCGGCTCGGAGGTGTGGCACTGGACGAGCTCCCGCTGGGCACGGCCCGCGCCGCGGTACTCGTCCAGGACAAGGACCCGGTGCTGCTCTCGGGGACGCTCGCGGAGCTGCTGGACGTGCCGGCTTCGGGGGCCGTCGGCACCGAGGCGGCTCTGGCCGCGGCGCAGTGCGGTGATGTGCTGACCGCGCTGGCCCAGGCGTCGGCTGACGACTCCGGCGACCCAATGCGGACCCGGATCACCGAGCGCGGCCGTTCGCTCTCGGGAGGGCAGCGCCAGCGGCTGGCCCTGGCTCGGTCGTTGGTGACCGATCCGCAGGTGCTGGTGCTCGACGAACCGACCTCTGCCGTGGACTCGCATACGGAGGCGCGGGTCGCGGACGGGGTGAAGGCTTTGCGAAAGGGCCGCACGACCGTGGTCTTCTCCTCCAGTCCGCTGCTGCTCGACCGGGCCGACCGCGTGGTGTTCGTGCAACAGGGCACTGTCGCGGCCGAAGGAACGCACCGTGAGCTGCTGCGTGATGCCGTCTATCGCGCTGTCGTCACACGGGAGTCAGACACCGAGAGCGATGGGGAGAAGACCGCGGGGACCGCGGAACTGGAGTCGGAGCTCACCGAGCTCAAGGAGATCGAGCCCATCGAGGAGTCGGCATGATCGGCGTGGCGCTACCGGCCTACGACCCGGCGGCACCGGAGTCGGCGACCACCTTGCCCGTGGCCGCACCGACGACCGTACGGGCTTACGTCCGCGGGCTGTTCCGTCGGCACCGGAAGGCCTTCGTCCTGCTGGTGACGGTGAACGCACTGGCCGTGACCGCGTCCATGGTGGGTCCGTACCTGCTCGGCGGACTGGTCGAGGATCTGTCGTCGGGGGCGCGTGACCTCCATCTGGGGCGCACGATCTCGCTGTTCGCGGTCGCCCTGGCCGCACAGACCCTGTTCGTACGGTTGGTGCGGCTGCGCGGGGCGGTGCTCGGCGAGGAGATGCTCGCGGATCTGCGTGAGGACTTCCTCGTACGGTCGGTGGCGCTGCCTCCGGGTGTCCTGGAGCGGGCCGGTACGGGCGACCTGCTCTCCCGCATCACCACGGACATCGACCGGCTGGCGAACGCCATGCGCGAGGCGGTGCCGCAGCTGGCGATCGGCTTCGTGTGGGTGGGGCTGCTCCTGGGCGCCCTGACACTGACGGCGCCGCCGCTGGCGCTGTGCGTGCTGGTGGCGCTGCCGGTGCTGGTGGTGGGCTGCCGCTGGTACTTCAAGCGGGCGCCGAGTGCCTATCGGTCCGAGGCCGCGGGATACGCCGCGGTCGCGGCGTCCCTGACGGAGACGGTGGACGCGGGGCGGACCGTCGAGGCCCATCGGCTGGGCGCGCGCCGGGTCGCGCTGTCCGACCGGCGGATCTCGGAGTGGACGCAGTGGGAGCGCTACACCTTGTGGCTGCGCTCGGTGCTGTTCCCGGTGATCAACGTGACGCATACGCTGGTGTTCGGCTCGGTGCTGATCATCGGTGGTGTCTTCGTCCTCCAGGGGTGGGTCTCCGTCGGTCAGCTGACGACGGGCGCCCTCTTCGCGCAGATGCTCATCGATCCGGTCGGGCTGATCCTGCGCTGGTACGACGAGCTCCAGGTCGCTCAGGTCTCGCTGGCCCGGCTGGTGGGGGTCCGTGAGATCGAGCCCGACGGTGAGGCCGAGGGCACGGAGCCGAAGGGCCGGAACGTGCGGGCCGACGAGGTCAGGTTCGGCTACCGCGCGGGCAGCGATGTACTGCACGGGGTGTCGCTGGAGGTCAGGCCGGGCAGCCGGGTGGCGCTCGTCGGGCCGTCCGGCGCGGGCAAGTCGACGCTGGGGCGGCTGCTGGCGGGCATCTACGCCCCGCGCTCCGGCGCGGTGACGCTCGGCGGCGCCGAGCTGGCCCGGATGCCCGTGGAGCGGGTGCGGCGGCATGTGGCCCTGGTGAATCAGGAGCATCACGTCTTCGTGGGCTCGCTGCGCGACAACCTGCTGCTCGCCCGCATGACCGCCGATGACGGCGAGCTCTGGACCGCCCTCGGCGCCGTGGACGCGGATGCCTGGGTGCGAGCACTGGAGCAGGGCCTCGACACGGAGGTCGGGTCCGGTGCGCTCTCGCTCACCCCCGCCCAGGCCCAGCAGATCGCGCTGGCGCGGCTCGTCCTCGCCGACCCGCACACGCTGGTGCTGGACGAGGCGACGTCGCTGCTGGATCCGCGGGCGGCCCGGCACCTGGAGCGCTCACTGGCGAGGGTCCTGGAGGGACGTACGGTCGTGGCGATCGCGCACCGGCTGCACACCGCCCACGACGCGGATGTGATCGCGGTCGCGGAAGAGGGCCGCATCACCGAGCTGGGCAGTCACGACGAGCTGGTCGCGGCGGACGGGGCGTACGCGGCGCTGTGGCGGTCCTGGCACCGGTAGTCGGTGGCGGGCCGGGCCCCTGGGATCAGACGAGATCCAGGGCGCCGAGCCCGCTCACCCCTCCGAGCAGGATGAACACCGGCGTCAGGACCTTCAGCTCCACCCAGCTGCCCGCCCGGAAGCGCAGCGACTTCGGCGGGCCCACCGGATACCAGCGCTTGCGGCCGATCGGTATGGGCCACAGGATCGGGCAGCCGGAGACGGTGAGCGCGTCACCGATGTCGTGCACGAGCGCCCCGAGGACGATGGGCAAGCCGAGCCACATGTACTCCTGGCCCGGGTCGCCGAACAGCCAGTCGGAGCCGTTGCCCGGCTGGTTCAGGACGCCGGCGAGTATCCAGGCGCTGGTGGCGCCGAGCAGCCACACCAGGACATCACTGGACGTCCTGGCCATCCGCCACAGGAGCCCCTCGACGGCGAGCACGAGGTGGACGAAGAGGATGCCGAGCACCGCCCAGCGGCCGCCGGTCATCGCGAGCACCGAGGCGCCGCCCCCTATCAGGACCGCCCACAGCCAGGTGTGGGTGAGGGTGCGGTGGCCGCCGTTGCGCCGCGGGTCGCCATGGCCTCGGGTGGCCTTGTAGACGGCGTGCGAGAGTTTGTCGATGATCTCGCACAGGGAGCGGGATATCGGGCCGAAGGCGCGCGATATGGTCGCCGACTTGTGGTCGAGGTCGGGGGCGAGTGCCGCGCCGGCGCAGATCAAGGCGCCGACGATCAGCACCGGCCACGGCATCGGGTGGCCAGCGGCGGCGACTGCGGCCCCCACCCCCAGCCAGGCGGCAGCCCCCGAGAGCGAGTGCGCCGGTCCCATCATGGTCGTTTCACCCCTTTTATTGGCCGACGTCGTGCATTCCTGACGCCAGGTCGCCGACTCAGCGTAGCGTCCGATGATCTTCATCTGATCGCCCGGTTCTCTGATACGGCCCCGGGCCAGGCAGTATGGAGGGGTGACCCTTATCGATCAGATGCCGAGCCATGCCGACCCCGATGCCCTCTTCGAAGTTTTTTCGACCTGGGCCGAGGAGCGGGGTATCACGCTCTACCCCGCGCAGGAGGAGGCACTGATCGAGGTCGTCTCCGGAGCGAACGTGATCCTCTCGACGCCGACCGGCTCGGGGAAGAGCCTCGTCGCGGCGGGAGCGCACTTCACCGCGCTCGCCAACGACCAGGTGACGTTCTACACCGCGCCCATCAAGGCGCTGGTCTCGGAGAAGTTCTTCGACCTGTGCAAGATCTTCGGCACGGAGAACGTCGGCATGCTCACAGGTGACGCGTCGGTCAACGCGGACGCGCCCATCATCTGCTGCACGGCCGAGGTCCTCGCCTCCATCGCGCTGCGGGACGGCAAGGACGCCGACATCGGTCAGGTCGTCATGGACGAGTTCCACTTCTACGCGGAACCCGACCGGGGCTGGGCCTGGCAGATCCCGCTGCTCGAACTCCCGCAGGCGCAGTTCATCCTGATGTCGGCGACGCTGGGTGACGTCTCCAGGTTCGAGGAGGATCTCGCCCGCCGCACGGGGCGGCCCACCACCGTGGTCCGGTCGGCGACCCGTCCCGTCCCCCTCTCCTACGAATACCGCACGACCCCGATGACCGAGACCCTGACCGAGCTGCTGCAGACGCATCAGGCGCCGGTCTACATCGTCCACTTCACCCAGGCCGCCGCCGTGGAGCGGGCGCAGGCGCTGATGAGCATCAACATGTGCTCGCGCGAGGAGAAGGACGAGATCGCCAAGCTGATCGGCAATTTCCGCTTCACCACCAAGTTCGGCCGGAACCTCTCGCGCTATGTGCGCCACGGCATCGGCGTCCACCACGCCGGCATGCTGCCCAAGTACCGCCGCCTCGTGGAGCGACTGGCACAGGCGGGCCTGCTGAAGGTCATCTGCGGTACGGACACACTGGGCGTCGGGGTCAACGTGCCGATCCGTACGGTGCTGTTCACCGCCCTCACCAAGTACGACGGCCAGCGGGTGCGGACGCTGCGCGCCCGGGAGTTCCACCAGATCGCCGGCCGGGCCGGCCGGGCCGGGTTCGACACGGCGGGCTTCGTCGTCGCCCAGGCGCCCGAGCACGTCGTGGAGAACGAGAAGGCGCTGGCGAAGGCGGGCGACGACCCCAAGAAGCGCCGCAAGGTGGTCCGCAAGAAGGCTCCCGAGGGCTTCGTCAACTGGGGCGAGAACACCTTCGAGAAGCTCATCGCCTCCGAGCCCGAGCAGCTCACCTCACGCTTCCGGGTCACTCACGCGATGCTGCTGGCGGTCATCGCGCGCCCGGGCAACGCCTTCGAGGCGATGCGCCGTCTGCTGGAGGACAACCACGAGCCGCGCAGGAACCAGCTGCGGCACATCCGCCGCGCCATCGCCATCTACCGCTCGCTGCTCGACGGCGGCGTGGTGGAGCAGCTCGACAAGCCCGACGCCGAGGGCCGGATCGTACGACTGACGGTCGACCTCCAGTCCGACTTCGCGCTCAACCAGCCGCTGTCGACCTTCGCGCTCGCCTCCTTCGAGCTCCTCGACCCGGAGTCCCCGTCCTACGCGCTGGACATGGTCTCGGTGGTCGAGTCGACGCTGGACGACCCGCGGCAGATCCTGGCCGCCCAGCAGAACAAGGCGCGGGGCGAGGCCGTGGCGGCGATGAAGGCGGACGGCGTCGAGTACGAGGACCGCATGGAGCGCCTCATGGACGTCACCTATCCCAAGCCGCTGGAGGAGGTGCTCACCCACGCCTACGACCTCTACCGCAAGAGCCACCCCTGGGTCGGTGACCACCCGCTGTCCCCGAAGTCGGTCATCCGCGACATGTACGAGCGGGCCATGACCTTCACGGAGTTCACCTCCTTCTACGACCTCGCGCGGACCGAGGGCATCGTGCTGCGCTACCTCGCCGGGGCGTTCAAGGCGCTGGACCACACCGTTCCCGACGACCTGAAGTCCGACGACTTCGAGGACCTGATCGCCTGGCTCGGTGAAATGGTCCGGCAGGTCGACTCCAGCCTGCTGGACGAGTGGGAGCAGCTGGCCAACCCCGAGGACGAGACGGCGGAGGAGGCGCAGGAGCGCGCCGACCAGGTCAAGCCCGTCACCTCGAACGCCCGCGCCTTCCGGGTGCTGGTGCGCAACGCGCTGTTCCGCCGTGTCGAGCTCGCCGCGCTCGACAAGGTCGGCGAGCTCGGCGAGATGGACGCCGAGGCCGGGTGGGACGAGGACCGCTGGGGCGAGGCCATGGACGCGTACTGGGACGAGTACGAGGAGCTGGGCACCGGTCCCGACGCCCGCGGGCCGAAGCTGCTGCGCATCGAGGAGAAGCCGGAGGACGGCCTGTGGCGGGTCCGGCAGACCTTCGCCGACCCGAACGGCGACCACGACTGGGGCATCTCCGCCGAGGTGGATCTCGCGGCTTCCGACGAGGAAGGCCGCGCGGTGGTGCGCGTCATGGACGTGGGGCAGCTGTAGCCTCCGAGGCGCCGCCCGTGCGCGGCGCCGCACCAGCAGAGGAGTGCCGATGGCCAGTCCGACCGACCGTCTGGTGGGTCTGCTCGATCTGGAGCAGATCGATCTGAACATCTTCCGGGGCCGCAGCCCGGACGAGTCCCTCCAGCGGGTTTTCGGCGGGCAGGTCGCCGGCCAGGCACTGGTCGCGGCCGGACGGACCACCGACGGTGACCGCCCGGTCCACTCGCTGCACGCGTACTTCCTGCGCCCGGGGCGGCCGGGCGTGCCGATCGTGTACCAGGTGGAGCGGGTGCGCGACGGGCGGTCCTTCACCACGCGGCGGGTGGTGGCCGTCCAGCAGGGGCGAACGATCTTCAATCTCACCGCTTCCTTCCATCAGCCCGAGCCGGGCTTCGAGCACCAGGTGGCGATGCCCGAGGTGCCGGGACCGGAGGAACTGCCGGGGCTCGCGGATGAGATCCGCGAGCACCTCGGCGGGGAGCTGCCGAACGCTCTGCGGCACATGGAGCGCCGGCTCGCCTTCGACATCCGTTACGTGGACCGGCTGCGCTGGACGGCGCAGGAACTGGCCGACGCGGAACCGCGCAGCGCGGTGTGGATGCGTGCCCTGGGGCCGCTGGGTGACGATCCGCTGGTGCACACCTGCGCCCTCACGTACGCCAGCGACATGACGCTCCTCGACGCGGTGCGCATCCCGGTGGAACCGCTGTGGGGTCCGCGCGGTTTCGATCTGGCGTCCTTGGATCACGCGATGTGGTTCCACCGGCCCATCCGCGCTGACGAGTGGTTCCTCTACCAGCAGGAGTCGCCCATCGCCACGGGCGCCAGGGGCCTGGCGCGCGGCCAGATCTTCGACCGAGAGGGCAGGCTTCTGGTGTCCGTGATGCAGGAGGGGCTGTTCCGCAAGGTGCCGTGAGAGCGGCTTCAGTCGCGGGCGAGCGCTTTCCCGCGTCGCAGCCATTTCCACAGCGCGCGGAACCCCGACGGTGTCCGCTGTCGCGCACCCGGTGATCCACGGGTGCCGGCGGCCGTGGGTGCCCCAGCCGCGGCGGCAATCGGCTCTGCTGTCACCGTTGTGGGGACAACCTGTGCCCCGGCGACCTGTGGCCCTTCCGGCGCCTGCCGGATCACACGGGCTTCGGCCAGCGCGATGGTGAGCCTGCGCCGATACCGCTCGATCTCATCCGGCTCGGATGCCAGGGTCACCCTGTCGATGACCTCGCGCCCGGCCGCGACGTTCGAGCGCCCGTACGCGAGCTCCGGACGCATCGCGCTCACGTAGGCGCGTTCATAGGGGTCGGGCACGGCATCGGCCAACTGCTCGGGGCCGAGCACCGATGCCATGACCGCGGCCCGCTCCCACGGTTCCTCGGCCAGGGCCAGCAGCTGGTCGACCCGTCGGGCGCGCCAGGTCCGGGCCCGCCTGTCCTCCCTCTCCGCCAGGGCGGTGCGCAGCGCGGGAGGAGTGCGGCCGGTGAGCAGGTCGGGGCTGGCGTCGGCGAACTCCACCAGATCGGCGGCGAGATAGTGCCAGACCACCGCCCGGTACCTGTTGACGTAGAAGCGCACGGGCGCGAAGCAGCCCGCTCTCGCGAGGCGGCCGAACCGGGCCGGACTGATGCCCATCAGCTCGGCTCCCTCGGCGGTGCCGACCACCCACACCCGGGTGCGGAGCGTGTCGGGGAACCCCGACCCGGCCAGATGCCTCTCGATCTCGTCGCGTGGGACTCTCCGACGCCCGCCGGGCCCCGCCGCGACGGTCCGTACATGCCCCAGTTGCACGGCCAGTTCGAACTCGCGTGGCTTGAGCTCCAGCTCACGGGCCGCTCTCCCGAACGGAACCCCGGCCCCCGCTGTGCCCGGCTCATGGCATTGCCGCACCGTCATGACTTCCTCCCCGCTACGGACCGATCACTGACAGTCACGACTGTAGCGGTGGGGTGCGACAGCGCGTCCACCCTGTGGATAACTCCGGTCAGAGCTCGCGGTCGGCATCCCCACGGGGAGCGCCCTGCTGTCGCGCCTCCACGCTCAAGTGCTCGCCGACCCGGTTGACCAAGAGGGTCATTTCATAAGCGACATGGCCGATATCGGCCCCGGGGCCGCCGAGGACACAAAGGCAGCTGCCGTCGCCCGCCGCTGTCACGAAGAGGACACCTTCATCGAATTCGACCATCGTCTGCCGCACTCCGCCTGCCCGGAATTGCCGCCCCGTGCCCTTGGCGAGGCTGTGCAGCCCCGAGGCGACCGCGGCGAGGTGCTCGGCGTCCTCTCTTTCGAGGCTCACGCTGGCACCCGTCACCAGTCCGTCGTTGGAGAGCACCAACGCGTGGCGTATGTGCTCGACGCGCTCGGTCAGGTCGTCCAGCATCCAGTCGAGTCCTTTGCCGAGTGCCATGTCCCGCCTCCCCGTTCCGCCGTTCCCCGTAACTGCCGTGCCAGCCTTGCTCACCTGCGCGCTGTCGGCAACCCGCCCGGCCTGTCGGCACGCGTCTGTGCGCCAGTTGGCACAAGATGGGGACATGGCACAGAAAATGAACAAGGACGAGTGGCGCGCCTTTCTTTCCATGGGTACCCGCACCGGAAAGCTTTCGACGGTACGCGCGGACGGAAGTCCGCACATCGCGCCCATCTGGTTTGTGCTCGATGGTGACGACCTGGTCTTCAACACCGGCGCGGATACGGTCAAGGGCCGCAACCTCGCCCGCGACGGCCGGATCGCGCTCTGCGTGGACGACGACCGGCCCCCGTTCTCGTTCGTCACCGTGCAAGGGCGTGCCGAGTTGAGCGACGACCTCGACGAAGTGCGCACGTGGGCGACCAGAATCGCCGGGCGCTATATGGGCGACGAACGCGCCGAGGAGTTCGGGGCGCGAAATGGCGTCCCCGGCGAGCTGGTGGTCCGCGTCCGGATCGACAAGGTCGTGGCCCTGGCCTCGGTGGCGGACTGATCCGCGCGACGTCCTGGGCGCGGCCGGTCGGCGGCGGCTGCCCGCCCCGGGGAATGCGGGCAGCCCGTGGTCACGAGGCCGAGGCGGGCTGCTTCGCGATCGCGGCGGCGAATGCGGCGGGGTTGTCGAACATGATGTTGTGCCCGGCGCCGGCCACGGTCAGCACGGCCACACCGGAGGCGACCAGTCCGGCACGGTCCCTGAGCTCTCCGCTCAGCTCACCCATCAGATAGGTGCGCGGAATGGTCAGGTCCATCAACTGGCGGCGCATCGTCGGGTCGGTGCCGCGGACCAGCCCGACCGCGGAACGGTGCAGGGCCGTCGGGTCGGCCCATCGCATCGTCGCCCGCCAGGTGGGGCCGACCCGTTCCAGCGTCTCCGTGAAGCCGCCGCCCCGTACGAACTCCTTCTCCGCGTAGGCCGCGATGCCGCTGCTCCCGGCCGTCGGTGACGGGTTCGGGTCGAGGTTCGCTTCGGCCAGGACGAGGCGGGACACGAGGTCCGGCCTCCGGGTCGCGAGGACGATGGCGACCGACCCGCCCATGCTGTGGGCGACGAGCTCGGCGCCCGCGGCCCCGTCCGCGTCCAGGACCGAGGCGAGCGCCTCGGCGTGTTCTTCGAGGGTGTAGCCGAACGCGGTGGGCCGGTCGCTGATGCCGTGCCCCGGCAGGTCGACGAAGAGAGAACGGCGCCCCGTGAGCGTCGCGTCGGCGGCGATGTGGGCGTTGTACACGGACGACGCCGACCCCAGGCCGTGGACGTAGACGCGCGCGGGGCCGCTTCCGGCCGCCTCCGTCCAGCGTATGTGGTCGCCCTCTGTTCCGAATTCCGCTTGCCGCACGCCTTCTCCATTCCGAACACGCCGATATTCCCAGCGAGTCTAGTGAGCCCACCACCGGGACCGATGCGCAGTGGGAGGCCGTCGGCTCACTCCGCGGCGTCCGGGTCCGGGCGTCCGTGAGAGACCGGGCAGGTAGGGACGTTCGCACCGGACCGGCGTGCGGGGAACGTGCCGAGCGCCGCGATGTCGTAGCCGTTCGGATAGCCCTTGATCTCGGGGTTCTGGCGGACGTAGTGAGGGGTGCGGCGCGGAGGCAGCAGCCGTACGGCCTTGGCCCGGGCGCGCAGGGCGCCGTGCGCCAGCGCACGGGCGGCGGGGTGCGGCCGCTCGTAGCGGAACGCGCGCAGTAGCGGGTCGTCCAGGAGGGCCCTGCCCGCGCCGCGCACCAGCGGGGCGAGGGCACGCGGATACCAGGACGCCATCAGATCGAGGGTGGCGTCCGCGACCCTCCGCCCGCCTTCGTCCCAGCCGAAGTGAGCGTCTTCGTATGCGTCGAGGAAGCGCTGGAAACCGGCGTACGACCGGGGGATGTCCTGGATGCCCATGTGCTCGCCGAGAGTGCGGTAGTAGGTGGCCAGCGCGTGCCGCTCGTGTTCGGACAGGCGACGCCAGCCGTACGTGTCGATCCACCTCCCGGGAACGACGACGAAGGTGCTGAGGACGTACCGCATGTCGTCGTTGCTGATGTCGTAACCGCGGTGCATCTGGTTGATACGGCGGATCGCCGACCGGCCGCTCTCGTGGTCGAAGCCGTGCTCGACGACCGCGTCCAGCAGCAGTGCCGTGTCGTCGTAGCGCTTCTGCGTGCGGTCGGGGAACTCTCCGGTCGCGGCGAGGAGGCCGCCGATGCTGGGCACGGCGTACGTCCTGTAGAGCGCGAGCTCGAGTGCGCGGGTCACGTCCCAGGGGAATTCGAGGGTCGCGGTGATCCGGTAGATCCGCAGGAAGTCCTTCTCCGGATCCAGCCGCTGGATCTCCTTGAGCCAGTCGAAACGCTTCACTCGGCGGTCGCCCCTTCGTTCGTCGGAGGTTCAACTCTATGGGCGCCGGGCACACTTGAACGACCGCAGGGCAATCGGCTCACGGGGGCAGGTGATCGACGTGTTCGACAGGCTCCGCAAGCGCATCGAAGTGGCCGGGCAGCCCCCTGTGCCGCCACCGTCCGCGGGGCGCCGGAGCAATCTCTTCGAAGCGGCGGCCGCCTATGTGGCGGCCTGCGCCGAGGACGATCACGAGACCAGCGCGGAGGCAGCGCGATGGGTCTCACCGGAGGCACTCTGCTTCGGCGTGAACGAGCTCGCCTGCCGTGCGGTCATCGCACTGGCTCGCGAGCACGGCCAGACCCCGCAGCACGTGGCCCGGACACTGCTGGGCCTTCCCGCCGCCTGACCCACCGGAGCATGGCGCCCAGCTCCGGAAACGGCTTGGACACGTTCCAGCGGAAGGTGCGCTCCCGGGTGAGTGTCCCCCTCCACGCCCAACCCCTCCAGCAACACGATTCTCCCGCACGGACTCGCTGAACTCGCGCTCACCGCTGCGGCATACGGCCTTCACCGCGCCCGACACCATCCGTTCCCCCTTACGGCAATCCCGCCGTCGCGCCCCGTTCAAGCGCGACGTCGATGATCCGACCGTCACCGCCGGCACTGACAGTCACGGGGCGCGCTCCCGCTCGGCCACTGTTCCCACCCCCGTCACCAGAAAGACGTGTACATGTCATTGCCTCCGCTCTACGCTGCCACCGAACCCGCAGGCCCCACCCCCTGATTCCACGCCCCCACGTCGCCTGCGCTGTCGCCCACCCCGTACGGAGGACCCGTGCCCGCCGCAGCCAGCAAGTCCCGCGCCCCGCGCCTTCCCCGCCACCGTCTCGCCGCCCTGACCACCGCCTTCGGGCTCGCCGCCGCGTCACTCGGACTGTGGGCCGCGGACTCCTCCGCCGCGGAGGCCGTGCCCACTCCGGACCACGTCGTGGTCGTCGTCTTCGAGAACCACGCCTACGACCAGGTCATCGGCAGCTCGAGCGCCCCGTACATCAACTCCCTGGCCTCCGGGGGCGCCAACCTGACCGCGTCGTACGCCGAGACCCACCCCAGCCAGCCGAACTACTACGCGCTGTTCTCCGGGGACACCCAGGGCGTCACCGACGACAGCTGCGTCACCCCCGGCTTCAGCGACGCGCCGAACCTCGCCTCCGAGCTCCTGACCACGGGCAAGACCTGGGCCAGCTACAACGAGTCCTTGCCGGCCGAGGGTTCGACCACGTGCAAGAGTGGCAAGTACGCCCAGAAGCACAATCCCTGGTTCGGCTTCGACAACGTCCCCACCAGCACGGCGCACACCATGGCGGCCTTCCCCAGCGACTTCGGCAAGCTGCCGAAGGTCTCCTTCGTCGTCCCGAACCTGTGCAGTGACATGCACGACTGTTCCGTGGGCACCGGTGACACCTGGCTGAAGGACAACCTCAAGAGCTACGCCGACTGGGCCACGGCCCACAACAGCCTGCTGCTGATCACCTTCGACGAGGACAACCGGCTGAGCGGCAACCGCATCCCGACGGTCCTCTACGGACAGCCCGTGCGGGCCGGTTCGACCTCCGACGCCACCTACAACCACTACGACGTCCTGCGCACCGTCGAGGACATGTACGGCACCTCGCACGCCGGTAACGCCGCGAACGGCAAGGACATCACCGGCATCTGGAACAACTGACCGTGTATCTCGCGGACAGCCGCACCACCCCGGAACCCTCCGACACCGCCGGCCGGCACCCCCTCCCCGGCCGGCGGGCCGCCCTCGTGCCCGGAGCCGTGCTCGCCCTGGGCAGCGTCAGCCTGATCACCGACGTCTCCTCGGAGATGGTCACCGCCGTCCTGCCGCTCTACCTCGTCGCGGGACTCGGCCTGTCCCCGCTCGGCTTCGGCCTCCTGGACGGCGTCTACAACGGCGTCAGCGCGCTCGTACGGCTCATCGGCGGCAGGATCTCCGACCGGGGCGGCGGGAGTCACAAGGCCGTCGCCGCGGTCGGCTACGGCCTTTCCGCCTTCTGCAAGCCCCTCCTGCTGGTGGCGCACAGCGTGCCGTTGATCGGTGCGGTGCTCGCGGCGGACCGTACGGGCAAGGGCCTGCGCACCGCACCACGCGACGCCATGATCTCCCTGTCCTGCGAACCGGGCACCCGGGGGCGGGCGTTCGGCGTGCACCGCGCGATGGACACCGCCGGAGCCCTGCTCGGCCCGCTCGTCGCCTTCGTGATCCTGCGAGCGGCGGCCGACGGCTACGACGCCGTCTTCACCGTCAGCGGCTGCATCGCGGCGCTGGGCGTCCTCGTGCTCCTGCTGTTCGTCCCGGGGCACCGCGCTGCCGCCGCGTCGACTGAACCGGCCGTCGACCGCGCACCCCTACGGACCGTTCTGCGGCGGCCGTCGGTACGCCGACTCACCGGCTGTGCCGCGTTGCTGGGGCTGACGACCGTCAGCGACTCGTTCCTCTACCTCACCCTCCAACGACGCCTGGATCTCTCCGAGACGTGGTTCCCGCTGCTGCCGCTGGGAACAGCGGCGGCGTTCCTCCTGCTGGCCGTGCCCTTCGGGACGATCGCCGACCGGGTGGGCCGCCGCCGGCTGTTCCTCTGCGGCCACCTGGCGCTGCTGACCGCGTACGGCCTGCTGGTCGCCCCGCTCGGCGACTCGACGACGCTCGCCTTCGTCGTGCTCGCGCTGCACGGGAGCTTCTACGCGGCGACCGACGGAGTGCTGGCCGCCGTGACCGCCGACGCCGTGCCCGCGGCGATCCGCGGCACGGGGCTCGCGGTGGTCCAGACAGGTCAGGCAGCCGCCCGTTTCGTGTGCTCGATCGCCTTCGGGGTGGCCTGGACCACCTGGGGCGACCGCGTGGCGCTGGGCGCGGCGGCGGCCGGTCTCAGCGTTTCCGTCGCCGTCAGTGCCCTGCTGCTGCGCCCCTCGCCCGACATCTCACCGGAGCCTGCCCGTTGAACCGCAAGAGCCGCATCCTGGCCCTGCTCGCCGCCGTGCTGATCCTGGGCGGTGTCGCCGTGGGCGCCACCTTGCACGCCGCCGGACGGTCGGCCGAGAAGGACCGCGCGCAACCGGGCGGCCCGCGCGTACGCGCGGGGAAGGTCGCCCTGGACGCTCCGGGGCTCAGCCTCTTCCGCAACATGGCCTGGGGCCCGCACCGCGACGAGATCTCCACCGTTCCCGCGGACGACCCGGCCGCGCCGCGCACCTCCTCCGGAGTACGCTGCCTGCGTTTCCACGCGGCCGCGGGCACCGGCATCTGCCTCCAAGCGGTGCACGGCAGGCTCCGCGACAGCTACCGTGCCGTGGTGCTCGACGCGCAGCTGCGCGAGCTGCGCCACTACGACCTGGCCGGCATTCCCACCCGGGCCCGGGTGTCCCCGAGTGGCCGGAGCGTGGCCTGGACGGTCTTCGTCAGTGGTGACTCCTACGCGGGCACGGCCTTCTCCACCCGCACCTCGGTGCTCGACACCCGCACCTGGAGCCTGGACCGCGACCTCGAGGAGTACCGGTTCTTCCTTGACGGCCGCCTCCACCGGGCATCCGATCTCAACGTCTGGGGCGTCACCTTCGCCGACGACACCCGGTTCTACGCGACCGTCGCCACGGGCGGGCGAACCTATCTCGTACGTGGCGACCGCTCCGACCGGACACTGCGCACCCTGCACACCAACGTCGAGTGCCCCTCCCTCTCGCCCGACGGAACGCGTATTGCCTATAAGAAGCGCGTCGAGGGCGCTTCCTCCGACGCGCCCTGGCGGTTGTACGTCCTGGATCTGCGTACCTTGCGCGAGAGTGCCACGGCCGAACACCGGAACGTCGACGACCAGGCGATCTGGCGGGACGGGCACACCCTCGTCTACTCCCTGCCCGGGGATTACGGCTCCGACCTGTGGACCGTCCCGGCGGACGGCTCCGGCAGCCCCCGGCTCTCCATGACCGCCGCCCTCGCCCCGGCCTTCACCGGCTAACGCCCCAGCTGCTTGCGGGACACCCTGCGGAGCCTCTTGCGCTGTGCGGGATCCAGCAGCAGATAGGCGGCGGCCGGCACCGCCAGCATCACCAGCAGGCCCACCCAGGGATGCAGCCACAGCAGGATCACCCCCACCACCACGCCGGCGACGGCGACCTTGGCCCTGTTGCTCATGTCCGTGCCTCCTTCGCGACGGCTGCCGCTTGTCCTGGAGAACGCCCAGGGGTTCTGTTCGGTTCCTCACCCGGTCCGGAGCGGGGCACCCACCTCATGCATGTGGCCCAGCGCCTGCCGGTAGGAGTCGACCAGTCCGGTCTCGGTGTAGGGCAGCCCGACCGCGCGGCAGTGCGCGCGGACGAGGGGCCGGGCGAGTCGCAGGTGGGGCCGGGGCATGCTGGGGAAGAGGTGGTGCTCGATCTGATAGTTCAGTCCGCCCATGAACCAGTCGGTCAGCGCGCCGCCCCGCACGTTCCGCGAAGTGACGACCTGGCGGCGCAGATGCCCCCAGCGCTCCCCGTCCGGGTCCGGCATGTCCATCCCCTTGTGGTTGGGCGCGAAGACCATGCCGAGGTGGAGGCCGAACAGCGCGTGGTGGAGCAGCGCGAAGACCAGCGCCTTGCCGGGCGACAGTGCGCACAGCAGGAGCGTCGTGTAGCCCACCACATGGAACGTGAGGAGTGCCGCCTCGATCCACCGCTCGCGCGCTTCCTGCCTTTTGAGGTCACGCACACTCGAAACCTTCAGGGCGATGCCTTCGAGCAGCAGCATGGGGAAGAAGAGCCGGGCCTGGTGACGGGTGAGCCAGCGGGTGAATCCCTGCCGCTGGGCGGCCTGTCGCTGCGTCCACACGAGCGCGCCGACGCCGACGTCCGGATCCTTGTCGATGTGGTTGGGGTTGGCGTGGTGGCGGATGTGCTTGTCGTTCCACCAGGCATAGCTCATGCCCAGCAGGAGGTTCGCGTGCAGGAGGCCGAGTACGCGGTTGGCGCGTCGGGTGGCGGCTATCTGCGCGTGCCCGCTGTCGTGGCCGACGAAGGCGATCCGGGCGCAGAAGACGGCGGCGGGCACGGCCAGGAGCACAGCCCACCAGGCGTCCCCTGCGAGCGCGGTTCCAGCGGCCGTGGCGGCGAGTGCGAGCAGGTCCGCGACGATGGTGAACGCGTACCTGCCCCTGCGCCGGTCGAGGAGTCCTTCCTCCCGGACCAGACGCAGGAGCGGCGCGAAATCGCTGCCCGCGGTGCGTTCCGCGAGCGAGGTGGTGGCCTGGCGCATGAGGTCTCCGGGGAGTTCGGACCAGCGAGCTGACCTCACAGAACGTACGGATCCGGGGCATCTCGCAGCCATGGCGGCACCACCCGGATCCGCCGGGGGCATTCCCCCCTGACCGTGGGGGGCTGGGCCCACCCCGAGAGGTCACAAGGTGGTACGTGTCGCGCGTCACACGCGGAGGAGGCGCTTCCGGTGGGGCTTCCCTGTATCCTCGGCCGCTCCGAGCTCCACTAGTCAAATTTGAGGAATGCTCAGCCCAGTGACACCACCCTCTGCCGCAACGCCCTCCGAGATCTCCCGGCTCGCACAGTGCTCGGCGGTCTTTCTCCCCGGTGACCCGGCACGCACCGGCCGCGTGGCCTTCTGGCGGCCGGACGAGGACCCGCCCGGCGCACCGGGCAGCGTCGAGGAACTGACCGTCGCCGTGGACGACGGCACCGGCGTCTCCACCACGACGGTCCGGGCCGTGGTGCTGCCCGTGCGTGAAGCCGTGCCGGTTCTCACCCGCGCCCGCGCGGCACGCGCCGACGAGACGGCCACCTTCTGGGGTGCGGCGGCAGTGCTCGCCCTCCAACTGGCCGCCCGCGGCCGCCTGCTCCCCGGACTGACCGCGACCGATCACGACGCCTGGCGCGTCGGACCGCTGGCCCCCGAGGACATGACCCGGATCCGGGAGCTGGCGGCCGCCATGCCGCCCGCCGCGCACTGCGTGCCGCTCCCGCACGACGGCGGCGACCCCCTACTGCTACCCGAGCCCGAACGGCTCGTACGCGCCTTCCTGGACGCTGTGGCCGACGGCCTGCCGCGCACTCCCGCCGCCGCGGTCGCGGCGGGCGGCCCCGCCTTCGCCGCCACCGAACCCCGGCGGATACCCGAACAGCGCGCGTGGGCGGACAGCGTGGCCGCCGGGCACGACGCCGGCGTACGGCTGTCCCTCCGCGTCGAGGTGCTGGGGCTCACCGACACGGAGGTGGACGCCTCTCCGCGTTTCCGGGCCGTGCTCCAACTGCACAGCCTCGCCGACCCGGCACTCGTCGCGGACGCGGCCGACGTATGGTCCGGCGCCTCACCCCTCACGGCCTCGCTCGGCAAGGGAGCTCGCATGAACGCGCTGCTCGCCCTGCGCCGCGCCGCCCACGCCTGGTCCGCTCTCGCTCCCCTGCTCTCGGCCCCGGCACCCGACGCCATCGACCTCGCCGACGAGGAGGTCGGCGAACTGCTCGGAGCCGCCTCCGAGGCGTTGGACGCCGCCGGCGTCCAGGTGCACTGGCCGAAGGAAGTGGCCCGCAAACTCACCTCGTACGCGGTTGTCGGCCCACAGGAGGACACCGACCACAGCCGGAGCGACGACCGTTCGGCGATGCCGTCCCTGCTGTCGGCCGACGCGCTGCTCACCTTCAGCTGGCGATTCGCCATGGGCGACGAGGAGTTGACACAGGCCGAACTGGACCGCCTCGCGGAGGCCAGCCGCCCGGCCGTGCGCCTGCGCGACCAGTGGGTGCTCCTCGACCCGGAGTCCGTACGCCGCGCCCAGGGCCGCCAGGACCGCAAGCTCACCCCCGTGGAAGCGCTCGGCGCGGCCCTGACAGGGCGTACGCAGACGGAAGGCCCCGGAGGCGCCGAGGAATTGGTGGACGTCCGGGCGAGCGGCTGGCTGGCGGCGCTGCGCGACCTTATCGCCGACCCGGAGAGTGCCCAGGAGCCCCTCGCGCAGCCCGCCGCACTCGCCGCCACCCTGCGTGACTACCAGCTGCGGGGACTCGACTGGCTGCACCGTATGACCTCGCTGGGGCTGGGCGGCTGCCTAGCCGACGACATGGGTCTCGGCAAGACCATCACGGTCATCGCCCTGCATCTGCACCGCGGGACGCTGCGGGACGCGACCGGCCCGACCCTGGTCGTCTGCCCGACCTCCCTGATGGGCAACTGGCAGCGCGAGATCGAGAAGTTCGCCCCCGGTACGCCCGTGCGCCGCTTCCACGGCCCCACACGGAGTCTGGACGGTCTGGCGGACGGCGAGTTCGTCCTCACCACGTACGGAACGATGCGGCTGGACGCTCGGCGGCTGGGAGGGATCGACTGGGGCCTGGTCGTCGCCGACGAGGCCCAGCACGTCAAGAACCCGCACTCCGACACCGCGAAGCAGCTGCGCACCATCGGCGGCAAGGCCCGGGTCGCGCTGTCCGGCACTCCGGTGGAGAACAACCTTTCCGAGCTGTGGGCGATCCTCGACTGGACGACGCCCGGCATCCTGGGTTCGCTCGGCGGCTTCCGCCGGCGCTACGCGCAGGCCGTCGAAGGCGGTGTGGATCCGGGCGCGGCCGAGCGCCTCGCCGCGCTCGTCCGCCCGTTCCTGCTGCGCCGGCGCAAGTCGGACCCGGGTATCGCCCCCGAGCTGCCGCCGAAGACCGAGACCGACCGCACGGTCGCGCTCACCAAGGAACAGACGGCTCTCTACGAGGCCGTGGTCCGGGAGATGCTCGCCGAGGTGGAGGCCGCGGACGGCTTCCAGCGACGTGGCCTGATCGTCAAGCTGCTCACCGGGCTGAAGCAGATCTGCAACCACCCGGCGCAGTTCCTGAAGGAAGACGGCCTCCAGGAGGCTGCCCCGCGCGTCCAGGGCCGTTCGGGCAAGGTCGAGCTGCTCGACGAACTGCTGGACACGATTCTGGCCGAAGGGGCGAGCGTTCTGGTCTTCACGCAGTACGTCCAGATGGCCAGGCTGCTGGAGCGGCACCTGACGTCCCGGGGGGTGCCCGTGCAACTGCTCCACGGCGGTACGCCGGTGCCGCGGCGCGAGGAGATGGTCCAGCGCTTCCAGGACGGTGAAGTTCCGGTCTTCCTGCTGTCGTTGAAGGCGGCCGGGACGGGGCTGAACCTCACCCGGGCGGGCCATGTGGTGCACTTCGACCGCTGGTGGAACCCCGCCGTGGAAGCGCAGGCGACCGACCGCGCCTACCGCATCGGCCAGACCCAGCCCGTGCAGGTGCACCGGCTGATCGCCGAAGGGACGATCGAGGACCGGATCGCGGAGATGCTCGCGCGCAAGCAGGCCCTCGCGGACTCCGTCCTGGGCTCCGCGGAGGCCGCCCTGACCGAACTCACCGTCGCCGAACTCACCGAACTCGTCGCACTGAGGGGGACCGGCCGATGACCGGACACGACATCACCGGCGGCACCGAACTCACCTTCGCCGCCCTGCCTCCCGAACCGGGGCAGAGCTTCGCACGGAGCTGGTGGGGCCGGGCCTGGCTCAAGGCCCTGGAGGACGCCGCTCTGGACGGCCGCCAGGTGAAGTCCGGACGCAAGCACGCCCGTGCGGGGGCCGTGGGCGCGGTGTCGGTGCGGCCGGGCCGGATCACGGCGCTGGTCCGCGACCGCGACGGCACACCGTACCGCTCCGATGTGATGGTCCAGGAGCTCTCGGCGGCCGACTGGGACCGGCTGCTCGACCTGGTGGCCGACCGTGCCGGCCATATCGCCGCACTGCTCGACCACGACATACCCCCGCACCTCGCGGAGGACGCGCTGGCCGCCGGCGTGGAGCTGCTGCCCGGCATCGGCGATCTGGAGCCCGCGTGCGGCTGCGGCGCGTGGGACCACTGTCCGCACACGGCGGCGCTGTGCCATCAGGTGGCGCGGATCCTCGACCAGGATCCGTTCGTCCTCTTGCTGATCCGTGGGCGTGGGGAACGCGAGCTGCTGGACGAGCTGCAGGCCCGCAACTCCGCGCGTGCCACGGCGCACGCGCCGGAGCCGAGCGCCGCCCCCTCGGGCGTCCCGGCCCGCGAGGTGTTCGGGGCGGGCTTCCTCGTACCGCCGCTGCCCGACGCACCGCCCTCAGTGGAGGCCGTGGGCCGCCCGCCCGTGCTGTCGGGCGACACCGCGCCGGCCCCGGGGCTGGATGCCGAGGCGCTGGAGTTCCTGGTCGCGGACGCGGCCGCGCGGGCCCGGAGACTGCTGGCCGAGGCCCTCGCCCCCGGCCACGAACGGTCGCCCGTGGGAGATGAACTGAGCCTGTGGCAGGACACGGTGCGCCTCGCCGCCTCCGGGCCGCCGGCCGACGTAGCGGCACGACTGGCGTCAGGCTGCGGCCGCGACCGCGCCGGGCTCGCCCAGGCCGTACAAGCATGGGGCCACGGAGGGCCCGCCGCGCTGTCGGTCCTGGAGGACGCATGGACACCGGAAGCCGAGGACCTCGCACGCGCCGGCGCGCAACTGACTGCCGCACGGGAAGGCGGAACGGTGCCGGTACTGCGCGCCTCGCGCAACCGCTGGACGGCGGTCGGCTCGGACACACAGCTGCGTTACGGACGCGACGGCCGCTGGTGGCCGTACCGCAAGGAGAGCGGCCGCTGGCAGCCCGCCGGACCCTGCGAGGACGATCCCGCGGCCGCTCTCGCGGCGCTCCTGACGGACGGTTCCCAGGAGGCCTGACAGAAGGCCACACCCCCTGAGAGGCCAGCCACCTTGGCGGTAAATCAAAGGTAGGAGTGCGTGAAATTCACAGTTTCCCAGGAAGTAGGGAAAATTTTGCCTTTCAGTGCAGGAATATGGTGATCTACAGGTACGTCACCTTCTGATCAGAGAAAGGCCCTTCGGGATGGTTTTCGCCCTGCTGTGCCGTCGTAAGCGTTCCCTCCACCAGGAGGTCGCTCCGATTCCGCACGGCGCGGGGGCTCTCGACTGCCTGGTACTCGATCCGGTCCAGCTTCCGCTGCACAGAGCGGAAGTATCCGTGCGGGATCTCAACGGCCAGGAAGTGGTCCACGGGCAGACCGATCCGCACGGCCGGTTCGCGACGACCGTGGCGCCCGGCGAGTACAGCCTCGCCGTGACGGCCGAAGGGTTCCAGCCCGTACGGCGCACCTTCATGTCCACGGAGGGCACCCGGACCTCCCTCGAACCGGTGGGCATGGAACCGGCGCCCACTCCGGCCATGCCGGCTCCCGGCGCGTGGCGCATCGACCCGGACCACACGGCCGTGCGCTTCATCTCCCGGCACATCGGGCTCGCCGAGGTGCACGGCCGGTTCAACCGCTTCGAGGGCACGCTGTGGATCGGCGAGAGCATGGAGCACTCCCGCATCGATGTGGTGATCGAGACGGCGAGCATCGACACGGGGGTCAAGCAGCGCGACGAGCACCTGTGCTCCGCCGAGTTCCTGAACGTCGCCAAGTTCCCGTACATGCAGTTCACCAGTGAGCGATTCGTGCACCGCGGCGGGTCCCGGTGGACGGTCCAGGGTGTGCTCAATCTGCACGGCGTGAGCCGCAACGTCGCGCTCGACACCCGCTACCTGGGCATCGGCACCGGCATCATGGGCGAGACCCGCACCGCCTGCTCGGCCTCGACCGAGTTGCACCGCGAGGACTTCACCCTGGACTGGCGCTCGATGCTCCAGCGCGGCATCGTCATGATCGGTGCGACCATCAGGATCGAGCTGGACATCCAGGCCGTACCGGCCCAGTGACGGCACCGGCCCGAGCGGCGGCCCGGTCCGCGCGGCCGTCGACGGGCAACGGCAGCAATTCCGTGGGGAATCCGCTGGGCAGGCTCGTCGGAAGGCCGCTGGGCCATCCGGACGGCAGACTCGTCGGCAGTCGGCTGGGGAGATGCGTCGGCAGCTCCGAGGGAAGCCCGCTGGGGAGGGTGAGCGAGGGCGACGGGTCGGCCGAGGGCCCGTTGCCGGGCTCGTCCCCCTTCTTGCCCTTGTCCCCGATGATCAGCACCGCACCCAGCGCGACCGCCGCGATCGCCACCAGCACGGTCACGGCGATCACCGTCCGCCGTCCGCCGCCGCCCGAAGGCGGCTCCGGGTCCCACGGCGGCCGACCCGGGCCGAACCCGCCCGGAGGCGGGGCGGAGGGCGGCGGAGGCGGGCTCGCGGGCGGGCCGTACGGCGGTCCCGGTGGAGTGGCCATAGGCTCCAGCGTTCCCGGTCGTGGACCGTCGACACCGCGGCAGTGACCGTACCGCCACACGTTCCGCCCAGGACCGCGACATTCCAGGGTGGGAAAACCCCCTGTCCGCTCCGCGTGGCAGCCTCGACGAAAACGCCAATAATCATACGATTTGCCGGTGCTTGTCGAACCTTACGCGGGTCGCTCAGCGCCGCGCGCGCAGGAATGCCTCAAGACCCGCGAGGTCGTCCGTGTTGAGGTAGTCCACACCCGCGGCGAGCAGTTCGCGCCACAGGGCGTCACGCGCCGCGCCGGGCCGGTCGGGCGTGGCCCAGAAACGCACCTGCCGGTGTTCGGCGTGCGCGGTGGAGACGAGCCGCAGCAGCTCGGCGCGTTCCCGTTCGGGCATCGGACCCACCCCCTGCCAGGCGAAGTTGAGGTTCCAGTCGTCACTGACGAGCGGGGCGAAGGACGCGGGGACGCCGCTGCCGAGATCCGCGAGGCGGCCGTCGTAGAAGGCCCGCCGCACCCGCTCCTCCTCCATGGGGCCGCGGGCACCCCGGTCCCCCGAGACGACGGCGGTGACCGCGCCGCGCCGGACCCGGCCGTTGTCACAGACGCTCAGCATCGAGCGGTAGCGCCGAAGATGCCGGGAGAGCTCCCGGTAGGCCGGACCGCCCGCGGTCTTGATGTCGATGAGCAGTTGCAGGGAGAAGTCGTACCCCGGGTAGACCCGGCCGTGTCCGGATCTGACCCGGCGCAGCAGCGGGTCGAGGTAGAGCGACTCCAGGGTGCGCGTGGGGTCGAGCTCGGAGGCGTCGTGCGCGACCAGGAGTTCGTCGCCGACGAGCCAGATGTCGGCCTCGACGCTGCCGAAGCCGTGGGAGAGCGCGTCGGTGAGCGGGTGGAGGTGCTCATAGTCGTTGTGCGCGTGGGCACGGCGCAGCGGAGGCTTGCCCCGCGCGGCGCCCGCGCCGGACGCCGCGTCCGCCCGCTGGGCGACGGCGGGTCCCGCGACGGAGCCGGCGAGGGCGGCTCCCAGGGTGATGACGGCTGCGCGGCGCGTACGAGGGGTCATGGCGACTCTCCCGGATCGGGGGCGTCCGCAGCGGTGGCGGCGGCCCGCACGAGCTGTCTCCTGCGAGTATCCGGGGCCGCAGTGCCAAAGGGCAGGGCTGTGACAAGAGTTGCCGGTGTCGACGTCGGCACGTTGCCTGTCGTTCTTTCGGGGCATGGTGAACTCTCTTGCATCGTGCCAGAGTTGACGGGACCTCTGGGGAGACTGTGAGCGGATGCAGAAGCCGCGTACGCGCGGGGCTGACGGTTCTGGTGGCGTGGGCAGCGCTGGTAGGAGGAGGTACGGCCTGGGCGGACGCGGCGGGCGCAAGCACACAGCAGGCACTACGGCTGGGCGCGTCGACTTCTGTGGCGCCCGGGGTCGAATACCGGGACTTCTCCCTTTCGGCCTCGCACGGGCCCGCGTACGGGCATCTGCTGACCGTCGACCTCCGCGAAGCGGGCGTCTCCCTCGACCTGCTCTATCCGGGAGCTGTCGCCGCGCGGTCCACGGTGTCCCACATGGCCGACCGGAGCGGCGCGGTCGGCGGGGTCAACGGCGACTTCTTCAACATCACCGAGTCCCAGCACCCAGGGGTCGAGGCGACGGGTGCCCCGGTGGGGCCGTCCATCGCGAGGGGCCGCCGACTCGGCGCGGCGGTGCCCAACGGACAGCGTTTCGGGCCGTCGATGCCGCCGGGTGCGACGACCCGGGACGTCATCGGCGTCGGGACGGACGGCAAGGCCAGGCTGGACCGCCTGACCCTGGCGGGCACGGTGACGGCCAAGGGCAGGAAACTGACGCTGCGCGGCCTGAACCAGTACGCCTTGCCGGTGGGCGGGATCGGAGCGTACACCCCGGACTGGGGTACGGCCTCGCGGCGGCGGGCGACGTGCGGGACGGACACCGACCGCTCCGCCCCGTGCAGTGCCAACACCTATGAACTGACGGTGCGGCGCAACCGCGTGACGGAGGTGGCCAAGACCCCGGGGCACGGCGCGATCCCCTCAGGGTCGACGGTCCTGGTGGGGCGCGACGGGGGCGCGAAGGAGCTCCGCAAGCTGCGGGTCGGCGACTCGGTGAAGGTCGAGGAGCGACTGGAGTCCAAGGGAAGGGGAGCGCTCCGCTTCGCCATCGGCGGCTTCCCGGTACTGCGCGGCGGCAGACCCCTGACGGGGCTGAACCGCTCGACGGCGGCGGTGCGGACCTCGGCGGGCATGGGCGAGAGCGGCCGGCGGTTCTTCCTCATGGCCCTGGACGGCGGCACCGAATACCGCTCGGGCATGACCGTCGCCGAACTGGCCGCCCTCATGCGGGACCTCGGCGCGGACGACGCGGTGAACCTGGACGGCGGCGGGTCGAGCACCCTGGTGACGCGTGACCCGGACGACGGGCGCACCACGGTCCGCAACCACCCGTCGGGCGGAGGTGAGCGGCCCGTCGCCAACGGAATCGGAATTTTTATCCGAACCTAACATCGTCGATCAATCCACCCATGTGAGTGACTGTGTCACCCGATTCCCGCTGCTAGCTTCGAGGGTGCACGAGCGAAAAATCAGCGGAAAAGAAATCGTCGGGTCCGCAATGGGCATTTCGCAATGGATAGGTGGGCATTCGCATCATGACGACATCAGTGGAGACCGGTACCGCGGACAATAGCGGTACCGCCCCCCTGAGCCTGGGCACCGCGGCCGCGCGCAATCTTGCGACCACGACAAAAACCGTGCCGCAGATGCAGGGCATCACCTCGCGGTGGCTGCTGCGCCTGCTGCCGTGGGTTCACGTCCCCGGCGGTTCCTACCGGGTCAACCGCCGCCTGACGCACACGCTGGGCGACGGCCGGGTGGAGTTCGTCTCCACCGGCTCGGAGGTCCGGGTCATCCCCGCCGAGCTGGGCGAGCTGCCGCTGCTGCGGGGGTTCACGGACGC
The DNA here is from genome assembly GCF_040689515.1 of Streptomyces sp. NPDC051173. NCBI lineage: Bacteria > Bacillati > Actinomycetota > Actinomycetes > Kitasatosporales > Streptomycetaceae > Streptomyces > Streptomyces sp. NPDC051173. The sequence goes on from NZ_JBFBBD010000002.1 coordinate 202,637, forward strand.
GGCGACCCTGGAGGCCCTGGCGGGCCGCTTCACTCAGCGCGAGTTCCAGCCCGGTGACGTGCTCGTGGAGGCCGGACAGCCGGCCGACCAGGTCGTCCTGATCGCCCACGGCAAGATCGACAAGGAGCGCGAGGGCGAGTACGGCGACACAGCTGTGCTCGACGTGCTGGCCGACGGCGGGTATTTCGGCGACGGGGCGATCGCCGCGGAAGACGAGCAGACCTGGGACTTCACCGCCAAGGCCGTCACCGCCTGCACGGTGCTCACCCTCCCCCGCCAGGCCTTCCAGGAGCTGCTCGCCGCCTCGGAGGAGCTCCGCGCCCATGTCGCGGCCTTCCACGCCACCTCCGGCCGCCCGCAGAACGAGCACGGCGAATCGGCCATCGACGTCGCATCGGGCCACACCGGCGAGCCGTCGCTGCCGGGTGTCTTCGCCGACTATGAGCTCACCCCACGCGAGTACGAACTGAGCGTCGCCCAGACGGTCCTGCGGGTCCACACCCGCGTCGCGGACCTCTACAACGAGCCGATGAACCAGGTCGAACAGCAGCTGCGCCTGACCATCGAAGCCCTGCGCGAACGCCAGGAACACGAAATGGTCAACAACCGCGCCTTCGGCCTGCTCCACAACGCCGACCTCAAGCAGCGGATCCACACCCGCACCGGCCCGCCGACCCCCGACGACCTCGACGAGCTCCTGGCCACCGTGTGGAAGGACCCCGCGTTCCTCCTCGCGCACCCGCGCGCGATCGCGGCGATCGCCCGCGAGTTCAACAGCAGGGGCGTCTATCCCGACAGCGTGGACGTGAGCGGGCACGCGGTGCCCGCCTGGCGCGGCGTCCCGATCTTCCCGTGCAACAAGATCCCCGTCACCGAAGCGGGCACCAGCTCCATCCTGGTGATGCGCACCGGGGAGGAATCCCAGGGCGTGATCGGTCTTCACCGGACGGGAATTCCCGACGAGTACCGCCCGAGCCTTTCGGTGCGATTCATGGGAATCAGCGAGCAGGCCATCATCTCGTATCTCGTGAGCGCCTACTATTCAGCCGCCGTTCTCGTTCCCGACGCCCTGGGAATTCTCGAGAACGTGGAAATCGGGCACTGAAATCCGGACCGGGGCCGGATTTCCGAAGCCCCCGGCTCCACGCACGCGTATCGCGTCGGACAGCGCAAGCACCAGTTGATCGCAACAGATGGGTGATAACCAGCCATGACCACGTCAGTGGAGTCCGTCTCTGATGAGCAGTCGGGCCAGTCGCAGCTGAGCCTCGGCACTCCCGCGGCACGGCAGCTCGCCACCACGACGAAGTCCGTACCGCAGATGCAGGGGATCTCCTCCCGCTGGCTCCTGCGCGTGCTGCCCTGGGTCCAGGTGTCCGCGGGCACCTACCGGGTGAACAGGCGGTTGAGCTATACGGTCGGCGACGGCAGGGTCGAGTTCATCTCGACCGGCGCGGAAGTGCGGGTGATCCCACCGGAGCTGGGCGAACTGCCCCTGCTGCGCGGCTTCGAGGACAGCGCCGTGCTGGAGTCGCTGGCGGACGGGTTCGTCCAGCGTCAGTACGCGGCGGGCGACACCCTGGTCCAGGCGGGCGCCCCCGCCGACCAGATCTTCCTGATCGCCCACGGCAAGCTCGACAAGACGGGCCCCGGTAAATACGGGGACGACACGGTACTCGGAGTACTGGCCGACGGCGACTACTTCGGCGAGCGCGTGCCCCTGGAGCCGGACGCCACCTGGCCGTTCACCGTCACGGCCGTCACGCGCTGCACGGTCCTGGCACTCCCCCTCCAGACCTTCCAGGAGCTGGCCGACCGCTCCGAGGCCCTGCGCGCCCACGTGGCGGGCTTCGCCTCCCGCCCCCGGCCGGCGCAGAACCACCGCGGTGAGGCCGACATCTCCGTGGCCTCGGGCCACATCGGGGAGCCGGCCATCCCGGGCACCTTCGTCGACTACGAACTTTCCCCACGTGAGTACGAACTGAGCGTCGCCCAGACGGTCCTGCGGATCCACACCCGCGTCGCGGACCTCTACAACGACCCGATGAACCAGGTCGAACAGCAACTGCGCCTGACCATCGAAGCCCTGCGCGAACGCCAGGAACACGAAATGGTCAACAACCCCGAGTTCGGCCTGCTCCACAACGCCGACCTCGGCCAGCGCATTCACACCCGCAGCGGCCCGCCGACCCCCGACGACCTCGACGAGCTCCTGGCCCGGCGCCGTAAGACGCAGTATCTGCTGGCACATCCGCGCACCATCGCGGCCTTCGGCCGGGAGTGCAGCAGCCGTGGCCTCTACCCGAAGAACATGGAGGTCCTGGGGTCAGCCGTCCGCTCCTGGCGCGGGGTGCCGCTGCTGCCGTGCAACAAGATCCCGGTCAGCGAGTCGGGGACCAGCTCGATCCTCGCGATGCGCACCGGTGAGGAGAACGAGGGTGTGGTGGGCCTCCACCAGACCGGCATCCCGGACGAATATCAGCCCAGCCTCAATGTGCGGTTCATGGGCATCAGCGAGCAGGCCGTCTCGTCCTACCTGGTGAGTGCCTACTTCTCGGCGGCCATCCTCGTGCCGGACGCGCTGGGCGTGCTGGAGGACGTGGAGATCGGGCGCTAGCAGCACCCGCCGCCCTGGCCGGCCACAGCCGTCGGCCGGGGCGTCAGGGCCGTACGCCGCTGACGAACGTCGTGGTGGCCGAGAGCCCGTGGGCCAGCGTCGGGGCGATGCTCGTGCTGGAGAGGAGGAACCCGAGCAGAACGCAGACCAGCGCGTGGGAGACCCGCAGCGCGCCACTGCGGAGAAATACCACCGCCATGATCAGAAGCAGTACGACCATGGAGATCGAAACGGCCACGGTGAGCCTCCTCGGCGGAGTGGTTTGTCCGCCAGTCTGGCCCATCATGCGGCCGGGACCTGCGAAGGGCGTGTACTCCAATCGGGTAGGAGTGCACCCGTCCGGGAGCGCGGCGACGACCGCGCGGACAAGATCGGCGCAAACGAGGTCGGCATCGGCGTATCGGCGACCGGATGCCGGGAGGGCGGCCTGAGATGAACGGGAACGGGCTCGGGCCTCTCAACAGCAGGAACGCGTCGGCCGGGCGGAGAGGTCCGGAGCCCCCGCGGCGGAGATGCGGTCGTGCTTCCGTACGGCCGGGGAACGGCCGCCGGGACGGCCGGGGCAGGCGCTCGGCGGGCAGGTGGGCCGGGCCTTGCCTAGGCTGACGGAATGAGCCGTACAGCCCCGGACAGCCCACACGCGGCGGCGCCCCCCGCCACGGCGGGGGCCGGAGGCCGGGACAGCAGCGAGAGGCCGGGCTCCGCCTGGCAGCGGCTGCTGCACCGGGTGCCCAACGGGTTCGCGGTCTTCTTCGGGCTGCTCGGGGTGTTCTGCGCGGTCACCTCGCTGATCGTGCCGCTGCGGCGCGCGGCGCGCCCCTTGACCGACGCCCTGGACACGCTGACCGTGCCCACCGCGCCGAACCTCGCCTACGCCGTCTTCCTGCTGCTGCTCGCCACGGCCATGGCGGCCCGTAAACGCGTCACCCTCTGGTTCGTCCTCGGCTATCTCTCCCTGCTGCTGATCGCGGACGCGCTGCTGCTGGCGGTGGGTTACTGGGACACGATCCCGTCCCTGGTGCTGTGTGTCGCCGCGGTGACCCTGCTGATCCTGGCCCGGCGGGAGTTCTACGCGGCGTCGCGGCGCGGGGCGTTCCTGCGGGCCCTGCTGGTGCTGGTCGCGGGGCTGGCCGTGGCCATCCTGGTGGGCTGGGGCCTGGTGGCGGCGTTCCCGGGTTCGCTGGAGCGGGGCGGCGGCAACCGGCTGCTGTTCGTGGCCAACAAGGTGTGCGGCGGCCTGGTCAGCGGCCGGCACTTCACCGGGCACCCGCCGCACTGGCTGTTCTTCCTGCTCGGGCTGCTCGGCGCGCTGGCGCTGCTCAACGCGGCCATGACGCTCTTCCGTTCGCAGCGGCTGGAAGCGGCGCTGCACGGCGACGAGGAGCCGCGCATCCGCGCGCTCCTCGGCCGCTACGGCGGCCTGGACTCCCTCGGGTATTTCGCGACCCGCCGTGACAAGGCCGTCGTCTTCTCCGCGAGCGGCAAGTCCGCGGTCACCTACCGGGTGGAGGCGGGCGTCTGTCTGGCCTCGGCCGATCCGCTGGGCGATCCGGAGGCGTGGACCCCGGCGATCGATGCCTGGCTGGAGCTCGCGGGGCGATACGGCTGGCAGCCGGCCGTGATGGGGGCCAGCGAGACGGGGGCCAAGGCGTATGCCCGCTCCGGGCTCGGGGCGCTGCAACTGGGTGACGAGGCGATCCTTCAGGTGGCCGCGTTCGACCTCGACGGCCGGGAGATGCGGGTGACCCGGCAGGCCGTCAACCGTGTGGAGCGTACGGGCGCGACCACGCGGATCCGGCGGCACTCGGCGCTCTCCGACGAGGAGATGGGCGAGGTCATCAAGCGCGCGGACGCGTGGCGGGACACCGAGACCGAGCGGGGTTTCTCCATGGCGCTGGGGCGCCTGGGCGATCCCGCCGACGGTGACTGCCTGTTGGTCGAGGCGTTCGACAGCGAGGGGAAGATGATCGCGCTGCTGTCGTTCGTGCCCTGGGGCCGTGACGGTGTCTCGCTGGATGTGATGCGCCGCGACCGAGCGGCGCCCAACGGGGTCATGGAGTTCATGGTCGCCCAGTTGTGCGCGCAGGCGGGGCGGTTCGGCGTCAAGCACATCTCGTTGAACTTCGCGGTATTCCGCTCCGCTTTCGAGGAGGGCGCACGGATCGGTGCGGGGCCGGTGCTGCGGCTGTGGCGGAAGTTGCTGCTGTTTTTCTCCAAGTGGTGGCAGCTGGAGGCGCTCTACCGGTCGAACGTGAAGTACAACCCCGAGTGGCATCCGCGGTTCCTCTGCTACGCCGACGCGGGTGCCCTCGCCCGGATCGGGCTGGCCTCCGGGATCGCCGAGGGCTTCGTGGCCGTGCCCAGCCTGGGCAAGCTGTGGGGCCGGGGCCGGGCGCGGGGCATCACGAGCCCCGCCTCCACCGCGGGCCTGCCCTCGCTCTCCGAGCTCGGCTTCGCGGGTGGCGAGGGCCCCGGCGGCGAGGAGCGGCAGGACGAGCTCGCGGGCCTGCCCGAGCAGGTGCGGGTCAGGCGGCAGAAGCTGGACCGGCTGCGGGAGGCCGGGGTGGATCCCTATCCGGTCGACGCCCGGCGCACCCACACCCTCGCCGCCGTGCGGGCCGCGCACCCGGGGCTCGCGCCCTCGTCCCGTACGGGCGAGCGGGTGACCGTGGCAGGCCGCGTGCTGCTCGTGCGCAACCACGGCGGCATCGCGTTCGCCGTGCTCCGCGACTGGTCCGGCGATCTTCAACTGGCCTTCACGCGCGACGACTCGGGGGACGACTGCCTGCGCCGCTTCGCCGCCCATGTCGATCTCGGCGACCACATCGAGGCCGAGGGCGAGGTGGGCACCACCGACCGCGGTGAGCCGACCGTCTTCGTGACCAGGAGCCGGATGATCGCCAAGTGCCTGCGCCCGCTGCCCGACAAGCGGCGGGGGCTGAGCGATCCGGAGGCGCGGGTGCGGATGCGCTATGTGGACCTGGCCGTCTCGCCGGAGGCACGGCAGACCGTACGGGCCCGCAGCGCCACGGTGCAGGCGCTGCGCCAGGGGCTGCTCGACCGGGGCTATCTGGAGGTCGAGACGCCGATGCTCCAGCAGGTGCACGGCGGCGCGAACGCCCGGCCCTTCACCACCCACATCAACGCCTATGACCTGGACCTCTATCTGCGGATCGCGCCCGAGCTCTATCTGAAGCGACTGTGCGTGGGCGGCATGGAGAAGGTCTTCGAGATGGGGCGCACCTTCCGCAACGAGGGCGTCTCGTACAAGCACAATCCGGAATTCACGATGCTGGAGGCGTATCAGGCGTTCGCCGATTACGACGTGATGCTGGACCTGACGCGCGAGCTCATCCAGAGTGCCGCCGTCGCCGCCCACGGCTCGGCCGTCATTCTGCGCGCGGACGGCGACGGGAAGCTCGTCGAGCACGACATCTCGGGTCTGTGGCCGGTGAAGACCGTCCACGGTGCGGTGGCGGAGGCGCTCGGCGAGGAGATCGACGCCGATACGCCCGTGGCGGTGCTGCGGCGGCACTGCGACGCCGCGGGGGTGCCGCACAAGCCGGAGGACCGGCGGGGGGACATCCTGCTGGAGATGTACGAGCGGCTGGTGGAGGAGCGGACCGGGCTGCCGGTGTTCTACAAGGACTTCCCCACCGACGTCTCGCCCCTGACCCGCCCGCACCGCGCCGATCCGCGGCTGGCCGAGCGCTGGGACCTGGTGGCCTTCGGCACCGAGCTGGGGACGGCGTATTCGGAGCTGATCGACCCCGTCGAGCAGCGCCGCAGGCTGACGGCGCAGTCGCTGCTGGCCGCGGGCGGCGATCCCGAGGCGATGGAGCTGGACGAGGATTTCCTGCGGGCGCTGGAATACGCGATGCCGCCGACGGGCGGGCTGGGGATCGGTGTGGACCGGCTGGTGATGTTCCTGACCGGGCTCTCGATCCGTGAGACCTTGCCCTTCCCGCTGGTCCGCAGGCGGTGAATCCCCCACCTCACTCAAAGGAATTCTTTGAGATCGGAATAGAATTCATTATTTGCCTTATAGATCGGGCGTTGTTAATTTGACAGCTCAGTCCCTGACCGAGCTGGTGGTGTTTTCTATGACGGCGGCACAGCGTGCGGCGACCCCGTGGCTTCCGATGGCGGCCACGGCGGCGTTGTGGGGGTCCGCGTTCACCGCGATCCGTGTCGCGCTGCCGGACTACTCGCCCACCACGATCGCGCTCCTGCGCATCTCCATCACCGTGGTGCTGCTCCTGCCGTGCCTGGCTCTGAAGCGCATCGGCCGCCTCGAGCGCGGGGACGTTCTGCGCATGGCGGCCTTCGGGCTCACCGGGATGACCGCGTACCAAGTGCTGCTGTGCGCGGGCGAAGAGAGCGTGGAAGCGGGCACCGCGGCCATGCTGATCGCCGCTTCCCCGGTCTTCACGACCGTGCTGGGCATGGCCTTCCTCGGCGACCGCCCCGGTCGGCGCGGGCTGGCCGGGCTCGGCCTCGCCCTGTGCGGTGCGCTGCTGGTCGCGGTCACGTCGGGCTCCGGAAGCGGTTCCCTCATGGGGGCGCTGATGGTCCTCCTCGCGGCAGCCACCCAGGCCACGTCGTTCGCGCTCCAGAAGCCGCTGCTCAAGAAGTATTCGGGCGCGGAGTGCGTCTTCTACGGCAGCCTGTTCGGCCTCGTCCCGCTGCTGGCGACGGCCCCGGGCGCCGTCGGCGAGATCGCGGCCGCCGACACCCACCGCACGCTGGCGGTCCTCTGGCTGGGCCTGGGCTGCACGGCCATGGCCTTCTGGACCTGGTCGCGCACGCTGCGTGCGACGACCGCGTCGACCGCCTCGCTCGTGCTGTACGCGGTGCCCGTCGCCGCGCTCGCCGTGGACGCCGCGTTCCTCGGCAACGTCCCCGCCCTCAGCGCGGTGCTCGGCGGTCTGCTGGTCCTGGCCGGTGTCGCCGTCGCCTCGGTGCGCCGTGCGGCGTCCGCTCCGCGCCCGGCGGCCGGGGCATCCGGGACTCCCGAGCGGGAACTGGCCGGCGCGGGCAGCCGGAAGTAGCCGAAAGGAAAAGGAAGGGGTCAGTCGGCGACCGTGGGCTCCGCGGCGTCCACCAGCTCCTCCCACCGCACCGTACGGTCGCACCAGCGGCCGAGAAGCGTGCGGTCGTGGCCCACGGTCAGCAGGCCCGCGCCGGTCTCCGCGCGGTACTCCTCGACCACGGCCACCAGAGCGGCCGTCGTGGACGCGTCCAGCATCGCCGTCATCTCGTCGCAGATCAGCCAGCGCGGGCGCAGCACGAGCGCCCTGGCCAGGCAGGCGCGTTGCAGCTGCCCGTCGCTGACCTCGTGCGGCCGCCGGCGCAGCAGGTCGGCGGAGAGGCCGACGCGCCCGGAGAGTTCGGCCGTTCCGCCGTCGGCCTCGTCACGGCGCCCGGTGGCCCGGAGCGGTTCCGCGATCAGATCGGCGAGCCTCATGCGTGGGTCCGCCGAGAGGCGCGGCTGCTGGAAGACGACGCCGAAGGCGGTGCGCTGCTCGCGCGGGGCGCGGTGGCGCCAGCCGTGGGCGGGGCTGCCGTCGATGACGACCCTGCCGGAGTAGGGCCGGTGCAGCAGCGCGGCGACCCTGGCGAGGGTGGACTTGCCGCAGCCGCTGGGGCCGAGCAGTCCCACGGCCTCCCCCGCCGCGACGGTCAGCGAGACCTCCCGCACGACGGGGGCCCGTCGCTCGTAACCCGCGGTGATCCGGCTCAGTTCAAGCACGTCAAGCTCTCCTCCGGGTGGTGACAGGCGACGCCGTCGACGAGCGGCGGAACCGTTCCGCAGGCGTCCGTCGCCTTGACACAGCGGGCGGCGAAGGCGCAGCCGGACGGCAGGTCGCCGAGTTCGGGCGGCATGCCGGGGATCGGGGTGAAAGCGCGCTCGGGCAGGGCGTCGAGCAGGCCGCGGGCGTACGGGTGGCGGGGGCCCTCGGCGCCGAAGAACGCGGTGGCGTCGGCGATTTCGACGATGCGGCCCGCGTACATCACGGCGACGCGGTCGGCGATGCGCTCCGCCGCCGCCAGATCGTGGGTGATCATCAGCAGGGCGTGCCCGGAGTCGGCGTGCCGGCGCAGTTCGTCGGCCGTACGGTTCACGAGGTCGCGGTCGAGGCCGGTGGTCGGCTCGTCGGCGAGGAGCAGCGGGGCGTCACCCACCAGGGCGAGCGCGGTGGCCGCGCGCTGGGCGAGTCCGCCGGAGAGCTCGTGGGGGTGGCGGTCGAGGTGGTCGGCGGGGAACGCGGCGCGCGCGGCGGCGGCTTCACCGGCTTCCCGGAGGCCGTCCGTCCGGAGCGCGGTCGATCCCGAACCGGCGTTCCGGCGCCCGGTCTTCCGGACCCCGGTCAGCTCGCGCAGCGTCTCGTGGAGTTGGGAACGCACGGTGCGTACGGGCGTGAGGTGTGCGGCCGGGCTCTGCGGTACGAGGCCGATGCGGCGGCCGCGTACGGTACGCGCCAGCGTGCGTTCGTCGGCGGCGAGGAGGTCCAGCCCGCGGTCGGCGTCGCCCTCGGCCACGGCGAGGAGCGCCTGCCCTACCGTCCGGGCGTTGGCCGGCAGCAGTCCCAGCAGCGCGGACGCGAGGACGGATTTGCCGCATCCGCTCTCCCCGATCAGCGCGAGGCACTCCCCCGGCCGTACGTCGAAGGTGGCGTCGGTGACCGCGGCGACGTCGTGGCCGGTGCGCATCCGGAAGCGGACGGACAGGCCGCGTACGGACAGGACGGGATCGGCCGTGTCCCGGTCGCCGGGCGTCCCGGTCTCTTCGGGGGCACGCGTGGTCACAGCGTCAGCTCCGATCGGCGGCGGGGGTCGAGCCGGTCGCGCCAGGCGGCCGCGAGGCCCGCGATGGCCAGGGTGGGGACGATGATGAACAGGCCGGGGAAGAGGGTGGGCCACCAGTCGCCGGCGAGCAGCGAACCCCGCGCGGCCTGGACCATGTTGCCGAGGCTCGCCTGGTGGGTGGGCAGCCCGAGGCCCAGGAAGGACAGCGCGGACTCGTGCCAGATCGCGTGCGGGACCATCAGCACCGCCGCGAGCCCGGCCTGCGGCAGTACGCCCGGCAGCAGGTGCCGCACGGTGACGCGCCACCGTGACGAGCCGCCCACGACGGCCGCGTCGATGTACGGGCGGGAGCGCAGCGACAGGATCTCGGCCCGGACGATCCGGGCGGTCGACAGCCAGTGGGTGAAGGCGACCGAGACGATCACCGGCCAGACGCCCGGCCGGAACATCGCCACGATGAAGATGCCGAGCAGCAGATGCGGCACGGAGGAGCACAGGTCGACGACCCGCATCACGACGCGGTCCGCCCAGCCGCCGAGCGCACCGGCCAGCGCGCCGACCGCCGTGCCGACGACCGTCGCCGCGAAGGCCGCGACGACGCCGACGAGGAGGGAGACGCGCAGGCCGTAGACGCAGCGCAGCAGCAGGTCGCGGCCGACCTCGTCGGTGCCGAAGGGGTGGGCCCAGGACGGCGGGCGGAGCTTGGCGCCGAGGTCGACGGCCTGCTCGTCCAGGGGGAACAGCGCGGGCACGAGCAGCGCGACGAGGACGACCGCCGCGACGAGCGCGCCGGAGACGCTCGGGCGCGGCACGCGCAGGGCCCGCCGGGTCGTACCGCTGAGGGTCTCAGCCATCGAATCCCACCCTCGGGTCGGCCAGTCCGTACAGCAGGTCGGACAGCAGGTTGCCCACCAGGACCGCGGCCGTGGCGAGGACGGTCAGGGCCGCGAGCAACGGGAAGTCGACCTTGGTGGCCGCCTCCACGGTCGCGGAGGCGATGCCGGGCCAGCTGAAGACGGTCTCCACCAGGAGCGCGCCGGTGATGAGTTCGGGGACGCGCGAACCGATGAGCGTGAGGACCGGCAGCAGCCCGGAGCGCAGGGCGTGATGGAGGAGGACGGTCCGTTCACGCAGTCCACGCGCGCGTGCTCCGCGTACGGGGTCCTCCTCCAGGGCGTCGCCGACGCCCTGTCGTACGTACAGCACGAACCACGGCAGCTGGGAGACGGCGAGCACCACCGCGGGCAGGACGACATGGGAGACGACCTGGCCGGGGGTGGCCGCGTCGCTGCCGGTGTCGGTGAGTCCGCCGGCGGGCAGGGCGTCGAGCTTGAGGGCGAAGAACCAGATGGCCAGCAGCCCGAGCCAGAAAGGCGGCGCCGCTTCGAGCGCGTACGCCACGGAGGTCACGGCCCGGTCGAACAGGCTGCCCCGGCGCCGCGCCGCGAGGACGCCCAGCGCCGTGCCGACGGTGACCGCCAGCGCGAAGGCGACGGCGCACAGGAGCACGGACCAGCCGATGCGCTCGCCGATGACCTGGGCGACGGGCTGGCGCAGCGAGGTGGAGTCGCCGAGGTCGCCGGTGACGGCGGCGGTGATCCAGTCCCACCAGCGGACGGCGAACGGCCGGTCGGCGCCGAGATTCTCGCGCAGCTGGTCGAGGACCCCCTGGCCCGCGCTCAGCCCGGCGGAGCCCGCGTACGCCTGGGCCGGGTCGAAGGGCGAGGCCGCGGCGATGGCGAAGACGCCGAAGGTGACGGCGGCGAGCACGGGGACGGCGGCCAGCAGCCGCCGTCCGGCCATGCGCACCATCGGCCCCCAGGGGAGCCGGACGGCGGCGCGGGTCACTTCTTCGGCTGCCAGGACTCGACGTTCCACCACGGTCCGGCGCCCAGGCCGTGGTCGTGGGGCTCGATCTGGGTGGTGATGTCCTGCCACTCGTCGTTCATGACGTAGAGGTGGTCGACGTGGGTGAGGAAGGTGTAGCCGGGGTTGTCGGCGAGCCCGCGCTGGACCTTGTCGTACGCGGCCTTGCGGGCGGACTTGTCGCCGCTGCGGCGCCCTTCCTCCAGGGCCTTGTCGACCTCGGGGTCCGCGTAGGCGGCCATGTTGTTGAAGCCGTCGAGGGCGAGCGAGGAGTGGAGCAGGTTGTAGAGGTCGAAGTCGGGGTCGGCGGGGTTGCCGCCGCCGGCCAGGACCGCGTCGTTCTTCATCCGCGGTTCGATGACCTCCCAGGTGCCGCTCTGCACCTCGACCTTGAGGCCGGCCTTCTTGGCGTCGGAGGCGAAGGCCAGGGCGTGGTCCTGGCGGAGCTTGTCACCCGCGGGGAACCAGAGGGTGAACTCCGCGCGCTGTCCGTCCTTCTCGCGGATGCCGCCGTCGCCCGTCTTCCAGCCGGCGTCGTCGAGCAGCTTCTTCGCCTTGTCGAGGTCGTAGGACCGCTCGGTGCCCTTGGCGAACCACTCGCTGTCGGTGGGGACCGGGCCGTAGCCCGCCTTGCCCGCGCCTTCGAGGAGCTTGTCGACCATGGCCTTGCGGTCGACGGCGAGGTCGAGGGCGCGGCGGACGGCGATGTCGCCGGTCACCTTGTTCGCCGTGGGCAGCGTGACGCCGCGGAAGTCGGTGGTCCGGGCGGTGACGGACAGCTTGGACTTGTCGCTCTTGAAGCGCTTGGCGAGGTTCGGCGGCAGGATGGCGCCGTCGAGGTCGCCGCTGCGCAGGCGGGTGGCGCGGACGTCGTCGTCCTTGATGATCGCCATGGTGAGCTTCTTGATCTTCGGCTCGCCGCCCCAGTAGTCCGGGTTGGCCTTGAAGCTGAGCTTCTCGCCCTTGCTCCAGCCGGTGAGGACGTACGGGCCGGTGCCGACCGGCGCCGTGTTGAACGAACCGGTGTTGACGTCCTGCCCCTTGGCCGCGTGCTCGGGGGCGATGGGCAGGACGGTGCGCTCGGCGAACGGCGCGTATGGGTACTTGAGCTTGAAGACGACGGTGTCGTCGCCCTCCGCGCTCACCCCGTCGATGGCGTCGAGCTCGCCCTTGGCGGCGTTGTTGGTCTTCTCGTCGAGGATGGTCCGGTAGGTGAAGACCACGTCCTTCGCGGAGAAGGGCTCGCCGTCGCTGAACTTCACGCCGTGCCGGAGCTTGTAGGTGTACGTCTTCCCGTCGTCCGCCACCGCGGGCAGCGCGGCGGCGAGGGCGGGCCGGAGCTTCATGTCCGCGTCGCGGCGGAGCAGCCCGTCGAAGATCTTGGAGTTGCCGTCCTTGCCGTAGCCGAGCAGCGGGCTGAGCGTCTCGGGCTCGTTGGCGAGCCCGACGACGAGCGACTCCTTGTCCTTGCTCCCGCCCGGCGTCGAACACGCCGCGGCACCTGCCGCCAGAACCCCTGCCATGGCCGCGGCGGCCACTCCCCGTACGGACCGGGCCGTCATGCCCCACACCCTCTTACTCACGATTTACTGCTATTGCGAATCAGTTGCAATTAAACAGTACGTAAAGGGGAGGTCATGAGGCGGGGCGGTTCGGGGGGTTGGGGAGCCAATCAGGGAGCCGCCGGCAGCGTGGCCCGGTGCGGTTGTCGCGGACTGCGGGGGCTTGGATCCGGGGTCTCAGGCGAGCACCGTCAGCAGTTGCTTCGCGAAGTCCTTCGGGTGTTCCGTGCAGCCGAGGTGGCCGCCCTTGAATTCCACGAGGTCGGTGCCGAGCAGGTCGGACAAGCGGGCGGCCGGGCCGTGGAGCGGGATCTGGGCGCGGGAGTCGCGGCCGGCGGCCAGGACCAGGCGGTCCGACGCGCGGTGGAGGGCGGCGATGTCCGGGGCCGCTCCCGAGAACGGGCACAGCATGTGCTTCAGGAAGACGGGGAAGTTGGCGTGCATGCGCGGGAGCATCTCCTGGATCTCGGGCGGCAGTTCCGTCGCCTCCTCCGTGGAGCGGTCGTCACCCAGGCCCTCGCTGAAGCGCGCCATCGCGGCGCCGAGCCCCTCCTCGCAGAAGAGGTCGCGCACCTCGGCGAAGAGTGCCCGGTGCGGCGCGGGGTCCTCGAGGACCTCGACGAGCGGCGGCTCGTGGGCGACCACGCGGCGCAGCCGTTCGGGATGCCGGGCCAGGAGGTCGAGCGCGACGATGGCGCCCGAGCTGTTGCCCAGGACGTACGCCTCCCGGTCCGGGGAGAGCAGGTCGAGGAGCCGGCGCGCGTCGTCGCTCCAGACGTCCACCCGCTGGTCGGTGAGGGGGCCGTCGAGGGGGCTGCGGGAGAGGCCGCGCGGATCGTAGGAGACCACCGTGTAGTGGGCGGCGAGGTCCCTCGCGATTCCCTCGTACAACCCGGCGTCACCGGCGCCGCCGGGAATCAGCAGCAGGACCGGGCCGCTGCCGCGCGTTTCGTAGTACAGGGTGGCACCGGGCACCGCGAGGGTGCCGGTCGTGGGCTTGTCCATCATTCGCTCCCAGTGTGTCGGGACGGCCAGTTCTCCAGGAGTACGTGCAGGGCGTCGAGCGAACGCGACCACGATGCGCGTACGTCGCGGGAGTGGCCGAAGCCGCCGCTGAGCTCCAGGTGGATGTAGCCGTGGAAGGTGCTGCGCAGGAGGCGGCCCGCGTCGGTCAGGTCCGGTTCGGTGAGGCCGTAGGCGCGCAGCATGCCGTAGGTCAGCTCGACGCTGCGGCGCAGGCCGACGGAGTCGGCGACCTCTTCGGGTTCGAGGCGCATCTGGGTCGCCGCGTAGCGGCCCGGGTGTTCGAGGGCGTAGCCGCGGTAGGCGTCGGCGAAGGCGACGAGCGCGTCCTTGCCCGCCCGGCCCGCCACGGCCGCCGCGATGCGGCCGGTCATCTCCTCGGAAGCGCGCAGGGCGACCCGGACCCGGAGGTCCCGCACGTTCTTGACGTGCGAGTACAGGCTCGCGTCCTTCACCCCGAAGCGCCGGGCGAGCGCGGACAGCGTGACCTTGTCGATCCCGCTCTCGTCCGCGAGCTCCGCGGCCGCCTCCGTCAGCTTGGCAACGGTCAGCCCTGCGCGCACCATACGGCCCCCTCCACGTTCCTAGTATGTACAGGCAGAAACCTAACATGCCTAGGTTTGGTGGGTGGAGGCCGACGCGATCATGGATGCAGCAGCCGCCCGCGCAGCGCGGCCACCAGATCGCCGTCGACACCGAGCCGCTCCGCGGCATAGCCGCGCACCGAGCCGTAGCGGGTGCTCAAGTCGGCCAGGAAGAGGCGCATGATCTCGGCGGGGGCGCGGCCGTAGCCGGGCCAGGTGAGGGTGAGGTGGGGGTAACTGGCGCGCCAATCGGCCACCAGGCGCTCGGTGGCCAGGCCGGTCAGGGCGAAGTCGGCGACGATGTCGTCCTCGTGCACGCCGATCAGGGCGAGGACGAGCATGGCCAGCAGGCCGGTGCGGTCCTTGCCGGAGTGGCAGTGGAACACCAGCGGGGCGGTGTCGTCGGCGACGATCTCCAGCGCGCGCCGGATCTCCTCGACGCCGTCGTCGGCGACCTCGGCGTACTTGTCGGCGAGGAAGCGCGCGGGCTCGATGTCCGGCGCCAGGCCCGCCTGGTCGTACGGCCGGTGCTCGATGCTCAGGTTGTGGTACGCGAGCCCCTCGTGGCGCGGGACGCGTCCGCTGCGTTCGACCTCCCAGGGGTACCGCAGGTCGATCACGGTGCGGACGCCCAGGGCGAGGAAGCGGTCCCAGTCGTCGCCCCGCAGCTTGCCCAGCGAGTCGGAGCGGAACAGGCGGCCCCAGCCGACCGTTCGGCCGCCGGCGGCCCGGTAGCCGCCCAGATCCCGGAAGTTGTGCAGACTCTCGAAGGCGATATGTCTCTTCACGCGGGTCACACCGGCCCCCGGGCCGATCCCGGAACTGACGTCTCAGTCGCGTGAGTTGCCGAAGAGGAGACGGTACACGATCAGCAGGACGAGCGAGCCGGCGATCGCGGAGCCCCAGGTGGCGGCGTCGAAGAAGTGGTTGCTGATCGTCTTGTGCAGGAACTTGGCCGACATCCAGCCGCCGATGAACGCCCCGGCGATGCCGATGAGGGTGGTGCCGATCAGCCCGCCGGGATCCCGCCCCGGCAGCAGGATCTTCGCGATCGCTCCGGCCAGCAGTCCCAGGATGATCCAGCCGATGATGCCCATGATGTCGTTCTGCCTTTCCAGCGGTTGATCTGTGGCCCGTGATCCGCACAGGAGTCCGGACACTGTGAGTGACGCGTGGCAGCGGGGCGGCGGTTTCATCCCGGACCTCACCGACTCGCCAGCATTGCCCAGTTGCGCAACCTCTAAAGTGTCATCCATGACACACGATGGCGTGGCGGAATGGGAGACGGCCGTGCTCGAAGGCGGGCCGGCGGACGGGGCGCTGATCCGGCTGGCCAACCGACCGGGAGTGGTGCAGGTCACCCACCCCTGTGCGGTCGAGGACTCCACGAGCGGGATGCGCGTCGAGGCGCTGTACGTATACCGGCGCGATCTGCGCGTGAAGGAAGCACCCCTGCGGTACGGCTTCGACCCGGCGAGCCCCTGATCCGCCGGGCCGCTGTCACGGGACGTCCGTCGGCGCGTCCCCGCACCCCCCTCCACAGAGCCGGCAGCACATCGGAACGGTTACTGGATCGCGCACGGAAGGAGCCCAGTTGCCGCACGGCAGGACACCATCGACCGGCAGTAACAACCTGCGTATCGGAGCGGCGGTGGCCGAGATCGAGGGCCTGTACGCCGCGTTGCACGCCACCGCGAACGAGCGGCGCCGTGAGCGGCTCCTGGGCGAGATCGCCCAGGCCGGCCGGCGCCTCACCGATCTCGCGCTCGTACCGCAGCGGGACCGCGGGGGCGTCCAGCCCCGTTCGCGCTGGCAGCGACGGCGCTTCCTGGCGGCTCGCGGAGCCGCCAGGATCATCGCGTTCACCACGTCGGACAGCCGCACGGACGGGCGGGCGCCGCTCGGGAACAGCCGCTGACCCAGGCCGGATCCGCGCCTGATCCGCCTCAGGTGACGGGGCCGGGCACGTCCGCCAGGTGCGCCAGGGACTGACGGTGACGGGCGGGCGTGCCCAGCGCGGTCACGCCGGTCTTGGCGCGTTTGAGGTAGAGGTGCGCCGGGTGTTCCCAGGTCATGCCGAGGCCGCCGTGGAGCTGGACGCACTCCTCCGCCGCGCGGACCGCGACCTCGGCGCAGTGGGACTGGGCCACGGCGACGGCGATCGCGGCGTCGGGCGCGTCGGTCGCGAGGGCGTCGGCGGCGTTGCGCGCGGTCGCGCGGGCCGAGGCGATGTCCAGCCAGAGGGCCGCGAGCCGGTGCTTGAGGGCCTGGAAGGACCCGATGGGACGGCCGAACTGCCGTCGCTCGGAGGCGTGGCGCACGGTTTCGGCCAGGCACCACTCGGCGACGCCGAGTTGTTCGGAGGCGAGCAGTCCGGCGCCGGTGAGCAGCGCGGCGTCCAGGGCGGCGGCGGCCCGGTCGGGCTCGGCGAGCAGCGTGGCCGGAGCCCCGGAGAAGGAGATCCGGGCGATCGGCCGGGTGAGGTCGAGCGCGGTGAGCGGGGTGACCGTGACGCCTTCCACGGTGGGGTCCACGCCGTGGAGGCCGGTGTCCGTGGGAACGACGAGGATGCCGGCGCCGGCGGCACCGGCGACGGCGTTCACGGTGCCGGTGAGCAACGCCCGCCCGGAGCCGGTGGTTTCGGCGCGCACGGACGGCCGCGCGGACGCTCCCGGGGCGGTCGGCAGGGGCACGGCGAGCGCACCCACCTGACGGCCTTCGGCGAGTGCGGCGAGCGGGGCGGCGACCTCGGGGCGGCCGGTGTCGCAGCCGAGCAGGGCGCGTACGGCCAGGACGGCGCTGGTCAGGAAGGGGACGTCGGCGACGGTGCGGCCGAGTTCCTCCAGGACGACGGCGGCTTCACGGGCGGTCGCGCCCTGGCCCCCGGACTCCTCGGGCACGAGCAGCCCGGCCGTGCCCATGCCCGCGGCGAGGGCCTGCCAGAGGCCGGTGTCGTACGGGTGGCCGTCCTCGGCGCGGGCGAGCACGGACGCGGGGGCGCCGTGGGCGGTGAGCAGGGAGCGTACGGCGGTACGCAGGTCCTCCTCGGCCTCGGAGTAGAGCAGGTCCGGCGTCATCGGGGCAGGTCCTTCCACGGGAGGTCCTTGTCGTTGCGGGGCTCGGGCGGCAGGCCGAGGACGCGCTCGGCGACGATGTTGAGCAGGACCTCCGAGGTGCCGCCCTCGATGGAGTTGCCCTTGGCGCGCAGGTAGCGGTAGGCGGCGTCGCGGCCGGTGAAGTCGACGAGTTCGGGCCGGACCATGGTCCAGTCGTCGTAGGTCAGCCCGTCCTCGGCGAGGAGTTCGAGCTCCAGGGAGCTGAGTTCCTGGTTGAGCCGGGCGAAGGCGAGTTTCATGCCCGAGCCCTCGGGTCCGGGGCGGCCGCGCTTGAGCTGCTGGCGGAGCCGTTCGCCGGTGAGGCGGGCCGCCTCGGCGTCCGCCCAGAGGCTCAGCAGGCGCTGGTGAAGGTCGTGGGTGCGCAGCTCCGGGCGTTCGCGCCAGGTCCGGGCCACGACGCCGATCATGCCGCCTTCGCGGGGTACACGTGTCCCGCCGATGGCCACCCGCTCGTTCATGAGGGTGGTCTGCGCGACCCGCCAGCCGTCGCCGACCTCGCCGAGGCGGTGCGCGTCGGGGATCCGTACGCCCGTGAGGAAGACCTCGTTGAACTCCGCCTCGCCGGTGATCTGGCGCAGCGGCCGCACCTCGACGCCCGGGTCGGTCATGTCGCAGACGAAGTAGGTGATGCCCTGGTGCTTGGGCACGTCGGGGTCCGTACGGGCGATGAGGATCGCCCAGCGGGCGAGGTGCGCGCTGGAGGTCCACACCTTCTGGCCGTCGACGGTCCAGCTGTCGCCGTCGCGCACGGCCCGGGTGGCGAGCCCGGCGAGGTCGGAGCCGGCGCCCGGTTCGCTGAACAGCTGGCACCACACCTCCTCGCCCGTCCAAAGCGGCCGCAGGAAGCGCCGCTTCTGCTCGTCCGTGCCGTACTGGAGGATCGTGGGGGCGGCCATGCCGAGGCCGATGCCGATGCGGCGGGGGTCGTTGCCGGGGGCGCCCGCGGCGTCGAGCGCGGCGTCGACGACCGGTTGGAGTGAGCGGGTCGCGCCGAGGCCGCCGAGTCCTTCGGGGAAGTGGATCCAGGCGAGCCCGGCGTCGAAGCGGGCCCGCAGGAAGTCCAGGGGTGCGGTGGTGGCCGGGTCGTGCGCGGCGAGGAGCCCGGCGACGCGGTCGCGCAGCTCCCCCGCGTCCGGGGCGCTCATCGCGAGCCCTCCTGGGCGGGAAGGACGACGAGGCGGCCGGTGGTCGTGCCGTCGGCGACGCGCTGGACGGCGTCGGCCGCCGCGGTGAGCGGCAGGCGCTCGCTGACGAGGGGGCGGATCGCGCCCTGGGCGGCGAGCTTGGTCAGCTCGTCGTGGCAGGCGCGGACGGTGGCCGGGTCCTTGGTGTTGTAGAGGCCCCAGTGCAGGCCGAGGATGGTGTAGTTCTTCACCAGGGCGTGGTTGAGGGCCGCGCTGGGGATCTTCCCGCTCGCGAAGCCGACGATCACGATGCGGCCCTCGAAGGCGATGCACTTGGTCGACTGGGTGTAGGCGTCGCCGCCGACCGGGTCGTAGACGACGTCCGCGCCGTGGCCGCCGGTGGCGTCCTTGACGGCCGCGATGACGTCTTCGGTACGGCGGTCGATCACCACGTCGCAGCCGTTCTCACGGGCTTCGCGCGCCTTGTCGGGGCCGCCGACGACGCCGATGACCGTGGCCCCGGCGGCCTTTCCGAGCTGTACGGCCGCGCTGCCGACGCCGCCCGCGGCGGCGTGGACGAGCAGGGTCTCGCCGGGCTGGATGCGGGCCCTGCGGTGCAGGCCGAACCAGCCGGTCTGGTAGCCGACGTGCAGGGCGGCGGCCTCGGCGTCGTCCAGGGCCTCGGGGGCGGGCAGCAGGGTCCGGGCGTCCACGACGGCAAGCTCGGCGAAACCACCCGCGGGGAGGGCGGGTTGCGCGAGGACGCGCGCTCCCACCGTGCCCTGCGCGCCCTCCCCGAGGGCGAGGATCTCGGCGCAGGTCTCCACGCCGGGGGTGAACGGCAGGGACGGGCGGACCTGGTACTGACCGCGGCACAGCAGCGCGTCGGGGAAGTTGACGTCGGCGGCGAGGACGCGGACGAGGGCCTCGCCCGGCCCGGGCCGCGGATCCGCCACGTCCTCGAGACGCATGACGTCCCGGGGTTCGCCGTTGCTGTGCACTCGCCATGCCTTCACTGGGGCCTCCGGGGTGGTGGGGTGGCGTGCGGTTCGCATACTAAGCGGTTGGTAAGGGCCGGGGGTAGGGGGTGACCGAGCGGGCCGGCGGGTACGCGCGCTGCCCCGCCCTTTCGCGCGAGCGACCCTCAACTGCCGGACGGGCCGGGGCCGCGGCCGCGGCAGCCCGTCGGCGTTTGAGGACGCGCTCGAAGGGCGCCCGGCGGCAGACGGCAGACGGCAGACGGCAGACGGCAGACGGCAGACGGCGCCAGCCTGGCAGCGATCCGCAGGACAGGCCCTACGCCCGGCCCGTCGATTCGCGGGCCGTCAGGCGCGGGGTGGCCGCCCGGACCCGGGCGGGCGGGGCTCCCGTCAGGAGTTCGGCCAGGAGGCCGGCCGCCTGGCGGCCGAAGGCGGGGGTGTCGCGTGTCAGCGCCGTCAGGGGCGGGTGCGTGCTGCGGCAGAGGACGGAGTCCTCCCAGGCGACGATGGAGAGTTCGGCGGGTACGGACACCCCGAGCTCGGCGGCGACGGCGAGGCCCGCGACGGCCATGACGTCGTTGTCGTAGACGATGGCGGTGGGCGGCCGTGACGCGGACAGCAGCCGCCGCGTGGCCTCGGCGCCCTGGGCGTCGGAGTAGTCGGTGGTGACCGAGGTGACGTCGGGCAGGCCGCGCCGCTCGGCCTCGGCCCGCAGGCAGTCCATCCGGCGCCGGGTGTGGGCGAGTTCGGGCAGGCCGGCGACGTGGGTGACGCGGCGGTGCCCGAGGCCGTGGAGGTGGCCGACGATGGAGGCCATGGCGCCGGTGTCGTCGGCCCAGAGGTTGGAGATCGCGCCGTGGGCGCCGATGTCCCCGTCGAGCGCTCCGATGACGACGGCGGGCAGGCCGAGTTCGTCCAGCAGCGCCGGGCGCGGGTCGTCGGCGCGGGGGTCGACGACGAGGAGTCCGTCGACGCGGTGCTCGGCCCACCAGCGGCGGTAGACCGCGCACTCCGCGTCAATGTCCTCGGCCATCTGGAAGAGCAGGCCGAGGCGGTGTCCGGCGAGCACTTCCTGGACGCCGGAGACCAGTTGGAGGAAGAAGGACTCGACGCCCAGGGTGCGGGCGGGCCTGGCCAGGACGAGGCCGACCGTGGCCGCGCCCTCGCCGGACAGGGCACGGGCCGCGGTGCTGGGCTGCCAGCCGAGCTGTTCGGCGACCCGGCGCACGCGTTCGCGGGTGGCGTCGGAGACCCCGGGGCGGCCGTTGAGCGCGAAGGAGACCGCGCTCTCGGAGACGCCCGCGCGGCGCGCGACGTCCTTCATCGTCGGGCGGCGGGCCGGGGTGCGGCGCATGGTTCTCCTTCTGCCCGCGCCCGGGGCGCGGGGCCGTACTGAAGCGTGCGAGTGACCGTGACCCACCGCAGGCTAAAGCGCATTAGCCGACAGCGGAAGTATTGACTTCACCCCGCCACGGGTGCAGTTTTTGTTGCGCACCTCCCGGTCCGACCGAAGGAGTTCGCCGCGCCATGCCCCGTTCCCGCAGAACCGCTGCCGCCGCCGTCCCGCTTCTCGCGTCCGCCTTGCTGCTCACCGCCTGCGGCTCCGGCGGTGGTTCGGACGGTGGTGACGCGGACGGCAAGGCGGAGGGTGGCATCACCTTCCAGACCTGGAATCTGCGCAGCAAATTCAAGGACTACTTCGAGGGCCTGGTCGGGGAATTCGAGAAGCAGAATCCGGGCGTGCGGGTCAAATGGATCGATCAGCCCGCCGACAACTACGCGGAGAAACTCAGCGCCGACGCCGGTGGCGGCACGCTGCCCGATGTCGTGAACGTGTCGCCCGACCTCTCCTATCCGCTGGCCAAGGCCGGGCTGCTGCTGAACCTGGACCGGGAGCAGGCCGCGGCGAAGTTCAAGGGCGAGTACACGCCCGAGGCGTGGGAGGGCAACGTGCTGCCGGGGCTGGACGGTTCGTACGCCTTCCCCTGGTATCTCAACACGGGCCCGCTGTTCTACAACAAGGCGCTCTTCCGGCAGGCGGGGCTCGACCCGGAGAAGCCGCCGAAGAGCTACGACGAGCTGTTCGCCACCGCCGACGCCCTGGCGAAACGGTCCGGCGGGAAGACCGCGACCCTCGCCGGCACCCCGTCCATCGAGGACTTCGGCCGCTACGGCGTGCGGCTGATGAACTCCGACGCCACGAAGTTCACCTACAACGAGCCCAAGGGCGTCGAGCTGCTCACCAAATACAAGGAGCTCTACGCGCACGGCGGGCTCGACGCGCAGGCGCTCACCAATACCGCGGAGCAGGCGGGGCAGAAATTCCTCGAGCAGAAGGTCGCCATGAATCCGGGCAGCGCCCACGACCTGGACACCTTCAAACAGAGCGCGCCCGGTCTCTACAAGGAACTCGGCATCACCGACGCCCCGAACAACACGGGCAAGCCGAACATGTACGTGATGGGCCTGGCCGTCAGCAAGCAGAGCAAGCACAAGGCCGCGGCCGTCGCCTTCGCGCACTTCGTCACGGACCGGAAGAACCAGGAGGACTTCGCGCACAAAGTCGCCGTCTTCCCCAGCACCAAGGGTTCGCTGGACGACCCCTACTGGACCAAGGACGACGGGACGGATGAGGGCCGGGTCCGGGTGGCCTCGGCGAAAATGCTCAAGGGCGCCGTGAATTACACGCCGGTGGTGCTGAGCGAGGAGATGAAGGTCGTCCTCAAGAACGAGGTCGCCAAGGCCCTCCAGGGCAAGAAGTCGCCCCAGCGGGCGCTGGACGACGCCGTCGCGCAGAGCGACAAGCTCCTCAAGCAGAGCTGACGGCCGTGAAGCAGCCCTCCGCACGCGTGCGCACCCACCGGGCGGCCAGCCCCTGGCTCTTCCTGCTGCCCGGCCTCGGGGTGATCGCCGCCTTCAACCTCTACCCCTTCCTCACCACCGTCCAGAAGGCGTTCACCGACGCGCGCACGCTGACCCCCGGCAGCTGGGTGGGGCTGCGCAACTTCCAGGACATGCTGGGCGACGACCAGTTCTGGGTGGCCCTGCGCAACAGCGGGCTGTACGTCCTGCTGGTCGTGCCCTTCACCGTGCTGCTGCCGCTCCTGCTTGCGCTGCTGGTCCAGAAGCGGCTCCCGGGCGTGACCTTCTTCCGCTCCGCCTTCTACACCCCGGTCGTGGCCTCCGTCGTCGTGGTGTCGCTGATCTGGGCCTGGATGCTGGACGACCGCGGGCTCGTCAACGGCATCCTGCGCTTCTTCGGGGCCGGCCCGGTGGCCTTCCTCGGTGACGAGTGGCTGCTGCTGTTCAGCGCCATGGCGCTGACGGTGTGGAAGGGTCTCGGCTACTACATGATCATTTATCTCGCGGCGCTCGGGAACGTCCCGCGCGAGCTCCACGAGGCCGCCGCGGTCGACGGGGCCGGTGCCCTGCGGCGCTTCTTCAGTGTGACCGTCCCGGCCCTGCGCTCCACGATGGTGCTGATCGGCGCGCTGTCGTCGGTGGCCGCCTTCAAGGTCTTCTCCGAGGTCTATCTGCTGGCGGGACCGACCGGCGGACCGGCCGGGCAGGACACCACGCTGGTGATGCTCGTCCAGCGGACCGGCACCGGGCTCAACGGGCGGGTGGGCTATGCCTCGGCCCTGTCCCTCGTCGTCTTCGTGATCGCGCTGCTGCTGATGCTGCTGGCGCTCCGCGCCGACCGGAAGGAGAACGCCTCGTGACGCGGACCTCCGGCTGGGAGAAGGCGCTGCGCTATCTGCTGATGCTCGTCGTGCTGGGCATCACCGTCGGGCCGTTCCTCTGGCAGCTGTCCACCTCGTTCAAGGGCGCCTCCGAGGACATCTACACCTACCCGCCCGGCTTCCTGCCCGAGCATCCGACCACCGGAAATTATGCAGGTGTCGCCGACATCATTCCGGTCTGGGACTATGCGTTGAACTCCCTCAAGGTCGCTCTCGCCAATGTGGTCACCAACCTTGTGGGTGCTTCACTGGCCGGATACGCCCTGGCCCGGCTGCGCTTCCGCGGCCGGCGGCTCGCCGGGCTCGCGTTCGTGGTGGCGCTGCTCGTGCCTCTGGAGTCCATCGTCATCGCGCAGTTCACCATGATGCGCGACCTGCACCTCAACAACACCCTCACCGCCGTCGTCCTGCCCGGCGCGGTCGGCGCGCTCAACGTGCTGCTGATGCGCAACGCGTTCGCGAACCTCCCGTACGAGATCGAGGAGGCGGCCGTCATCGACGGGGCGAACGTCTGGCAGCGGTTCCGCCGGATCGCCCTGCCGTCCGTGCGCGGCACCCTGGCCGTCGTCGCGATCTTCTCCTTCATGGGCGCGTGGGACGACTTCCTCTGGCCGCTGATCGTGCTCTCCGACTCGGACCACTTCACGCTGACGGTCGGCCTGAACTACCTGCACGGAACGTTCCAGCAGAACCCCCGGCTGGTCGCCGCGGGCACCATCATCGCCGTCGCCCCGCTCATCGCGCTCTTCGCCTGCCTCCAGCGGTACTTCTTCCGCGGCGTCGGCGAAGGTGCCGTCAAGGGCTGACCCCGCTCCCCGCCCGAAGGGACACCCCATGCGCTTCGGTGTGAACTACACCCCCACCCGCGGCTGGTTCCACCACTGGCTCGACTTCGACCTGGACGACATCCGCGCCGACCTCGACTCCGTCGCCGCCCTCGGCCTGGACCACATCCGCGTCTTCCCCCTGTGGCCCGTCTTCCAGCCCAACCGCGCGCTGATCCGCCCGCGCGCCGTCGAACAACTGGTGAGCCTCGTGGACGCGGCTGGCGAGCGCGGGCTCGACGTCGCCGTCGACGGCCTCCAGGGCCACCTCTCCAGCTTCGACTTCGTCCCCTCCTGGACCACGACCTGGCACCGCCGCAACCTCTTCACCGACCCCCAGGTCGTCACCGCGCAGGAGGAGTATCTGGCCGCCCTCGCCGGCGCGCTCGCCGACCGGCCGCACTTCCTGGGCATGACGGTCGGCAACGAGACCAACCAGTTCTCCGGCGACCCGCACCCCGACCCCGACCGGATCGGGCCCGGTGAGGCGGAACGCTGGCTGCGCCGGATGCTCGCCGCCTGCGAGAAGGCCGCGCCCGGCCGGACCCATCTGCACGCCTCCTACGACGTCGCCTGGTACGACGGCGCGCACCCCTTCACCCCCGCCCACTCGGCCCGCCTGGGCGCCATGACCGCCGTGCACTCCTGGGTCTTCAACGGCACCGCGCAACGGCACGGCCCGCGCGGCACGGCCACCGAACACCACGCCGCGTATCTCATCGAGCTGTCCAAGGCATGGGCCGAGGACCCGGCCCGGCCGGTGTGGCTCCAGGAGGTCGGGGCGCCCGCCCCGCACATCGCTCCCGAGCAGGCGGCCGCGTTCACCGAGGCGACCGTCACCAACGCGCTGGACTGCCCGGGCCTGTGGGGCATCACCTGGTGGTGCTCCCACGACGTCGACCGCGCGCTCGCCGACTTCCCCGAGCTGGAGTACGGGCTGGGGCTGCTCACCAACGACCGGCGGGTGAAGCCGGCCGGCGAGACGGTCGCGCGGCTCGCCCGGGAGTACCGTGCCGCCGGTCCCACCGCGCCGCCGCGGTCGACCGCGCTGGCCGTGGAGGCGGGAGATGTCGCGGGGGCGCCGCTGCGGGCGGTGTGCGCGCCGGGCGGGGACTACTTCGAGGCGTGGATGCGACTCACCTCCGGCGGCGGGCGGCCCGCGGTGGTGCTCTCCCAATTGACCGGGGATGCTGACCACTTGGCTGGGCGGGGCATCACGGAGGTGCTGACCGTGGACCAAGTCCCGTAGCCGGTGGTCCTTTCCCCGGACCCGCCCCTTCCCGGCCGTATCGATGTGCGGCTCCGCCGCGCGAGGGGAAGGCCCTCGCCCCCGACACGGCTCCGCCGTGTGTCCTCAGCCGCCGGACAGGCCGAGTTCTCCGGACCGCAGTCTGCGGAAGGATCCCCCGCCCCAGGCGGCAACCCGGTTCCCTGGAGGAACGACATGCACCCAAGACCCACCCGCCGCGAGGTCGTCGTCATCGGCGCAGGGGCGGTCACGGCGCTCGCCCTGTCCGCCGGCCCGGGCTCAGCCGAAGGGAAGGGCGGCCTCCAGCCCTACGCCTCCTACTGGTTCCCCGACAGCCTGCCGTCCGGCAGTCCCGGTGACGGCGTCCACTGGCGCAGCCTCGCCAAGTGGCGGCCGCAGGACGACGCCGACCTGCCCTTCAACAAGGCGACCGTGCCGCTCGCCCCGCGCTTCACTCCCCCGCCCGTCAACACCACCGCGCGTGCCGGACAGGCACGCGTCTCCGCGCTCGCCGCCTTCGCGCACACGTCCGGCAACCCGTCCCAGGGCTCGGACACCGCCGACCACTACGCGCTCACCCACTGGGCGTACCTCGACGAGCTGGTCTTCTGGGGCGGCTCCTCGGACGAGGGGCTGATCCTCGCCCCGAACGCGCCGGTCGTGGACGCCGCGCACCGCAACGGCGTGCCTGTCCTGGGCACGGTGTTCCTGCCTCCGGTCGCGTACGGCGGGCAGCTGCGCTGGACGGAGGACCTGGTGCGGCGCGGGTCGGGCGGCCGCTTCCCGCTGGCCGACAAGCTGATCCAGGTGGCGCGGGCGTACGGCTTCGACGGCTGGTTCCTCAACGCCGAGACCGGCGGCGGGGACGCCCGGCTGGGCGCGGCCGTGCGGGACTTCGTGGTGTACCTGCGGGAGCGCGGCACAGGGCTGCGGGTCACGTGGTACGACGCGATGGCCGTCTCCGGCGACATCGCCTGGCAGAACGAACTCGACGACCGCAACGCCCCGTTCTTCCGGGCGGCCGGCTCGATGTTCCTCAACTTCGGCTGGAGCCGTGCCGGGCTCGCGGTGTCGGCCGAGCGCGCGGGGCGGCTGGGGCGGAGCCCGTACGCGCTGTGGGCGGGTGTCGACGTCGAGGCGCGCGGCTGGGACACCCCGGTCGACTGGGACGCGGTCGTCCCGGCGAGCGGCCCGCACACCGTCTCGTACGGCTTCTACCGGCCCGAGTGGACCTGGACGAGCCTGCCGGCGGGCGGGCGCTCCCCAGCGGCCTTCCACGCGCGGGACGACCGCTTCTGGTCCGGCGAGGGCCTCGACCCCACGGCGCCGCCGGCCGGGCCCTGGCGGGCGCCCGCCGCGTCCGTCGCGGACCGCTCCACGCTGACCGCGCTGCCGTTCGCGACGAGCTTCAACACCGGCCACGGGACCGGCTGGTGGGAGAGGGGCGAGCGCCTCTCCGACGCCGCCTGGAACCACCTCGGGCTCCAGGACCGGCTGCCCGGCCGCCGCTGGGTCGTCCGCACGGAGGGCACCCGGCCCACCGTCGGCTTCGACTTCGACGACGCCTGGCGCGGCGGCAGCAGCCTCCTCGTGGAGGGCGCGCCGACCGCGCCGGCGACGGTCGAGCTGTACGCGGCACGGCTGCCGCTGTCCCGCGCCACCGTCGTGGAACTGGCCCACCGCACCGACGCCGGGTCGGCCGCGGTACGCGTGGAGCTGGCCGTGTCACCGCGCCCGGGATCATTCCACCACCTGCCCGCGGGCACACTGCCGGGAGGGGGCCGCGGCTGGACGACCGTACGGCTGCGCCTCGGCGCACTGCCGCACGGCACCGTCCACGCCCTGGGCGTACGTCTCACCGCGCCGGACGGCGGCACGGTCCGCTGGCGGCTCGGGGGCCTCGCGGTCCACGACGCGGCACCACCCGCGCCCGCCCGGCCCGGCCGCGTCCGGGTGACCGCCTCCCGCCGGACCGGCGACGGCGCGGCGGAGCTCCGGCTGGCCTGGGGGGCGAGCCGGGCACCCGTGCGCCATTACGAGCTCCATCAGGTGCTCCCCGGCGGTGGCCGTCGCTTCCTCGGCGGCACCTGTGGGCATGCCTACTACGTCGCGGGGCTGCGCCGCACCGCCGAGGAGGCGGCCACGCGCGTCGAAGTGCGCGCCGTGGACGAGCTGTACGCCACCTCGGCACCCGCGTCCGTCACTTTCCGCTGGTAGACCTACTGCGTGAGGACACCGACTCCATGCACAACGACCGCACCATCACCGAAGCCCGACTGAAGCGGGTGCTGGACGAGCGCATCCGGCCCGCCGTCTACCCCGAGTCGGTGCCGCTGGCCGTCTCGGTGTGGAACGCCCCGGGCGAGCCCGTCCCCGTGGCGGAGGGGCTGGCAGCCGAGCGGGTGCCGATCCGGACCGGCGCGCAGTGGGGTCCTCCCTGGGGGACGAGCTGGTTCACCGTCACGGGAACGGTGCCGCCGGAGTGGGCGGGCCGGACCGTCGAGGCGCTGCTCGACCTGGGCTTCGACGAGAACATGCCGGGCTTCCAGTGCGAAGGGCTCGTCCACCGCCCGGACGGCTCGCCGGTGAAGGGGCTCAATCCCCGCAACCAGTGGGTGCGCGTCGGCGAGAAGGTCGCCGGTGGCGAGGAGGTGACGCTGCACATCGAGGCGTCGTCGAACCCGGTGATCCTGGACTACCACCCCTTCCTGCCGACCGAACTGGGCGACAGGGAGACGGCGGACGACGCGCCGCGCTACCGGCTGGGGCGGATGGACCTCGCCGTCTTCGACCGGACGGTGTGGGAGCTGGTCCAGGACCTGGAGGTGCTGGGTGAGCTGATGGCCGAGCTGTCGGTGGACTCCCCGCGCCGCTGGGAGATCCTGCGCGCCGTGGAGCGGGCGCTGGACGCGGTCGACCTCCAGGACGTGGGCGGCACTGCGGCACGCGCGCGTGAGCGGCTCACCGGCGTGCTGTCCGCGCCCGCCCACGCCTCGGCCCACCGGATCAGCGCGGTCGGGCACGCGCACATCGACTCGGCGTGGCTGTGGCCGCTGCGCGAGACGGTGCGCAAGGTCGCGCGGACGACGTCGAACATGACGGCGCTGCTGGAGGACGAGCCGGACTTCGTCTACGCCATGTCGCAGGCGCAGCAGTTCGCCTGGATCAAGGAGCACCGGCCGGAGGTCTACGCGCGGGTGAAGAAGGCGGTCGCGGAGGGCCGTTTCGTGCCCGTGGGCGGCATGTGGGTGGAGTCCGACACCAACATGCCGGGGTCGGAGGCGCTGGCACGGCAGTTCGTGCACGGGAAGCGGTTCTTCCTGGAGGAGTTCGGGATCGAGACGGAGGAGGTGTGGCTGCCGGACACGTTCGGCTATTCGGCGGCGCTGCCCCAGTTGGTGAGACTGGCGGGGGCGAAGTGGTTCCTGACGCAGAAGATCTCGTGGAGCCGGACCAACAAGTTCCCGCACCACACCTTCTGGTGGGAGGGGCTGGACGGGACGCGCGTCTTCACGCACTTCCCGCCCATCGACACCTACAACGCGCAGCTGTCGGGCAAGGAGGTCGCGCACGCCGTCCGCAACTTCCAGGAGAAGGGCGGCGCGACGCGTTCCCTCGCGCCGACCGGCTGGGGTGACGGCGGCGGCGGGACGACGCGCGAGATGCTCGCCCGCGCGAAGCGGCTCGCGGATCTGGAGGGGTCGGCCCGGGTCACCTTCGAGAAGCCGTCGGCGTTCTTCGAGAAGGCGCACGCGGAGTACGCCCACGCGCCCGTGTGGGTGGGCGAGCTGTATCTGGAGCTGCACCGGGCGACGCTCACCAGCCAGGCGCGGACCAAGCAGGGCAACCGCCGCTCGGAGCACCTGCTGCGGGAGGCGGAGCTGTGGGCGGCGACGGCGGCCGTGCGTACCGGTTTCCCGTATCCGTACGAGGCGCTGGACCGGCTGTGGAAGACGGTGCTGCTGCACCAGTTCCACGACATCCTGCCCGGTACGTCGATCGCCTGGGTGCACCGGGAGGCGGCGGCGACCTACGCGGCGGTCGCGGCGGAACTGGAAGCGATCATCGCGGACGCGCTGGCGGCGCTGGCCGGGGGCACCTCGGCGGGCGGCAGCGTGGTCTTCAACGCGGCGCCGCACGGGCGCGGGGGCGTGCCGGCGCTCGGCGCGGCCGTGGAGGGCCCGGCGGCCGGCGAGCCGGTGCGCGCGGAGCCCCGCGAGGGCGGCGGGTTCGTGCTCGACAACGGGCTGCTGCGGGTGGTGGTCGACGGGCGGGGGCTGGTGGTCTCCGTGCACGACCTGGCGGCGGACCGCGAGACGGTCGCGCCGGGCGCGGCGGCGAACCTCCTCCAACTGCACCCGGACTTCCCGAACATGTGGGACGCCTGGGATGTCGACCACTTCTACCGCAACACCGTCACGGACCTCACCGACGTCGAATCGCTGGAGCTCACGGACGCCGGCGCGGTACGGGTGACGCGGGCCTTCGGGGCTTCGCGGGTGGAGCAGTTCATCGGCCTGCCGGAGGGTGAGCGGCGGCTGGAGATCACGACGGAGGTCGACTGGCACGAGACGGAGAAGTTCCTCAAGGCGGCGTTCCCGCTGGACGTGCACACCGACCGTACGGCGGCGGAGACCCAGTTCGGTCACCTCTACCGCCCCACGCACACCAACACCAGCTGGGACGCGGCCAAGTTCGAGGCGTGCGCGCACCGCTTCGTCCACCTGGAGGAGCCCGGCTGGGGCGTGGCGGTCGTCAACGACTCCACGTACGGCTACGACGTGACGCGTGCCGTACGCGACGGCGGCACGGGCACCACGACCACCCTGCGCCTCTCCCTGCTGCGGGCCCCCCGCTTCCCCGACCCGCGAACGGACCAGGGCGTCCACCGCTTCCGCTACGCGCTGGTGCCGAACGCGTCCTTGGGGGACGCGGTGCGGGAGGGACACCGGATCAACCTGCCGGAGCGGCGGGTGTCCGGGGCCCGCGCGGTGGAACCGCTGGTGTCGGTCTCGGACGACGCCGTCGTCGTGTCGGCCGTCAAGCTCGCGGACGACGGCAGCGGTGATGTGGTGGTGCGGCTGTACGAGGCGGGCGGCGGGCGGGCGCGGGTCCGCCTGACGGCGGGGTTTGCGGTGGGGTCGGCGTCGGTGTGCGATCTGTTGGAGCGGCCTGTTGCAGCGGCCGATGCGCATGACCTCCGCTTGTCCTTCCGCCCCTTCGAGATCGTCACGCTGCGGCTGACGCGGGCATGATTCCTTCCCCAGCCCCGCCCCTTCCCGAAACCGGGGGAGACCCCCGGACCTCCGAAGCGGCTGCGCCGCTTGTCCTCAAACGCCGGACGGGCTGAATTCAGCCCGGCGCTCCCGCCGCAGGCGGCGAACCGGCCGACCCTTGTGTCAGTGCCTGCGCATAGCATCACTGCATGAAACTGCGATTCCCTCGGCCACGGCGTCGGCGGCTGTTCGCCGCCGTGGCCGCCGGTGCCGTACTGGCCGGGGCCGGCACCTGGACGGCGGCTTCGGCCGGTGGCGGCGGACCTGCCGTGCACCGCGAGGACCGGTTCCTGAGCGTGCCCGAGTCGCCGGGCAGCGGTGACAAGGTCCGGATCGACATGTCGTACTTCACGGCCGGTGACACCGGGCGCAGGCCCGCCGTGCTGCTCGCGCACGGTTTCGGCGGCAGCAAGGAGGACCTGCGCGGCCAGGCCGAGGACCTGGCGCGTGACGGATACGCGGTGCTGACGTGGTCCGCGCGGGGTTTCGGGAAGTCCACCGGCCGGATCGGGCTGAACGACCCGGACCACGAGGTCGCCGACGTGAGCCGGCTCATCGACTGGCTGGCCGGGCGGCCCGAGGTGAAGCTCGACAAGGCGGGCGACCCGCGGGTCGGGATCGCGGGCGGTTCCTACGGCGGCGCGGTCTCCCTCCTCGCGGCCGGGTACGACAAGCGCGTCGACGCGATCGCCCCGCAGATCACCTACTGGAACCTCGCCGACTCGCTCTTCCCGAACGGCGTCGTCAAGGAGCCCGGGGACGCGAGCCGGGACCCCGGGGTCTTCAAGAAGCTCTGGGCCGGCGTCTTCTTCACCACCGGCTCCACCGGCGGCCCGGTCACGGCCGGACCGGGCGCGGGAGCCCAGGCCCCGCCCTCCGCGGCGCGGGGCGGCTGCGGCGGCTTCGAGCCGGCGCTGTGCGAGATGTACGAGAGGGTGGCCGTCGCCGGGAAGCCGGACGCGCAGGCGCGCGAACTGCTGGAGCACCGCAGCCCGTCCGCCGTCGCCGACCGCATCAAGGTGCCCACGCTGCTCCTCCAGGGGCAGGCGGACTCCCTGTTCCCTCTCGACCAGTCCGACGCCGCGGCCAGGGCCATCGCCCACAACGGCGCGCCCGTCTCCGTCGACTGGATCGCGGGCGGGCACGACGGCGGCATGACCGAGAGCGGTCGCGTCGAGCAGCGCACGCGCGCGTGGTTCGACCGCTACCTCAAGGACGACAAGAGCGCCGGCACCGGACCGGCGTTCCGTGTCAGCAGGACCGGTGGCATCGACACCACCGACGGCAAGGCACAGGTGCGCGGCGCGAGCGCGGACCGCTATCCGGGGCTGCGCAACGACGCTCGCGCGGTCCCGCTGACCGGCCGTCCGCAGTCGTTCGGCAATCCCGCGGGTGCCGCGCCTCCGGCGATCTCCGCAGTGCCGGGGATCGGCGCGGTGTCGCAGCTGTCGGGGCTGGGCGTGGGTCTTTCGCTGGACTTCCCCGGTCAGTACGCCCGTTTCGAATCCGCGCGGCTGACGGAGGGGGTGCGGGTCACCGGGTCGCCGACGGTCAGGGCGAAGGTCACCTCGGACTCCGGGGAGGCGGTCCTCTTCGCCAAGGTCTACGACGTGGGGCCCAACGGGCAGCAGGTGCTGCCCGCGCAGCTCGTCGCGCCCGCGCGGGTGACCGGCGCCAAGGACGGCCGGACGGTCGAGCTGCGGCTTCCCGCCATCGACCACACCTTCGAGGCCGGGCACCGGATGCGGCTCGTGCTCGCCGCCACGGACCTGGCCTACGCCTCGCCGGCCCGGCCCGCGACGTACACCGTCGCCCTGGAGGGCGGCGGGCTGAGCGTGCCGACGGCACCGGAGGTGCGGACGGCCTCGGCCGCGCTGCCGTGGTGGACGTGGGGGCTGCCGGTGGCCGGCGCCGCCGTCGCGGCGGCCGTGCTGCTGACCGGGCGGCGGCGCGCGGCCGTGCCCGCGCCCGATCCGGCGCTCGCCGAGGTGCCGTTGCAGATCACGGACTTGAGCAAGCGCTACGCCAAGTCCGCCGACCGGTATGCCGTCCGTGACCTGTCCTTCCGGGTGGAGCGGGGGCAGGTGCTCGGTCTGCTCGGCCCGAACGGCGCGGGCAAGACCACGACCCTGCGGATGCTCATGGGCCTCATCCGGCCCGACGGTGGCGAGGTGCGGGTCTTCGGGCACGCGATCCGGCCGGGCGCGCCGGTGCTGTCCCGGGTCGGCGCGTTCGTGGAGGGCGCCGGTTTCCTGCCGCACCTGTCCGGCCGTGCCAACCTCGATCTGTACTGGCAGGCCACCGGCCGCCCGGCCGAGGACGCCCACGTCGACGAGGCCCTGGAGATCGCCGGGCTGGGTTCCGCGCTGGAGCGCGCCGTGCGGACGTACTCCCAGGGCATGCGGCAGCGGCTCGCGATCGCGCAGGCCATGCTCGGACTGCCGGACCTGCTGATCCTGGACGAGCCGACCAACGGTCTCGACCCGCCGCAGATCCGGGAGATGCGCGAGGTGATGATCCGCTACGCGGCGGCCGGGCGCACGGTCATCGTCTCCAGCCACCTCCTCGCCGAGGTCGAGCAGAGCTGTACGCACCTGGTGGTGATGGACCGCGGGCGGCTGGTCACGGCCGGTCCCGTCGCGGACATCGTCGGCTCGGGCGACACGCTGCTGGTCGGCGTCGAGGGCGGGCCGGCGGAGGCCGTCGCCGAGAAGGTGGCGGCGCTGCCGGGCGTGGCGTCCGCGGTGCGGACGGACGAGGGGCTGCTGGTGGAGCTCGACGGGATGAGCGCGGCGGCGCTGCTGGCGGAGCTGGTCCGGCTGGAGGTCCCGGTGGAGCGTGTGGGTCCGCACCGCCGTCTGGAGGACGCGTTCCTGACCCTGATCGGAGGCTCCGCATGAGCACGGCGACGGACATCGCCCCGGAGGCCGCGCCGGGTTATCGCGCGCGGCACACGCTGCCGCTGCGGGTCGAGGCGATGCGGCAGTTGCGGCGACGGCGCACGCTCGTGGTCGGGGCGGTCCTGGCCGTGCTGCCGTTCGTCCTGATCGCGGCCTTCGCGATCGGCGGGCAGCCGAGCGGGCGGGACGGCAGGGTGACGCTGATCGACACCGCGACCTCCTCCGGCGTCAACTTCGCGGCGACGTGCCTGTTCGTCTCGGCTGGCTTCCTGCTGGTGGTGCCGGTGGCGCTGTTCTGCGGTGACGCGGTGGCGTCCGAGGCGAGCTGGTCGTCCCTGCGCTATCTGCTGGCGGCACCGGTGCCGCGGGCGCGGCTGCTGCTGAGCAAGCTGGCCGTGGCGCTGGGCTTCAGCGCTGCCGCGATGGTGCTGCTGCCGGTGGTGGCCCTGGCCGCGGGCACGGCGGCGTACGGCTGGGGGCCGCTCCAGATCCCCACCGGTGGCTCGCTGCCCGGTGGCACGGCGGTCGAGCGGCTCGCGATCGTCGTCGCGTACATCTTCGTCGGGCAGTTGGTGACGGCCGGACTCGCGTTCTGGCTGTCGACCGTCACGGACGCGCCCCTGGGCGCGGTGGGCGGCGCGGTGGGCCTGACCATCGTGGGCAACGTCCTGGACGCGGTGACGGCACTCGGGCACTGGCGCGACTTCCTCCCGGCGCACTGGCAGTTCGCCTGGGCGGACGCGCTCCAGCCGCACCTGGAGTGGTCGGGCATGGTCAAGGGCACGGCGGTGTCGGTGTCGTACGCGCTGGTGCTCCTCGCTTTCGCGTTCCGGCACTTCCGGGGGAAGGACGTGGTGTCGTAGTCGGGCCCCGGCACGGGGCGGGAGAGCGCGCTCAGCCCGCCCCGTACACGGCCCCCGGCGGGCGCACCGCCTTCAGCAGGTCTCGGACCGCTTCTCCCGCCTCCGCCGGAGACCAGCGGGAGCCCTTGTCGGCCGTCGGGCCCGGGTGCCAGCCTTCCAGCACCGTGATGCGGCCGCCGTCGGCCTCGAAGACGTGGCCGCTGACGTCCGCGGAGCCGGCGGAGGCCAGCCAGACCACCAGCGGGGAGACGTTGGCCGGGGCCATCGCGTCGAAGCCGGCCGGGGGCGCGGCCATCGTGGCGGCGAAGGCGCGTTCGGTCATGCGGGTGCGGGCGGCGGGGGCGATGGCGTTGACCTGGACGCCGTAGCGGGCGAGTTCGGCGGCGGCGACGAGGGTGAGGGCGACGATCCCGGCCTTGGCCGCCGCGTAGTTGGCCTGTCCCACGCTGCCCAGCAGTCCCGCCCCCGAGGCCGTGTTGACGACGCGCGCCGCGGGCCGACGGCCGGCCTTGGCCTCGGCGCGCCAGTGCGCGACGGCGTGCCGGAGCGGCAGGAAGTGACCCTTGAGGTGGACGCGCACGACCGCGTCCCAGTCGTCCTCGCCGAGGTTGACGAGCATCCGGTCGCGCAGGAACCCGGCGTTGTTGACGAGCGCGTCGAGCCGCCCGTAGGTGTCCAGGGCGGTCGCGACGAGGGACGCGGCGCCCCCGTCGGTGGCGATGTCGCCGTGGTGCGCGACCGCTTCGCCGCCGCGCGCGGTGATCTCCTCGGCGACGCGCCGGGCCGGGTCCGCCGAGCCGCCGTGCCCGTCGAGCTCCACCCCCAGGTCGTTGACGACGACCTTGGCCCCCTCGGCGGCGAGGGCGAGCGCGTGCGCGCGGCCGAGGCCGCGGCCGGCGCCGGTGACGACGGCGACGCGTCCCGCGCAGATTCCGGTGGGTCCGACGGGCATGTCAGCGCTCCTCGTGGTGGACGGTCGCGGCGTCGAGGAAGGCGGGGCGTTCCCCGCCACCGTGGACGAGCAGGCTCGCGCCCGTGATGTAGGCGGCGTCCGCGGAGGCGAGGAAGACGGCCGCGGCGCCGATCTCGCCGGGCTCGGCGAGCCGCCCGGCGGGCACCGTCCGGGCGACGGCGGCGACGCCGTCCTCGTCGCCGTAGTGGAGGTGCGCCGAGGCGGTGCGGACCATGCCGAGGACGAGGGTGTTGACCCGGATCGCGGGCGCCCATTCGACGGCCATGGAGCGGGCGAGGTGCTCCAGCCCCGCCTTGGCCGCACCGTAGGCGGCGGTGCCGGGCGAGGGGCGGGTGCCGCTCACGCTGCCGGTCATGAGGACACACCCGCCCTCCGGCTGCCGGCGCATGACGCGGTACGCGGCGAGCGACGCGGTCAGCGGCGCGAGGAGGTTGAGGCCGAGGACGCGGGCGTGGCGTTCGTCCGCTCCTTCGCCGAGGGGCTGGAAGGGCGTCCCCCCGGCGTTGTTGACCAGTACGTCCAGCCGCCCGTACGCCTCGTCGACCCGGGCGAAGAAGGCCCGTACGCCGTCCGCGTCCCGGAGGTCGACGGGCAGGAAGCGGGCGCTGCCGCGCTCGGTGGCGACCGGCCGCTCCGGCGGCCTGCGTGCGCAGACGACCACCCGCGCCCCGGTGTCCAGGAACGCCCGCGCGATGCCCGTGCCGACGCCGCGCGTCCCGCCGGTGACGACGACGACCCGGCCCGACTCCCCCTCGGCTCCGCCCACTTCGCACCTCCCGCGTCGGCCTGTCCGCTGCTACCTTCACACCTAACAAACGTTTGGTGGAAAGGTAGCTGATCCTCCGATGGGTGTCTCCACCTCCCGCCCCGAATCCGCCGTGGCAGTCGTCACCGTGGACTTCCCTCCGGTCAACGCCCTGCCCGTGCGCGGCTGGTACGACCTCGCCGCAGCCGTCCGCGCGGCGGGCAGCGATCCCGCGGTCCGCTGTGTGGTACTCGGCGCCGCGGGGCGCGGCTTCAACGCCGGCGTCGACCTCAAGGAGATCCAGCGCTCCCCCGGCCGGCAGGCCCTGATCGGCGCCAACCACGGCTGCGCGGCGGCCTTTTCGGCCGTCTACGACTGCGAGGTCCCGGTCGTGGCCGCCGTGCAGGGCTTCTGCCTCGGCGGCGGCATCGGACTCGTCGGCAACGCCGACGCCGTCGTCGCCTCCGACGACGCGACCTTCGGCCTGCCCGAGCTGGACCGGGGCGCGCTGGGCGCGGCCACCCACCTCTCGCGGCTGGTGCCGCAGCACCTGATGCGCACGCTTTACTACACCTCGCGCACGGTCACCGCCGAGGAGCTGCACCGGCACGGCGCCGTGTGGCGGGTCGTGACACGCGGGCAACTGTCCGACGCGGCCCTGGAGTTGGCGCGGGAGATCGCCGCCAAGGACGGCACGCTGCTGCGCATGGCCAAGGCCGCCATCAACGGCATCGACCCGGTCGACGTCCACCGCAGCTACCGCTACGAACAGAGCTTCACCTTCGAGGCCGGCCTGAGCGGGGTCGCGGACCGGCGACGGGACGCCTTCGTCCAGGGCGGGGCGGGGAAGGAGCGGAAGCCATGACCACCGACAAGAGGATGACCGCGGACGAGGCCGTCGCCCGCCTGGAGAGCGGGATGACGGTCGGCATCGGCGGCTGGGGCTCGCGGCGCAAGCCGATGGCGCTGGTGCGGGCCCTGCTGCGGTCGGGCGTCGGCGACCTCACCGTCGTGTCCTGCGGCGGCCCGGACGTGGGCCTGCTGGCGGCGGCCGGGCGGATCCGCAGGCTCGTCGCCCCCTTCGCCACGCTGGACTCCATCCCCCTCGAACCGCACTTCCGGACCGCCCGGCAGCGCGGGGAGATCGAGCTGACGGAGCTGGACGAGGCGATGTTCATGTGGGGGCTGACGGCGGCCGCGCACCGGCTGTCGTTCCTGCCCGTACGGGCCGGCCTCGGCTCCGACGTGATGACGGTCAACCCGCGCCTGCGCACCGTCACTTCACCGTACGAGGACGGCGAGGAGTACGTCGCGGTGCCCGCGCTGACGCTGGACGCCGCGCTGGTGCACCTCAACCGGGCCGACGCCCGCGGCAACGCCCAGTACCTCGGCCCCGATCCGTACTTCGACGACCTCTTCTGCGAGGCCGCGCGGGAGGCGTACGTCTCCTGCGAACGCGTCGTCGACAGCGCGGAGTTCGCCGCCGGGGGCGGGCCGCAGACGCTGCTGGTGCAGCGGACGTGCGTCAACGGCGTCGTCGAGGCACCGGGCGGCGCCCACTTCACGTCCTGCGTGCCCGACTACGAACGGGACGAGACGTTCCAGGCCGCGTACGCCGAGGCGGCCGCCGACCCGGTGCGATGGCGGGAGTTCACGGCCCGCTTCCTCTCGGGCGACGAGGACGCCTACCGCGCGGCCGTCGCGGACTTCAAGGGGGCGGCGGCGTGACGGCGACCAGGGCCGAGGTGTGCGTCGTGGCGTGCGCGGAGGCGTGGCGCGGCGACGGCGAGATTTTGGCGAGCCCGATGGGGGTGGTGCCGACGATCGGCGCGCGGCTGGCGCGGCTGACGTTCTCGCCGGATCTGCTGCTGACGGACGGCGAGGCGATGCTGATCGCCGACGTGCCGGCGCTGGGCGAGCCCGCCACGGCCGTCGAGGGGTGGCTGCCCTTCCGCCGCCACCTCGCGCTGGTCACGGGCGGCAGACGGCATGTGATGATGGGCGCGAGCCAGCTCGACCGGTACGGCAACCAGAACATCTCGTGCGTCGGCGACTGGGCGCGGCCCGCCCGGCAGCTCCTCGGCGTGCGCGGCGCTCCGGCCAACTCCTTGAACCATCCGACCAGTTACTGGATCCCGCGGCACTCCCCCCGGGTGCTGGTCGAGAAGGTCGACATGGTCTGCGGTGTCGGCTACGACCGGGCGGCCGCCGCCGGCCCGTCCGCCACACGCTTCCACCGCATCCCCCGCGTCGTCACCGACCTGGCCGTACTCGACTTCGAGACGCCGGACCGCACGATGCGGGTGAACTCCCTGCACCCCGGCGTCACCGCCGAGGAGCTGCGGGCGGCGACGGGCTTCCGGCTCGACGTGCCGGACCACGCGCCGCGCACCCGCGCCCCGACCGCCGGGGAACTGCGCCTGATCCGCGACGTCCTCGACCCGCACACCCTGCGGGCTGGCGAGGTGCGGACGTGAGGACCGCGCTCACCGAGCTGACGGGCGTCCGGCACCCGGTCGTCCAGACCGGCATGGGCTGGGTGGCGGGGCCCCGGCTGGTGTCGGCCTCGGCGGACGCGGGGGCGCTGGGCATCCTCGCCTCCGCGACCATGACGCTCGATCAGCTCCGCGACGCGGTCCGGGAGGTGCACTCGCGCACGGACCGCCCCTTCGGCGTCAACCTCCGCGCGGACGCCGGGGACGCGGCCGAGCGCGTGTCCCTGATCATCGAGGAGGGGGTACGCGTCGCCTCCTTCGCCCTCGCCCCCTCGCGGGAGCTGATCGCCCGCCTCAAGGACGCCGGTGTCGTCGTCATCCCCTCGGTGGGCGCGCGACGGCACGCCGAGAAGGTCGCGGCGTGGGGCGCGGACGCGGTCGTGGTGCAGGGCGCCGAGGGCGGCGGCCATACGGGCCGGGTCGCGACGACGGTACTGCTGCCCCAGGTCGTGGACGCGGTCGGCATCCCGGTGATCGCGGCGGGCGGCTTCCACGACGGGCGCGGACTGGCGGCCGCGCTGGCCTTCGGCGCGGCCGGGATCGCCATGGGCACGCGCTTCCTGCTCACCTCCGACAGCCCCGTCCCGGCGGCGGTGAAG
Source organism: Streptomyces sp. NPDC051173 (assembly GCF_040689515.1). Taxonomy (NCBI): domain Bacteria; kingdom Bacillati; phylum Actinomycetota; class Actinomycetes; order Kitasatosporales; family Streptomycetaceae; genus Streptomyces; species Streptomyces sp. NPDC051173. The sequence continues at coordinate 241,986 of NZ_JBFBBD010000002.1, forward strand.
GCCGCGTACCTCGCCGCGTCCGTCACGGACGTCACGGTGACCACGAAGGTCGACGGCCTCCCCCACCGGATGCTGCGCACGCCCTTCGTCACGGCACTGGAACGGTCGGGGCGCACCGCCGGGCTCGTACGGGCCGCGCGGCACGCTTTCGCGTTCCGCGAGGTGTCGGGGCTGGGTCCGGTGCGGATACTTCGGGAAGGGGTGGCGATGCGGCGCGACGCGGAGTTGACGTGGAGTCAGGTGCTGCTGGCCGCGAGCACGCCGATGTTGTTGAGGGCGGCGATGGTGGACGGCCGCACGGATGCGGGGGTGATGGCTTCGGGGCAGGTGGCGGGAGTGATCGACGACCTCCCGTCGTGCGGGGAGTTGGTGGAGCGGGTGGTGTCGGAGGCGTCGGAGGTGCTGGCGTCTTTGGGGTCGGGACGGTGAAACCGACTGGCCTCCATCCGCAGGCGAGCCCCGGCCCGCTCGCGCCAGGCCGGGGCCGGCCAGGGGCTACAGACCCGGCTCCGACGCGTCCTTGACGCCGGTCACGAACGAGGACCAGGCGCCGGAGGGGAAGGTGAGCACTGGCCCGTTGGGGTCCTTGCTGTCACGGACGGGGACAGTACCGCTCGTGACGACGAGGTCGGCGGCGACCTCTATACAGTTGCCGCCGTTGTTGCTGTAGGAAGACTTGAACCAGCGGAAGGAGTCGGTCGTGGTCGTCACGGTGTGCCCTTTCGTACCTGCTCGATCATGGCCACAGATGCCGCCTGCGACAGCGCTTCGGCCTGTAGCTGATGGTAGGCGGTCAACATGGGCACTACGGATGTACTCTCGCGGTCGAGATTGCCTTGCGCCTGAGACTCGGCGTAGCAGATCAGGGACCGGTCCGGCAAGGTCAAGAGGTTGACGGGCAGGTCAAACGTTCGACGCTCGCCTATCGCGTACGGCGCCACCTGTAGCAGCGTGTTGGGCAATTCAGCGAACTCGACCAAGCGCGCCAACTGGTTGTCCATGACGATGGGACCGCCGACAGTACGACAGATGCAGCTTTCGTCCATAGTCACGAACACCATGGGTGGATGGGGCCGCATCAGCGCTGCCTGGCGATTCGCCAGAAACGAAACGCGTTCGTCGGCCTGTTCGGGTGTGATGGCTCCTCGGCGTACAGCGCTGTCAGCCAGAACCCGTGCGTATTCGGGAGTCTGCAACAGGCCGGGAATGATCCCGATCTCGTAAAGCCGGAGCTCTACAGCCCGACCCTCGTGCGTGACGTACTCCGGGAATCCCTCCAGCAGCGAACCGGTCTTGATCGCGCGGCACTCGCGATCGAACGAGTCTGCGGTGCCGTCGATGCCGAACACCTTGTCCGCGCTACGCGAGAAGCGAAGAGTTGGAGGCTTCCGGCCAGTTTCAACTGCCGAGATATGCACACTGGAGTATTCCATGCGTGCGGCAAGGTCGTCTTGAGTCCAGCCGCGCGCCTCACGCAAGCTGCGTAGACGTGCACCGTAGGCCGCCTGTGGCGAGGCGTCCGGGTTCAACTCCTTGCGGTTCAAGTGACTTTGACCATCCCTTCATTCCTCTTCTACAGCTTGAAGGGTGCCCAGGCGTGGGCCACGCTGAACCTCCCCGGTAGTGAAAGAACTACGGAGAGGAGTGATCGTGTCCGCCGACCCCTGGACTGGTTACCGATCCGGCGCACTCGTGGTGGACACGTCCACCAACCGCATCGGCGTCAGCGTCGCCTTCGACGGCGAGAGGTACACCCTCAAGGGGGCGAAGGGCGCCCCGCCGCCCGAGTGGACCGCCGACAAGCGCGCCGTCCGACTGGCCACCACCGAAGAGCGCGCCACTCTCGGACTCGGACCTCGGAGCATCTGAGGCCCGCCAGACCGCCTGTCCCTCCGTTGATGCGCCTTACTCCCCCGAGAGGTGCATGCCGATCACGGAGGGGCAGGCACCACCGCCCGCCCCGGTGCACGGTTGAGGTCCGTTCCGCCGGGGCGGGTGCACCACCGCTCTTCCGGCTGCACGGAGGACAGCCCGAAGGCTCCTACAAGGCTCCGCTCCTCCCCTACAGCCGCTCCACGATCGTCACATTCGCCTGTCCCCCGCCCTCACACATCGTCAGCAACCCGTATCGCCCACCCCGCCGTTCCAGCTCGCACAGCAACGTCGTCAGCAGCCGAGCCCCCGTCGCCCCCAACGGATGCCCCAGAGCGATCGCGCCTCCGTTGACATTGACCCGGTCAGGATCCGCCCCCGTCTCCTGGAGCCATGCCAGGACCACGGAGGCGAACGCCTCGTTGATCTCGACCAGGTCCATGGCATCCATCGCCAGACCGGCCCGCTTCAGGGCGCGGGCCGTCGCGGGGATGGGTGCGGACAGCATGCGGATGGGGTCCTCGGCCCGTACGGACAGGTGGTGGACGCGTGCCCGGGGGGTGAGCCCGTGGTCGCGCAGGGCGCGGTCGTTCGCGATCAGGACGGCGGCCGCCCCGTCCGAGATCTGGGAGGAGAGGGCGGCGGTGAGCGTGCCCCCGGTGAGGACGGGCGGGAGCGCGGCCATCTTCGCCGCCGAAGTGTCGCGGCGCGGGCCCTCGTCGGCGTCGACGCCTCCCCAGGGGACGAGTTCGCGGTCGAAGCGCCCCTCGTCGGCGGCGCGCACGGCCCGCCGGTGCGAGCGCAGCGCGTACTCCTCCATGGCCGCGCGGCTGATGCCCCACTGTTCGGCGATCATCTCGGCGCCGTGGAACTGGCTGACGGGCCGGTCGCCGTAGCGGGCCCGCCAGCCGTCGGACCCGGCGTACGGGCCGTCGGCGAGCCCCAGCGGTTCGGCGGCCCGGCGGGAGGCGTAGGCGATGGGGATCTGCGACATGTTCTGCACGCCGCCCGCGACGACGAGGTCCTGGGTGCCGGAGAGCACGGCCTGGGCGGCGAAGTGGACGGCCTGCTGCCCGGAGCCGCACTGCCGGTCGACGGTGACGCCCGGGACCTCCTCGGGCAGGCCGGCGGCCAGCCAGCTCGTGCGGGCGATGTCACCGGCCTGCGGCCCGACCGCGTCGAGGCAGCCGAGGACGACGTCGTCGACGGCGGCCGGATCCACGCCCGTCCGGCCCATCAGGGCGCGCAGCACATGGGCTCCGAGGTCGGCGGGGTGGGCGGCGGAGAGCCCGCCGCCCCGCCGGCCGACAGGGGTGCGCACCGCATCGACGATGTATGCCTCGGCCATGGCCGCTCCTTGAGGGTCCGTCAGTCCGGTACGGCGATGCCGTCCAGGACCATCGACAGGTACTGGTGGGCGATCTCCTCGGGCGTGTGCTGTCCGCCCGGCCGGTACCAGGACGCGGCGACCCACACGGTGTCGCGTACGAAGCGGTACGTGAGCCGGGTGTCAAGGTCGGCGCGGAACATCCCCTCGGCGACACCGCGCCGCAGGGTGCCGAGCCACGCCTTCTCGAACCTGCGCTGCGAGTCGGCGAGATAGGCGAAGCGGGGCCGGGCGGCGAGGTGGCGGGACTCCTTCTGGTAGATGGCGACGGCGGGGCGGTGCCGGTCGATCTCGCGGAAGGACTCGGTGACGAGGGCCTCCAGCGTCTCGCGGGGGCCGAGGCCGGCGGCGAGCACGGCGTCGTAGCCCGCCCAGAGCTCGGCCAGGAAGGTGGAGAGGATCTCGTCGAGCATCGACTCCTTGGAGTCGAAGTGGTAGTAGAGGCTGCCCGCGAGCAGCCCTGCTTCGTCGGCGATCCGGCGGACGGTGGTGGCGTTGTAGCCGTGGGCGGCGAACACCTCGGCGGCGGTGGCGAGGAGTTCGCGGCGCCGCTCGGGGGCGGCGGGGTTCGCGGTGGTCTGCTTGCTGTTCGGCACGGGGTCATTCTCGGTCACGCGTGCTGGCCGCTGACGGAGACCGTCTCCCCCGTCATGTACGAGGAGTAGCCGCTGGCGAGGAAGACGATGACGTTGGCCACCTCCCAGGGTTCCGCGGGGCGGCCGAAGGGCTCGCGCGCGGTGAGCTCGGCGAGCAGTTCGGGGGTGGTGACCTTGGCGAGGTGGGGGTGCATGGCGAGGCTGGGTGCGACGGCGTTGACGCGTACGCCGTAGGCCGCGGCCTCGACGGCGGCGCAGCGGGTGAGGGCCATGACGCCCGCCTTGGCGGCGGCGTAGTGGGCCTGTCCGCGCTGGGCGCGCCAGCCGACGACGGAGGCGTTGTTGACGACGACGCCCCCGGCGCCCGTGGCGCGCATGCGGCGCAGGGCGGCGCGGGTGCAGCGGAAGGTGCCGTTCAGGGAGGTGTCGACGACCTTGTCCCACTGCTCGTCGGTCATGTCCACCAGATCGGCGGTGCCGCCGAGGCCCGCGTTGTTGACGACGATATCGAGCGCGCCGTGGCGTTCCTCGGCGAGCTCGAACAGGGCGGTGACCTGGGCCTCGTCGGTGACGTCGCAGGGCAGTCCGGCGACCTGCCGGGCGCCGAAGCCGTCGCACAGCGCCGCGACGGTCGCCCGGAGCCGGCGGGCGTGGGCGTCGCCGAGCACGACGCGTGCGCCCTCTTCGAGGAACCGCCGCGCGGTGGCGCCGCCGATGCCGGTGCCCGCGGCGGCGGTGATGACGGCGGTGCGGCCCGACAGCAGTCCGTGGCCGGGGAGATAGGGCGGCGGTGCGGGCCGGGAGGCGGTGCGGGACTCCGTGCGGGACTCCTCGACGCTGCTCATGGCCGTACGTTAACCTACCAAACACTTGTTAGGGAAGGATGGGCATGTCCACTGACCCGACAGTGCGTTACGAGCGGAAGGGCCCGGTCGCGACGGTCACGATGAACCGGCCGCGGTACCGCAACGCGCAGAATTCGGCGATGACCTACGCCCTCGACGACGCCTTCCAGCGGGCCGCGGGGGACGACGGGGTCAAGGTCGTGATCCTCGCCGGGGCCGGTGAGCACTTCTCCGCGGGCCATGACATCGGCACCCCGGAGCGCGACGCCCATCTCCCGCACGCGCGCCGGGCGGGCCTGTGGTGGGACCACTGCGGCAAGGCGGGCGCGGACAACCGCTTCGCCCGCGAGGCCGAGGTCTATCTCGGCATGTGCCGGCGGTGGCGCGAACTGCCCAAGCCGCTGATCGCGTCGGTCCAGGGCGCCTGTGTGGCGGGCGGGTTGATGCTGGCGTGGGTCTGCGACCTGATCGTGGCGAGCGAGGACGCCTTCTTCGCCGACCCGGTCGTCCGGATGGGCATCCCCGGTGTCGAGTACTTCGCCCATCCATGGGTGATGCCGCCGCGCGTCGCCAAGGAGTTCCTCTATACGGGCGACCGGATGAACGCCCGGCGCGCGTACGAGATCGGCATGGTCAACCACGTGGTGCCGCGCGAGGAACTCGACGTGAGATCACAGGCGTTGGCGACCCGGATGGCCGCGATGCCGCGCATGGGTCTCGCCCTCGCGAAGCGGGCCGTGAACCAGGCCGAGGATCTCCAGGGGCTGCACAGCGGTCTCGACGCGGCCTTCGCCCTCCACCACCTCGCGCACGCCCACAACGCCGAAACCGGCGACGATCCGCTCGGCGGCATGGACATCGACGCGATGAAGGCGAAGGGGCGCGGCGCCTGATGGACCTGGACCTGACGGCACAGGAGGAGGAGTTCCGCGCCGAGGCCCGCGCGTGGCTCGCCGCGCACGTGCCGGGCACTCCCCTGCGCTCGCTGGAGACCCGGGAAGGGTTCTCCGAACACCGGGAGTGGGAGCGGGAGTTGGCGGCCGACCGCTGGTCGGTGGTCTCCTGGCCCGCGGCGTACGGCGGCCGGGACCGCTCGCTGCTGGAGTGGCTGCTCTTCGAGGAGGAGTACCACGCGGCGGGCGCCCCCGGCCGGGTCACCCAGAACGGCATCGGCCTGCTCGCCCCCACCCTCTTCGCCCATGGCACCGAGGAGCAGCGCGCCCGCCTGCTGCCGGCGATGGCGAGCGGCGAGACGGTCTGGGCGCAGGCGTGGTCGGAGCCCGAGGCGGGCTCCGACCTCGCGGCCCTGCGGTCGGTCGCGGTGCGCGAGCGGGGCGGCTGGGTGCTGCGCGGCCGGAAGACCTGGTCGTCGCGCGCGGCCTTCGCCGACCGGGCCTTCGGGCTGTTCCGCAGCCACGCCGACCCGGACCGGCCACCGCACCACGGGCTGACGTACGTGATGTTCCCGCTCGACGCGGCCGGGGTGACGGTGCGTCCGATCGGCCGCCTCGACGGCAGGCCGGCCTTCGCGGAGATCTCCCTCGACGACGTGTTGGTGCCGGACGCGGACGTGATCGGCGAGCCGGGGCAGGGCTGGGGCGTCGCCATGAGCACCGCGGGCAACGAACGCGGGCTGACCCTGCGCAGCCCCGGCCGCTTCCTCGCCACCGCGCGCCGGCTGGTGACCCTGTGGCGCGAGAGGGCGGATCCGGGCGACACGGCGCTCCGGGAACGGGTGGCCGAGGCGGCCATCAGGGCGCGGGCGTACCAGTTGTTCACGTACGCCCACGCGGAGCGGCTGTCCGCCGGGGGCTCGCTCGGGGCCGAGAGCAGCCTCAACAAGATCTTCTGGTCCGAACTGGACCTCGCGCTGCACGAGACGGCGCTCGATCTGCTGGGCCCGCAGGGCGAGTTGGCAGCGGGCAATTCGGCGGCGGGCCCGTGGGCGGAGGGCTATGTCTTCGCGCTGGCGGGGCCGATCTACGCGGGGACGAACGAGATCCAGCGGGATGTGGTGGCCGAGCGCCTGCTGGGCCTGCCCCGCGGGCGCCGGCGGGCGTGACCCCCGCCGCCTCCTCCGGCGAGAGGACATGACGTGAGGCTTTCGCTCGACACCGCGCAACTCGACTTCCAGCGCGCCCTGGCGCGCATGCTCAAGGAGGCCGACACACCGTCGGCCGTCCGCGCGTGGGCCCGCGGCGAGCACGGGCCCGGGCTGGCGCTGTGGGAGCGGGTGGCGGCCATGGGCGTCCTCGGGCTGGCCACGCCGGAGACGCACGGCGGTTCGGGCACGTCGCCCGTGGAACTCTCCGTCGCCTTCACCGAGTTGGGGCGCCACGCGGTGCCCGGACCCTACGTCGAGACGGTCGCGGCGGCCGCGCTCCTCTCCCGGCTGGCCGAGCACGGCGAGACCGCCCCCGCCGCGGCCTGGCTCCCCCGCGTCGGCGCCGGCTCGGCGAGGCTCACCCTGACGCTGCCCGGTGGCGGTCCGTACGCGCTGGACGCGGACGCGTGCGACGCGGTGCTCGCGGTGGCACCGGGCACGGACACCCTGCGGCTGGTCACCGCCCACGGCCCCGTACGGCTGTCGCTCGATCCCGCGCGGCGCCTCGCCCGCCCGGACGGCGGCGGCGAGGTGCTGGCCGCGGGCCCGGCCGTGCGGGAGGCGGCGGCGCACGCGGCGGACCTCGCGGCGTTCGCGGTCGCCGCGCAGGCGCTGGGCGTGGGGTGCGCGTTGCTGGAGCGCACGGTGGCGTACGTACGGCAGCGCACCCAGTTCGGCTCGCCGGTCGGCGCGTTCCAGGCGGTCAAGCACCGGCTGGCGGACACGCTGGTGGGCCTGGAGTTCGCCAGGCCGCTGATCTCCGGCGCGGCGGTCGCGCTCGCGAAGGGCGCGCGGAGCGCTACGGCCGAGGTCGCCGCCGCGAAGGCCACCGCCTGCGACGTGGCGTACGCAGCGGCCCGCACCGCGCTCCAGCTGCACGGGGCGCTCGGCTACACCGCGGAGTACGACCTGTCGCTGTGGCTCGGCAAGGCCCGCGCCCTGCGATCCGCCTGGGGCACGCCGGCGGAGTGCAGGGCGCGCGCGATGCAGCTGTTTTTCGAGTAAAACGCTTCCTGACGTCCACTCGGCGGCCGGGCGAGGTGCCCTGCCACGCCGGGCTCATCCTGACCTGCGGCGCGCTCGCGTGGCTGATCCGCATGGCACCGTCAAGCCGCCGATACCCCCACCAGGCATTGACCCCACCCCACGTCCACCCCTTGCCCCGCCATACACCCTGGGGGTATACCTGTCCCTGTCAGATACCCCCAGGGGGTATCACCTCAGCCTCAGGAGTCGGCAATGAGCACCACGGCCACCCAGGTCGAACTCACCATCGGCGGGATGACCTGCGCCTCGTGCGCCGCGCGCGTCGAGAAGAAGCTCAACCGCATGGACGGCGTGGAGGCCACCGTCAACTACGCCACAGAGAAGGCCAAGGTCACCTACCGCGAAGACCTCACCGTCGCCGACCTCGTCGCCACGGTGGAGGCCACCGGCTACACCGCCGCCGTGCCCCGGCCCGTACGGAAGAGCGGCCCGGCACCCGGACCCGGCGGCGGCGCGGACGAGGCGGACGACGGGGGCGGCGAGCTGCGCACGCTGCGGCAGCGGCTCCTCACCGCCGTGGTCCTCGCCGTGCCCGTGGTCGTGCTGGCGATGGTGCCGGCCTGGCAGTTCACGTACTGGCAGTGGCTGTCCCTGACCCTGACCGCCCCGGTCGTCACCTACGCGGCCTGGCCCTTCCACCGCGCCGCCTTCACCAACGCCCGGCACGGCGCGGCGACCATGGACACCCTGATCTCCGTGGGCACCTCGGCCGCGTTCCTGTGGTCGCTGTGGGCGCTGTTCTTCGGCAGCGCGGGCATGCCGGGCATGACGCACCCCTTCGAGCTGACCATCGCGCGCGGCGACGGCGCGGGGAACATCTATCTCGAAGCGGCCGCCGGGGTGACGGCGTTCATCCTGGCCGGGCGCTACTTCGAGGCCCGCTCCAAGCGCAAGGCGGGAGCCGCGCTCAAGGCCCTGCTGGAGCTGGGCGCCAAGGAGGTGACCGTGCTCCGCGACGGCCGCGAGGAGCTGATCCGCACCGAGGACCTCGCGGTCGGCGACCACTTCGTCGTCCGGCCCGGCGAGAAGATCGCCACGGACGGCACCGTCGTCGAGGGCGCGTCCGCCGTGGACGCCTCGATGCTCACCGGTGAGTCCGTCCCGGTCGAGGTGGGGGTGGGCGACGGGGTCACCGGCGCGACGCTCAACGCCGGCGGGCGGCTCGTCGTGGCGGCGACCCGCGTCGGCGCGGACACCCAACTGGCCCGCATGGCCGGGCTGGTGGCGGACGCCCAGAACGGCAAGGCGGCCGCGCAGCGGCTCGCCGACCGGATCTCCGCGGTCTTCGTGCCCGTGGTCATCGCCCTCGCGCTCGGCACGCCGGCCTTCTGGCTGATCAGCGGCGCGGGCCTGACGGCCGCGTTCACCGCCGCGGTCGCCGTGCTGATCATCGCCTGCCCGTGCGCCCTGGGGCTCGCGACACCGACCGCGCTCATGGTCGGTACGGGCCGGGGCGCGCAGCTCGGCATCCTCATCAAGGGGCCCGAGGTGCTGGAGACCACGCGCAAGGTCGACACGATCGTGCTGGACAAGACGGGCACGGTCACGACGGGCCGGATGACGCTGCTGAAGGTGCACACCGCCGAGGGCACGGCGGAGGCCGAGGTGCTGCGGCTCGCGGGCGCGCTGGAGCACGCCTCGGAGCACCCCGTCGCGCGGGCGATCGCCTCGGGCGCGGCCGAGCGGGTGGGCGCGCTGCCCGTGCCGGAGGACTTCGCCAACGCCCCCGGTCTCGGTGTGCAGGGCGTCGTGGACGGCCACGCGGTGCTCGTCGGCCGGGAGAAGCTGCTCGACGCGTGGTCGATGCCGCTGCCCCCGGGCCTGGCCCGGGCGAAGGAGGAGGCCGAGGCCGCGGGGCGTACCGCGGTCGCGGTGGCCTGGGACGGCGAGGCGCGGGCGGTGCTGGAGGTCGCGGACGCGGTGAAGGGGACGAGCGCGGAGGCCGTCCGGCGGCTGCGCGCGCTGGGCCTGACCCCGATCCTGCTGACCGGCGACAACCGCGCCGTGGCCGAGGCCGTGGCCGCCGAGGTCGGCATCGACGAGGTGATCGCCGAGGTCATGCCGGAGGACAAGGCCGCCGTCGTCAGGCGCCTGCAGGGCGAGGGCCGTTCGGTGGCGATGGTCGGTGACGGGGTCAACGACGCGGCCGCGCTGGCCCAGGCCGACCTGGGGCTCGCGATGGGCACCGGCACCGACGCGGCGATCGAGGCGGGCGACCTCACGCTCGTCCGCGGCGACCTGCGGGTCGCGGCGGACGCGATCCGGCTGGCCCGCAGGACGCTCGGAACCATCAAGGGCAACCTCTTCTGGGCCTTCGGCTACAACGTGGCCGCGCTGCCCCTGGCCGCGGCCGGCCTGCTCAACCCCATGATCGCCGGAGCGGCGATGGCCTTCTCCTCGGTCTTCGTGGTCGGCAACAGCCTCCGGCTGCGGCGTTTCTCCGCCGCGTAGGCGTTCGCCGGGCCGGTCGTCCGCACCAGCACGGCCCCTGACGTACCGTCATGCGCCGGGGTCGGGAAATGAGCCCCCTGTACCCGGTTCATGATGAATCGGTAACAGGCGCACCCTCCTTCCGCCCCCGGCCCTCTTCGCTGGTGTCAATCACCGCCGACAGGGAGGGCAGAAGCCATGGCGCTGCAGAAGAAGCACACGATCCGGATCGCGGCCGCGGCGGCGGTCCTCTCGGTGGCCGCGGGAACCATCGCCGTGGCGGCCGAGCACGGCGGGGGCGGTGGGAACAGCGCCAAGGTGTCGGACCGTCCCGCGCCCGCGAAGGGCGTGAGCGACGAGATCGTACGGATCTCGGAGGACCCGGGGAAGACCGTCAACCTCACCTTCGACGACGGCCCGGACCCCACCTGGACCCCCAAGGTCCTGGCCCTGCTGGAGCAGTACGGCGCCAAGGCGACCTTCTGCATGATCGGCCCGAACGCCCAGAAGCACCCGGACCTGGTGAAGAAGGTCGTGGCGGCGGGGCACCGGCTGTGCGACCACTCGATATCGCACGACACCACCATGGACAAGAAGCCGGTGGCGTATCAGGAGAAGGAGATCCTGGACGCGAAGAAGCTCATCGAGGACGCGTCGGGCGGTGAGCCGGTGCGCTACTACCGGGCTCCGGGCGGGGCGTTCACCCCCGACAGCCGGCGGATCGCCGCCGAGAACGGCATGCGCCCGCTCGGCTGGAACGTGGACACCAAGGACTTCGAGCACCCCGGTGTCGACAAGATCCTGGCCACCGCCGAGCGGGAGCTGGCCAAGGGCCCGACGGTGCTGATGCACGACGGCGGCGGCTCGCGCGCCCAGACGGTCGAGGCGCTCGCCCGGCTGCTGCCCTGGCTCAAGCAGGAGGGCTACACCTTCAGCTTCCCCAAGATCTGACCGCTGTCAGGGGGCGGGCACCACCGCGGCCTTGGTGGGTACCTGGGCCGCGGGGAAGGCGTTGTTGTTGTCGCAGGCCAGGTCCGAGATGACGGAACCGCCGCCGCTGAGCTCGACCTTCACGTCCTGGATCGGCCGCCCCCGGGGCACCTCGGCGTTCGCCGCCGTGCACACGAGCTGGCTGCGGGCGACGAGGGACAGCTTCACCACGTTGTACGGCAGCTGGACGCCCACCCGCATGGTGCCGGTGGTGACGTGGACCTCGCCGTTCATCTTCGGCAGGTCGGAGTACATCCCGCGTTCCCTCTCCGGCTGGTTGGTCCCCTTCAGGAGCAGGGCGACCGCGTCCTCCGGGCCGACCGTGTCCCCGGCGTCCCGGCTGCTGGAGGCCATGCCGGTCGGCGTCATGAAGTAGAGCCTGACCTCATAGGTGTTGGTCACGCCCTGCTTCCGCGCGCCCGTGGCGGGCTGGCCCGCGTCGATCGCGCCGGTGGTGGTGACACCGCAGCCCGCGAGCGTGGTGAGCAGCAGCGCGGCGGCGGCCGCGCGCGGCTTCCCGGCGGGGATCCTCACGCCTCCTCACCCCCGCCGTGGCGCAGGGGCAGTTCCACGGTGAACACCGCTCCTCCTCCGGGTGCGTTGGCGGCCCGCACCGTTCCGTCGTGCAGGCGGACGTTCTCCAGGGTGATGGCGAGGCCGAGGCCGCTGCCCTCGGAGCGGGCGCGGGCGGAGTCGGCCTTGAAGAACCGGTCGAAGACGTGCGGCAGCACGTCGGGGTCGATGCCCCGGCCCCGGTCGGCGATCTCGATCAGCAGCCGGTCGCCGGTGGCCTGTTCCTCGGCGCGGACGGCGACGCTGACCGGTTCCCCGCCGTGCTTGAGCGCGTTGCCGACGAGGTTGGCGACCACGACGTCGATGCGCCGCGGGTCCAGCCTGGCCCGTACGCCCTCGGGCAGGTCGGCGGCCACCTTGTCCTGCCAGCCGCGTGCCTGGAGGGTCTTGCGGACGGTCTCCGAGACGTCGACCTCGTCGAGGTGGAGGGCGGCGGCGCCCGCGTCGAAGCGGGAGATCTCCATGAGGTCCTCGACCATGCGGGCGAGCTTCCCCGTCTCCTCGCTGATGAGCCGGACGGCGTAGGCGGTGTCGGGGTCGAGCGTGGCGGCGTCCTCGTCGAGGACGTCGACGACGGCGGTCATGGCGGCCAGCGGGGTGCGCAGCTCGTGCGAGACGTCGGCGGCGAAGCGCCGCGAGTTGGCCTCCATGCGGCGCAGCTCGGCGACGTTCTCCTCCAGGGCCTCGGCCATGTCGTTGAAGGTCCGGGAGAGGTCGGCGAGCTCGTCGCGGCCGGTCACCCGCAGCCGGGTGTCGAGCTCGCCCGCGGCGATCTTCCGGGAGGCGCGGCGCAGTTCGCGTACGGGCCGCAGCACGCCGCGGGCGGCGATCAGGGCGGGCACGGCGGCCAGCGCGACGGCGGGCACTGCGCCGCTCTGGGCGGCCTTGACCAGGGCCTGCACATTGGCCTCGTCCTCGCGGAGCGGCATCTGGGCGTAGACCTCCAGGCCGGAGTCCTGGCTGGTGTCCTTGAAGGTGACGGGCAGGCCGATGGCGAGCCAGGGGCCGTCGGTGTCCATGCGCTGGAAGGCCGGGATGCCAGAGCGGACCTTCTGCTGCAGCCCCTGCGGGATGGTCCGGCTGGTGTCCGCCGCGGGCACCATGGCCCCGCCCTGGTAGCGGAGGTGGATGATCCAGCGCTGCGCGCCGCCCGCCGCGGAGAGCCGGCGGCCGAGGTCCGCCTGGGCCTGCGGGGTCAGCGGGAAGGTGTAGTCGGGCACCTGCGAGTTCACCTGCGAGCGCAGGGAGTCGATGGCGGTGTCCTGGGTGTGCTTGAGGATCGCGGTGCGGGCCGAGCGGAAGGTCAGCCCGGCCGTGGTGAGCGCGCTCAGGGCCGCGACCAGCAGGAACGCCACGACCAGGCGGGCGCGCAGCCCGCTCGCGGCGCCGCGCAGCTTCGGGCGGCGGAATTCCGGGCGGCGCAGTCCGCCGGGGCGCGGGAGGAGCCGGCGTGTCACAGGGGCCCGAACCGGTAGCCGAAACCGCGCACGGTCTGGATGTACTGCGGTGACCTCGTGGACTCCTCGATCTTGGTCCGCAGGCGCATCACGCAGGCGTCGACCAGCCGCGCGTCACCGTGGTAGCTGTGCTCCCACACGTGCTCCAGGAGCTGCTGGCGGCTGAAGACCCGGCCGGGAGTCGAGGAGAGGTACAGCAGCAGCTTCATCTCGGAGGGGGCGAGCGGCAGGTCCTGGCCGTGCCTGGCCACGAGCAGGCCGGCGCGGTCGATGGTGAGGTCGCCGTGCGTCTCGACCGGCTGGGCCACCGCCGGGTCGGGGCCGCCGTCGCCGGGCGCGGCGCGGCGCAGCACGGCCCGGATCCGGGCTTCGAGGACCTCGCCGCGGGCGGGCTTGACGATGTAGTCGTCGGCGCCCGCCTCCAGGCCGAGGACGACGTCGATGTCGTCGCCGCGCGCGGTGAGCATGATGATCGGGATCTGCCGGGTGGCGCGGATCCTGCGGCACACCTCGAAGCCGCTCTTGTCGGGCAGCATCAGATCGAGCAGGACGAGGTCCGGCCGGAAGGTCTCCATGGCGGCGATACCGGCCTCGCCGGTCGCCGCGCCCTCGACCTCGTGGCCGCGGCGGCGCAGGGTGAGCGTGACACCTTCCCGTACGGCTCGGTCGTCCTCGATCAGAAGCACGCGTGACATGCGGCCAGTATCCGTCCCATCAGCACATCAGTGCGACGTTCGGCCCTTCGGGCGGCCGAACTGTCACCGACTGCTCATATTCGCCGGAGCGGCGGCGGGCAGGGCTCCCGCGAGGACGGGCCACAGGCCGGGGTCCTCGAAGCCGAGCGCCCACAGCGCCGTCCCCTCGACCCCGTACTTCCGCAGGACACGCAGGTGGTCGGCGGTCCCGCGCGCGTCCTGGTACCAGACCTCGCGCTGTCTTCCGTCCTCGGTGTAGGTGAAGTGCGGGGTGTGCGCGACGGGGTCCAGGGCGTAGGGCGCGCCGGTCCTGCGGCGCAGTTCGTCGGCCTCCCGCCAGGTGCGGTGGGTGGCCCGGCCGGGGTCGCCCACCGCGTGGTCCCAGCCGTAGGCCGGGATGCCCATCTCGATCTTCTTCGCGGGGAGCCTGGCAGTGGCGTAGCGCAGGATCTCGTCGTACCAGTCGGGGGTGGAGAGCGGGCCCGGCGGGGCGAGGGCGTCGTGGAGGTTGTAGCCCATGATCCGCAGCCGGTCGAGGGAGCGGCCCAGCCGGGCGTAGTCGTAGGCGGGGCCGAGGTCGTGGCCGGGAGTGGCGGAGCGGGGGAAGACGGCCGCCGTGCACTCCTTGCGCAGCGCGTGCAGCCTGCCGCAGACCTCGTCGGTCAAGGCGCTGAAGCCGGTGCGCACCCGCTCGACGAGGCCGGGGGCGCTCGCGCTGTCGTTCATCTGCTCGTAGTCGAGGTCGAGGCCGTCGTACGGGAGGTCGATGGCGAGGCGCAGCAGGGTCTCGACGTGTGTGGCGCGGGCCTTGGCGTCGTCAGTCAGGTCCGCCATCGCGGCGGCGCCGAGGGTCTCGGTGACGGTGGGCACGACCTTGATCCCGGCCTGGTGCAGCCCGTCGATCACGGACCGGTCGCCGGCGCCGGGGTGCGCCGTGACCCGGTCGGCGGCGGTGGCCTCGTACCAGAAGGGGCTGACGGTGTGCAGTTGCTCCGCGTGGGCGAGCGCGTCCTGGTAGGCGCCGGGCTCCCAGTAGGGCAGCCAGGCGGAGACGTCCCGCTTCGGCGGCGGCGCGGCGTCGGCGGGGGCGGTCGCGGGGGCGGCGCTCAGTGCGGCCAGCGCGACCAGGACCGCTGCGCGGGTGCGGATCATGTGACCAGCGTGGTGCGGGGCGGCCGGTGGCGCGAGCCGGGGCTACACCTCCAGATGCCTCAGCAGCAGCTCGCGGAAGTCGTGGTCGAACGCCTCGTAGTGCCTGCGGAGCCGCTCCCCCGGCCAGTGCGGCGGCAGCAGCGCGTCCGGCAGGACCGGGTCCGCCAGGAGGTGGCGCAGGACCGCCGCCGAGACGGTGAACTGCTCGGCGAGGCCGCCGGGGCGGAGCGCCGCCTCCAGCGCGACCGCACGCGCCGCCCATCCGTCCAGGTCCCAGAGCTGTGCCGCGAGGTCCGCCGGGTCGCCCTCGGGTTCGCCGGTGAGGACCGCGCACTGCTCGGCGACGACGGGGGGCCGGTCGCGGACGAGGTTGGCGGGGCGGAGCCAGCAGCCCTCGCGGAGCTCGGCGAGGCGCAGGGCCGCCATCGCCTGGCGGAGGGCCGCGCGGTCGGCGGGGGCCCGGCGCTCGGTGGTGACGACGGCGATCTCCCAGCCGCCGCCCCAGGCCCGGGTGCGCGGGGCCCGGCTGTCGTCCTGCCGGGCCTGGCGGGCGAGGAGGCGGTCGGTGAGGCGGTAGGTGCCGTCGCGCTGTTCGAGGTCACCGGCGGCGACCATGCGGGTGAGGGCGGTGCGGACCGTGCCCTCGGCGGTGCCGAAGAGCGCGCCCGCGCGGACGAGGGCGCGGGCGGGCAGCGCGGGCGGGTGGTGGCCGAGCAGGGTGGAGAGCACGACCGAGCGCGCGGTCAGCGGCCGGAGGGGCAGGCGGTTGCCGGTGTCGTCCATGGTTGTCGAAACCCTGTTCATTACAGTGCTGGATCACGCATCATAAAACTGTAATGAACAGCTGCGCACCCGTCCGTCCGGAGGTCCCCCGTGAGCACCACCCACGACGTGTTCAACCAGGCCCCGCCCCTGACCGGCTTCACCACCGCCGACGACCCGGCGCTGCTGGAGGCTCTGCGCCGCGACGGCGGCGGCTGGGGCGAGCCTGAGGTGCGCACGCTGGGAGCGCGCGCCGGATCGGAGGAGGTCCAGGAGCGGGCGCGGCTCGCGGAGGCGTACCCGCCGGTGCTGCGCACGCACGACCGGTACGGCCACCGGGTGGACGAGGTGGAGTTCCACCCGGCCTGGCACGAGCTGATGGCCGAGGCCGTCGCGAGCGGGCAGCACGCCGCGCCCTGGGCCGAGCCCCGCGCCGGGGCCCATCTGGTGCGCGCCGCGAAGTTCTACGTCTGGGCACAGGCCGAGCCGGGGCACGGCTGTCCCGTCTCCATGACGTACGCCGCGGTGCCGGCGCTGCGCGCCCAGCCGGACCTCGCCGCCGCCTACGAGCCCCTGCTCGCCTCGCGGACGTACGACTACGGCCTCCGGCCCCCGCTGGGCAAGCGGGGGCTGATCGCGGGCATGTCGATGACGGAGAAGCAGGGCGGCTCGGACGTCCGGGCCAACACGACGACGGCGGTGCCCGCGGGCGACGGCTCCTATGTGGTCACCGGCCACAAGTGGTTCACGTCGGCGCCGATGAGCGACGTGTTCCTGATGCTCGCTCAGGCGCCCGAGGGGCTCACCTGCTTCCTCATGCCGCGGGTGCTGCCCGACGGCACGCGCAACGCCATGCGCCTCCAGCGGCTGAAGGACAAGCTCGGCAACCGCTCCAACGCCTCGGCGGAGATCGAGTACGAGGGGGCCGTGGCCTGGCCGGTGGGCGAGCCCGGGCGCGGGGTGCGCACGATCGTCGAGATGGTCAACATGACGCGGCTCGACTGCGTCATCGGCTCGGCGGCCGGCATGCGGGCCGGGCTGCGGCAGGCGCTGCACCACACGGCGCACCGGCGGGCGTTCGGGGCCGAGCTGATCGACCAGCCGCTGATGCGCAACGTCCTGGCCGACCTCGCCGTGGAGTCCGAGGCGGCCACGGTGCTGGCGATGCGGCTGGCGGCCGCGCTCGACGCCTCCGAGGCGGGGGACGCCGCGGAGGCCGCGCTGCGCAGGCTCGCGCTCGCCGCCGGGAAGTTCTGGGTCTGCAAGCGCGGCAGCGCGCACGCCGCCGAGGCCCTCGAATGCCTGGGCGGCAACGGCTACGTCGAGGAATCGGGGATGCCCCGGCTCTACCGCGAGGCGCCGCTGCTGTCCATCTGGGAGGGCTCCGGCAACGTGGGCGCGCTGGACGTGCTGCGCGCGCTGGCCAAGGAACCGGCGGCCCTGGAAGCCTACTTCGCGGAGGTCGGCTCGGCGGCGGGGGCGGACGCGCGGCTCGACGCCGCCGTGGGGCGCCTGCGCGGCCTCCTCGGCTCGCTCGCCGACCCGCACCGCGCCCAACTGCTGGCGCGCCGCGTCGCCGAGCAGCTCACGCTCGTGCTCCAGGGCAGCCTGCTCGTGCGGTACGGCACGCCGGCCGTCGCCGACGCCTTCTGCGCGTCCCGGCTGGGCGGCGACTGGGGCCACGCGTTCGGCACCCTGCCCACCGGCGCCGACCTCGGCCCGATCCTGGACCGCGCGCGGGCGAAGGAGGCGCTGTGACGGTCCGTACGGAACGCTCCGGCCCGGTGACGACGGTCGTCCTCGCCCGGCCCGCCGCGCGCAACGCCGTGGACGGCCCGACGGCCGCCCTGCTGGCCGACGCCTTCCGGGAGTTCGAGGCCGACGACGCGGCGCGGGTGGCGGTGCTGTGGGGCGAGGGCGGTACGTTCTGCGCGGGCGCCGACCTCAAGGCCTTCGGCACGGAGCGGGGCAACCGCGTCGCGCCCGACGGCGACGGCCCGATGGGCCCGACCCGGCTGCGCCTGTCGAAGCCGGTCGTCGCGGCCGTGAGCGGTCACGCGGTCGCGGGCGGGCTGGAATTGGCGCTGTGGTGCGATCTGCGGGTGGCGGAGGAGGACGCGGTCTTCGGGGTGTTCTGCCGCCGCTGGGGCGTGCCGCTCGTCGACGGCGGCACGGTGCGGCTGCCGCGGCTGATCGGGGCGAGCCGGGCCATGGACCTGATCCTCACGGGCCGCCCCGTGCCCGCTCCGGAGGCGTACGCCATGGGCCTCGCCAACAGGCTCGTACCGCCCGGCGGGGCCCGCGCGGCGGCGGAGGAACTGGCCGCCGAGATCGCCCGGTTCCCGCAGTCGTGCCTGCGCGGCGACCGCGCCTCCCTGCTGGAGCAGGAGGGCCTCCCCGAGGAGGCGGCCCTGGCGGCCGAACTCGCCCACGGGAGCGCCTCCTTGGCCGAGGCGGCCGAAGGAGCGGCCCGCTTCGCGGCGGGGGCGGGACGGCACGGGGACTTCTCCCGCATCTGAGAGTCACTTGCGGGACGCCCGCGGAACACCTGCGGGCATGTGAGGGACATCCGAGAGCGGCAGCCCCGGATCGCCCCTCCGCGTACCGGAGTTGAACGTTACGTTTCTGCACACAACGCACACAGTTCTTCATCCCATCGAAGGGATTACGCCGGGGGATTGGCTTCAAGGCGCGCGCGACCGCCAGGATCTGCTTCGTGAGTGGATGGGTACGGGCAGGGCGTACGGGCATGGTGACCTTCGCGGCCGTGCTGGCGACAGCGGCGGGCGCGCCGGCACCGGACGGTGACCCCGGGCCGGCGGCGGGCGGGCCGCGCCCGTCCCACGCGACCGCCGTCCCCGGCACCACGCGCGCCGCGGCGCCGGAGCGTGAGCGTGACGGTGGCCGCCCGCCCTCGGTCCGCGTGACGGACGACGGGCCGGGCGGCCTCTCGCCGTCGGTCGTCATCGACGACGGACGCCACCGGCAGGTCCGGGTCTCGGGCGGCGGGGGCGACGAGGGCACTTCGGTGGTCATCCGGGGGCGGGGCTGTCTGACGGTCCTCTCGCACGGCGCGGAGAGTTCGGCGGTGATCAGCGCCGAATGCCCGGAAGCGCCGCGGCCGCCCGCACGGCCTGCCGGTCCCCGGCCCGCGCCCCGCGCCCCGGCTCCCCCACCGCCCCGGTCCACTCCTCCCCCGCCGCCCGCCCCGGCCCCCGTGCGCGTAGCGGTGAAACGCGCGGCACCGACGCCGCCACCCCCGGCCCCGTCCGCTCCCCCGCCCCCGAACCCGTCTCCTGTGGTCGCCGCGGCCCACATCGCGCCCCGCGCCTACCACCAGGCGGCCGGAAAGCCTGCCCCGGGCGGCTCCTCGCCGGTCGTGCTCATGCTGGTGCTCACCGCCCCGGCCGTGCTCGCCGCGGCCATGCTGCGCCCGCGCGGTGGCAGTGGCGGCGGCGGGCAAGGCTGACCCGCCCGGTACGCCGTCTCCACCCTGCTCCCCCTTGTCTTCCCCCCTTGTCTCTCCCGCCCTTCCCGGAGGTTCCCCTTGGCCGAGTGGCTGGTCCTGACCCTCGCGATGGCCGCCGCGTGCGCGGTCGTCCTGACGATCACCGTGCTCAGGGAACGCAGGCTGAGCGAGCACGACGACCCCTCCGAGACACCCGACGTGATCGAGTACATGACGATGATGATCGGGGTCGTGTACGCCATCGTGCTCGGCCTGGCCATCGCCGGCGTCTGGGAGGCGCGCAACGCCGCGCAGGACGGGGTCCGCGCGGAGGCGCAGGCACTGCACGAGGTCAGCGAGCGGGTCCAGGCGTACGCGCCCGCGGTCCGGGACCGCACCCGTGAGGACGTCAACGCCTATGTGAGCTACGTGGTGCACAAGGAGTGGCCGGTGATGCTCAAGCGGGGTGAGCTCACCGACCGCAGCGAGCAGTTGCTGTCCAAAGTACGCGAGGACGTCACGTCGTACGTGCCGCGCGACGACCATGAGGCGCAGTCGTACCAGCCGCTGCTGGACCAGGTGGGGGCCGCGGACGCCGCGCGTTCCGCGCGGTCCCAGAACGCGGACGACACCATGCCGGGCGTGGTGTGGTTCGGGCTGATCGGGGGCGCCGTGGTCGCCGTCGGACTGATCTTCACCCTCCAGATCCGGCGCTCCCCGCGCGAGTTGCTGCTCGCGGGTGTCTACAGCGCGATGATCGCCTTCCTGCTCTTCCTGATCTGGGACTTCAACACACCTTTCGGCCACGAGGTGTCGGACGCCGTCGGCCCGTTCACGAACATGTTCGCCACCTGACGGGCAGTCGCTTGAGCCCGTTCTGGAGGTTGGACGTCAGCCGCACCGGTTCGCCCGCGAGCTCCAGGCCGGGCAGCCGGTCGACGGCCGCCCGCAGCATGGCCCGCAGTTGGGTGCGCGCCAGGTGGGCGCCCAGGCAGAAGTGCGGCCCGTAGCCGAAGCTGACGTGGTCGTTGGGCGTGCGGGTGATGTCGAAGCGGTCGGGGTCGGGGAAGACGCTCTCGTCGCGGTTGGCGGAGGCGTGGTAGACGACGACCTTCTCGCCGCGCCGGATGCGCACCCCGGCCAGTTCGGTGTCGCGGGCGGCGGTGCGCCGGAAGTCGATGACGGGCGGCCAGTAGCGGAGCACCTCCTCCACCGCCGTGTCCGTCGTGGCGGGTTCGGTCCGGAAGAGCTCGTACTGCTCGGGGTGGCCGAGGAGGGTGAGCAGCCCACCGGGGATGGCGTTGCGCAGCGTCTCGTTCCCGGCCACCACGAAGAGGAAGAACATCGTCTCGAACTCGTCGCGGGTCAGGCCGCCCCCGCACATGCGGGCCAGCACGCTGCCGGGGCGGACCTCGTCGGCCAGCGCGTGGGCGTAGGCGAACATGTCGGCGAGCCCCTCGCGCGACCGCGGACCGATCATGCTGCCGTCGGGCCGCCGGTACGTCGGCGGGCGGTGGGCGAGGGCCGCGCGGCCCATCGGGCTCAGCGCCCCGGGGTCGGCGGTGCTGGACTCCGCGTGGTCGGCGTCCTGATAGCCGATGACGCGGTTCGACCAGTCGTACAGCAGCAGCCGGTCCTCATCCGGCACCCCCATGAGATGGGCGAGCATCCGCACGGGCAGGTCTGCGGTGAGCTCCACGAAGTCCGCCGCGCCCCGCCCGGCGACGCCGTCCACGAGCGCCTCCGCGCGGGCCTCGATGACGGACTCCAGCTCCCGGACGGCCCGCGGGGTGAACGCCGAGGCGACGATGCGGCGCAGCCGGGCGTGGCCGGGCCGGTCCTGGTTGAGCATCATGGCCCGGACGAACGCGAGCTCCTCCGCGGTGGCGGGGTCGCGCAGCTGGGTCGCGCCGAGGTGCGAGGAGTAGACCTCCGGGGTGCGCAGCACCGTCTTGACGTCGGCGTGCCGGAAGACCGCCCAGTAGCCGGGGCCCTCCGGCCAGGGGCCCACGGCCGGTTCCCCGATCCGGCTGACGGGGGCGCTCGCCCGTAACTCGCGGAAGCGGGCGTACGGCACTCCGCGGGCGTAGGTGCCGGGGAGGAAGACGTCGGAGGTCACCTCGGGTGCGGTCACCTCGGGACCGTACGCCCTCCTCTGGCGGGCGCGTCAAGGGCTGGCCACAATGTCGGAGGGACCCCTGCGCCCATGGTGAGAGGCGAGGGGGACGATTTGACCGCACGCGGACAGGGAACGAGAGCAGGAAGCGGGAAACGGACGGAGGTACGGACCGTGACCGACACCGAGCCCGACCGGGCGGGCGCCGCCCGCGTCGTCGGCGAAGCGGAAGTGGACGCGCTGGTGCGGGGGATCTGTTTCAAGACCGGGCCGCCGCGGCGCCTCGGCGTCGAACTGGAATGGCTCGTCCACGATCTTCGCGATCCCGCCCGTCCCGTCACCCCGGCCCTGCTGGCAGCCGCCGTCGACCGGCTGCGGACCCTGCCGCTGAAGTCCCTGCTCACGGTCGAACCCGGTGGCCAGGTGGAGTTCAGCTCCCGGCCCGCGGAGTCCCTCGCCTCCTGCGTGACGGAGGTCTCCGCCGATCTCGCCCTCGCCAGGCCCGCGCTGCGCGACCTCGGCCTCGTCCTCGCCGGTTACGGCCAGGACCCCTGGCACCTGCCCCGCCGCGTCCTCGACACGCCGCGTTACGACGCGATGGAGGCCCACTACGACCGCATCAACGGCGCCGGGCGCACCGTGATGTGCCGTACGGCGTCCGTGCAGGTGTGCGTGGACGCGGGCTTCGAGGAGCCGGGGCCGCTGGGGTTCGGGCGGCGGTGGCGGCTCGCGCACCTGCTGGGCGCGGTGCTGGTGGCCGCGTTCGCCAACTCCCCCCTCCACCTGGGCCGCCCGACCGGCTGGCGCTCCAGCAGGCAGGCCACGTACACGCGGATGGACCCGGGGCGCACCCTGGCGCCGGACGAGGCGCTGGAGCCGCGCGCGGCCTGGGCGCGGTACGCGCTGGACGCCCCGGTGATGTGCGTGCCGTCGGAGGACGCCGCGTCCTGGCGGCCGCCCGCGGGCCTGGACCTGCGGGGCTGGGTCCGCTCGGGGCGGCCCCGGCCGGTGACGGCCGGTGACGTCGCCTATCACCTGACAACGTTGTTCCCGCCGGTGCGGCCGCGGGGCCACCTGGAGCTGCGCATGATCGACGCCCAGCCCGGGGAGGACGGCTGGCTGGTGCCGCTCGCCGTGGCCGCCGCGCTCTTCGACGACCCGGTGGCCGCCGAGACCGCCTACCGCTCGGTGAAGGCGCTCGCGGACACCGCGGGCCCGGATCCCGCACCACGCAACGCCCTGTGGCGCAATGCGGCCCGCCACGGTCTCGCCGACCCCGAGCTGCACGGGGCCGCCGTCACCTGCTTCGCCGCCGCCCGTGAGGCGCTGCCCCGGCTGGGCGCGCCGCCCCGCGTGCTGGCCGCCGTCGACTCCTTCACCGCACGCTATGTCGACCGGCGCCGATGTCCCGCCGACGACGTCCTCGACCACGTCATCGGCAAGGAGAGCCGCACATGACCAACAGCACCCCGCCGGACCCCGAACCCCTCCGGCAGCGCGCCGTGACCGCCCTCGTCACGGCGCGCGAGCGCACCGGGCGGCTCACCGGCTGCGTGGACGAGCCGGAACTCCTCGCCCAGCACTCCCCGTTGATGTCCCCGCTGGTCTGGGACCTCGCGCACATCGGCAACCAGGAGGAGCAGTGGCTGCTGCGCGCGGTGGGCGGCCGCGCGGCGCTGCGCCCGGAGATCGACTCGGTGTACGACGCGTTCGAGCACCCGCGTGCCCGGCGCCCGGCGCTGCCGCTCCTGCCGCCCGCGGAGGCGCGGGGCTATGTCGCGGACGTGCGCGGCCGGGTCCTCGACCTGCTGGCGGCCACCCCGCTGCGCGGCGCACCGCTGGTGGAGTCCGGTTTCGCCTTCGGTATGATCGCCCAGCACGAGCAGCAGCACGACGAGACCATGCTGATCACCCATCAGCTGCGCCGGGGCCCGGCGGCCCTCACCGCGCCCGAGCCGCCACCCGCGGCGCCGGACGCGGGCCTGCTGCCCGCGGAGGTCCTCGTCGAGGGCGGCCCGTTCACGATGGGCACCTCCGCCGAGCCCTGGGCCCTGGACAACGAGCGGCCCGCCCACACCCGTTCCGTGCCGTCCTTCTTCCTCGACACCCTGCCGGTGAGCAACGGCGCCTATCAGCGGTTCATCGAGGACGGCGGCTACGCCGACCGGCGCTGGTGGCCGCCCGAGGGCTGGGAGCAGGTGCGGACCCACGAGCTGGCCGCGCCGCTGTTCTGGCGGCGCGAGGGCACGGCCTGGGTGCGGCGGAGGTTCGGGGTCGTGGAGCCCGTACCGCCGGACGAGCCGGTGCTGCACGTCAGCTGGTACGAGGCGGCGGCCTACGCCGCCTGGGCCGGACGGCGGCTGCCCACCGAGGCCGAGTGGGAGAAGGCCGCCCGCCACGACCCGGCCTCGGGCCGCTCGCGCCGCTACCCGTGGGGCGACGAGGACCCCACTCCGGCCCGCGCCAACCTGGGCCAGCGCCATCTGCGCCCGGCCCCGGTCGGGGCGTACGCGGCGGGTGACTCACCGCTGGGCGTACGGCAGTTGATCGGCGACGTGTGGGAGTGGACGGCGAGCGACTTCCTGCCGTATCCGGGCTTCCGGGCCTTTCCCTACCGCGAGTATTCGGAGGTGTTCTTCGGCAGTGCCCACAAGGTGCTGCGCGGCGGGTCCTTCGGCGTCGACCCGGTCGCCTGCCGGGGCACGTTCCGCAACTGGGACCTGCCGGTCCGCCGGCAGATCTTCGCCGGGTTCCGTACGGCCCGTGACGCGGAGCCGTCCTGATGTGCCGTCATCTCGCGGTCCTGGGGCCGGAATCCCCGATCGGCGCGACCGTGACCGAGCCGCCGCACTCGCTCGTCCGCCAGTCGTGGGCGCCCCGCCGGCAGCGGCACGGCACGGTCAACGCGGACGGCTTCGGCATCGGGTGGTACGCGCCGGGCGACCCCGAGCCCGCGCGCTACCGGCGGGCCGGGCCGGTGTGGGGCGACCTGACGTTCGCCGACCTCGCCCGGGTGGTGCGCACCGAGGCACTGCTCGCCTCCGTGCGGGACGCCACCGAGGCGGACGCCGACGGGGAGGCCGCCACCGCGCCGTTCTCCTCCGGGCCCTGGCTGTTCAGCCACAACGGGGCACTGACCGGCTGGCCGGACTCCGTCGCCGCGCTCGCCGCCGCGCTGCCCCCGGGGGCGGTGCTGCGGCTGGCGGCGCGGTGCGACTCGGCGTTCGTCTGGGCGCTGGTCGAGCACCGGCTGCGCGCCGGCGCGGCCCTGGGGCCCGCCCTCGCGGACACGGTCGCGGCCGTGGCCGGCGCCGCCCCCGGCTCCCGGCTGAACCTGCTGCTGACCGACGGGGCGACCGTCGCGGCGACCGCGTGGGGCGACTCCCTCTGGTGTCTTCGCGACTCCGCGGGGCGGACCGTCGTCGCCTCCGAGCCCTACGACGACGACCCCGCCTGGACCGAGGTCCCCGACCGCACCCTGCTCACCGCCACCCGCGCCGGCGTCGCGCTGTCGCCCCTCTCCCCGCTCACCCCGCACTCCGCGCTCAAGGAGCCCGTTCTGTGAGTCCGTTCGCCCTGACCCGCACCCTTCCCGCCGACGCGACCGCCGCCGCCCTGCGCGCGGACGTCGCGACCGGGCTGACCCGTACCCCCAAGGCGCTCCCCCCGAAGTGGTTCTACGACGCCCGCGGCAGCGAGCTGTTCGACGCGATCACCCTGCTGCCCGAGTACTACCCGACGCGCGCCGAGCGGGAGATCCTCCTCACCCGGGCCGCCGGGATCGCCGAGGTCCTGCGGCCGCGGACGCTGGTGGAGCTGGGCTCCGGCTCCTCCGACAAGACCCGCCACCTCCTTTCGGCACTGCCCTCCATCGACCACTACGTGCCCGTCGACGTCAGCGCGAGCGCCCTGGAGGGCGCGGCACGGACGCTGCTCGCCGAGAACCCCGGCCTGACCGTGCACGCCCTCGTCGCCGACTTCCAGTACGGCCTGGCGCTGCCAGACACGCCCGGCCCCCGGCTCCTCGCCTTCCTCGGCGGCACGATCGGCAATCTCCAGCCGGAGGAGCGGGCGGTCTTCTTCGGCGCGGTGCGGTCCGGGCTCGCGCGCGGTGACGCGTTCCTGCTGGGCACGGACCTGGTCAAGGACGAGCGGACGCTGGTCGCCGCCTACGACGACGCCGCGGGGGTGACGGCCGAGTTCGACAAGAACGTCCTCGCCGTCGTCAACCGTGAGCTCGGCGCCGACTTCGACCCCGCGGACTTCGACCACGTCGCCCTCTGGGACGAGCGGCGGGAGTGGATCGAGATGCGGCTGCGGGCCCGCAGCGCCGTCGTGGTGAAGATCCCCGCGCTGGACCTCGCGGTGCACTTCGAGGAGGGTGAGGAGCTGCGGACGGAGATCTCGGCGAAGTTCCGCCACGAGGGGGTGCGCCGGGAGCTGGCGGCCGCGGGGCTGGAACTGCGCCGCTGGTGGACCGACGAGCAGGGGCGCTTCGCGCTTTCGCTGTCCGTGCCGGTTAGCCTCGCGGTGTGAACGAGGAGAAGGACCAGCGGCGCGGCGAGGGCATCATACCGGCCAACCTGGACGCTCCGATCGAAGAGCTTGAGTGGCCGAAGGATCATGGCGAACGTCTGGCGCTTGTGCGCGAGAAGGTGCAGCCGACCGGTGACCTGATGCCCGTGTACGTCCCCGAGGCGTTCGGCGGGTACCCGCTCGTGCTGTACGTCTGCGAGGAGTCGCAGACGACGGGCCCGTGTGAGGGCAACCTCCGGGCCTCCCTCATGGTCACCCGCATCACGGACGAGATGTACCCCATCTACGGGACCACTCTCGGTGTGCTGATCGCGCCCGGTGGCACAGAGCTGGGCTTCTCTGACGGCGAGATCCAAAAGCTCAGGTTGCTGGCTGCGCCGTAGCAATCTGACGGTGCGTCAGTTGTTCTGCTGATAGCTATACACCAGAAGACCCCCATGCCCACTCAGGGCGCGGGGGTCTTATTGTCTTTGGGTGTAGCTCTTCTGGAGGGAAGGGCTTCTCCTTCGTCGGATGAACGTGATGGCACTTGCAGCCCGCCCCCTGAGGAGCGGGGGACTTGGGGGTCAGCCGGAGGAGATCCGACTGACGCAGAGGGCGACAACTCCCGCCCAGAGGGCCCCGAGGGCTAGGTCGCCGGGCGTGGGCCACTTCCACTTCACGCCTGGCGCCTCTTCGCCTTGCAGAGGAAGCACATGCACGGGGGCCAGGCCGAACTGGGCTCAAGGACAGGGGGCTTGTCCTTGCTCGTCTTGTAAACGACCTGGCTCTCGTAGGTCTGGCCGCTGTCGCGCGAGACTCTGATCGTCATCGCCACGCGGATCACCGCGCCGAGAGGGGACGGCCCCGGTGGGGGTGGCGCAGTATCTCCCGGTTGCACGCGCCCTCCCTGCGGAGGTCGCCCTCGTCGCGGGCCGACGTGCGGTCCTCGTCGGCTCTCGTGCAGGGCATGCACCTGGGGTGCGGCGGGGGCCCCGAGCAGGGGGCACGTTCCGAGACGGTCGTGGGTTCGGCGTGATCCGAGAGGACCGTTCGAGCCGGTGTACAGGTACTTCCTCGGAAGCTTGCCATTGCTTCGCCTCGTTCCTGTGTCGCTCGGGAAGTCCTCTCGAACGTAGAACCAGGCGTTCCCAACTCCCAAGAAGCTTGCGGCAGTTTGCAGCATCGCGATTGACGGGCCCGAACGGCTAGTCGACCATCGGTGTATCGCGCAAACTTGCGCAAGGCGGAGGACGGGAGAGCGACCATGAAGCTACGGTTCCTTGGTAAGAACTCGACCCCGGGCGACAGCCCGACGCTGTACGCCAGTGACCGAGACAGCTACGTCATCCAAGGCTGGAAGATCTACGCGAACGATCTGCTCATGCAGCTCGACGTCCCCCAAGGGGACGTCGCCGTCGAGGTCCCCATCGAGCTTTTTGAGCACCTGACGAAGGACGGACTATCGTCCGGGACGATCAAGAACTTCTCGGCCCCGATCATGATCTGCACGAAACAGGGGACATGCATCGTGCAGGGGCCCAAAATGCGCGACCCGGAAGCCCTGAGTCAGATGCGACTGCCCGACTACGAGGACTGCCTCGAAGTCCCGCGATCCGCGATCTTGCACCTCTTGGAGGAAGACGAGTGGACCTGATCACCAGCGCACAGCGTGACGAGCTGTTCAACAGCTTCGAGCGCGACGCCTTCCACCTAGAGCTGAGAGACGACTACGGCTCCCCGGTCGAGGACACGCCCTATGCGCGCTGGCAGCGAGGCGAGCCGGACAACTTTGAGTGGCTGGACCCCTGGAAGTCGCTCATGCGCCGTTCCACGGGTGCGGGCAAGACCGTACGACGGGTCAGGGTGATCACCGAGCCCCACACGCAGTACGTCCGGTGGGAGCACTCGCTAACGGTACAGAACATCGAGGTGGGCGAGGACATCCGCTGGCTTCCGCGTCACCAACTCCCCGAAGGGATCGCCTTCCCCGTACAGGGCAACGACTGGTGGCTCTACGACGACAAGCTCCTCGCGGTCGGCCACTTCGACACCGAAGGCAGGGTTCTCGGATCAGAGCTGATCACAGATCCCAAGATCGTGGCCGAGTGCATCCGAATCCGAGACCTCCTTTGGGGCCTCGCCATTCCCCACACCGAGTACAAGCCCTGATCATCGGACCGTGAGCACAGAGGCACAAGACCAACGAGAGGCCCTGGGCGCCCGTCTGCGTGTGTTCCGGAAGGACGCGGGATACACCAGCGGGCGTGCCTTCGCTGCCGCCGCCGGCTGGCACGAATCCAAGGTCTCCCGGATCGAGCACGGCCGGCAGAAGCCGAGCGAGGAAGACCTCCGCGTCTGGTGCGAGGCAACCGGGCAACAAGATCAGGTAGCGGACCTGATTGCCGTTCTGCGGCACATCAACGAACTGTGGCTGGAGTGGAAGCGACAGCTCAAGGACGGCGCGACCTCCCGGCAGCAGAAGGCCATACCGGTCTACGCCAAGACCAAGCTCTTCAGGATCTGGCACCCGACGCTCGTCTGGGGAGCCCTGCAAACCGCCGACTACGCCGCGGACACCTTCAAGCAGGTCGTCAACTTCTACGACATCCCCGACGACATCGAATCCGCCCGGGACAAGCGCCTGGAGCGGCAGAAGTACCTCTACGAGGGAGACCGTGCCTTCCACGTCATCCTCGGTGAACAGGCCCTGTACAGCAACTTCGGAGGGCGGAACGTGATGCTGGAGCAGCTTGAGTGGCTGCTCCACGTGATGCGACTTCCACGGCTGAGCCTGGGGTTCGTGCCTCGCGCTGCTCCGCTGTGGATCTGGCCCGGCAACTCGTTCTCGATGTTCGACAGCAGGCTGGTGCTGGTGGAGACGTTCTCCGCCGAGCTGACGGTGTCGAAGCCCTCGGAGATCGAGACGTACATCAAAGCCTTCGGGCTCCTTAAACGATCAGCGGTCTACGGCGACTCGGCCAAGGAGCTGATCCGTGGTGCCATCCGGTACTACGACCGGTACTGACCTAGGGAGACGACATGACGACCGAGCCCCTGAACTGGCGGACCAGTACCTACACGAAGACTGACAGTTGCGTTGAGGTGGCCGACAACGACCCGGGCAAGATCCACATCCGAGACACCAAGCGCCGGACTGCTCCTGAAGTCTCCACGAGCCCAAGGGCTTGGAGCGTGTTTATTGACCACATCAGTACCGGCCGCTGACACGGTGGCCCCTCGGCTGTGGGCCGAGGGGCCACCCTCAACGAATGAGGAAGCGAGAGCCACCCATGAGCCAGAACGGAAATCGTCATGGTGCCTGATCTTGCCGTGCCAGAAGGGGCGGCGCCAGCCTGTGAAAGCACCCCCGGCCGGAGCCAGGGCCCTCCCTGTTCTACCGATGCTGTACGGCCGACCACCTCAGGCAGGCAGGTGCTCAACAGCACCTGCCGCGGTTGATCTTCCGAAAACCGCCACCGCACGGATGCCATGAATGGCAGACTCCGCGACCGGGCGGCGGCGCCAGTACTGCTCGACGGCCTGCCGGGTCCGTGCCCACCGTGCCGCGAAGAGCACAAAGCCCGCGGCCTGACCTGCGTGGACAAGTGCCCTTCGACGCAGAGACTAACCGAGGTTCCGACGAAGGGAGAGAGGGTGGATGATTTCGCATTTCGGGTCGTCCGGAATCATGTTTAGTTCGTCTTCGCTGAGGGTGACGACCGTGACAGTAGCGTTGCCGTCTTCGTCCTCGCAGACCTTGACGACACTGTTTTTTCCCTTGGCGTAGTCCTCTGTGGCAGTCTTGAGCGCTTTGATGATCTTCTGTTTCTTGTCGCTGCTGATGCAGGCTTTGTAGCCGTCACTCGTGTAGAGCGGGCTGCGGAACGAACCAATCGACAACGGCATATCCTTTAGGTGGCTTTCCTCCTCGTTCGAGAGCCAGCGAGGGGTACCGGTTCCGTAGATTCCGGTTCTGGAGTGGTCTGCGGTGAAGTAGACGGTGCCATCAGGTCCTTGGACCTGGATGCGGCACACTGCCCACGCGTCACCACCGCTGGTTTTGAACTCGATGGAGCATGGGGGACCGAAGTCGTTGGGAACGTTGATGCCGTAGACGTCGTCGTCTCCGCGTTCAAGGTCCTGGTAGCCGGAAATGTCCAGCTCGGTCCAGTCGGATTCCTTATCCTTCCGGCCGATGAGACGTGCAGAGATGGTGGAGTCGGTTCCGGCTCCATGGAAATTGCAGGTGGTGACGCGGACCTTGTAGGGGCGGTCAGCGTTGAAGGTGCGGCCACTGTTGTTCACTCCCGATCTCTATCGTGCAGGAATGAGGAACGGAGAGAAGACACGCCGCCAGGGTCGTATCCGCGAGAGATCCGGCGTCCGGGACGGGGGCGCTCGTCAAGGCCGACTCGCGCCGCCCGCTCGTCCGATGCAGTGTGGAGTCATCGGACCGAAGGAGAAGCCGTCATGGCGGACCACGTCTACCGAGTGACCGAGATCGTTGGATCGTCCCCGGAAGGGATCGACACAGCCATCCGGAACGGCATCAGCCGTGCGTGCGAAAGCCTCCGCCAAGTCGATTGGTTCGAGGTCACCCAGATCCGCGGACACATCGAGAACGGGCAGGTAGCCCACTTCCAGGTCGCCATGAAGGTCGGCTTCCGGCTGGAAGACGACGCGGAAGTCTAAGCAGCCAGCCGCATCGCAGCCACGATCCTCTGGAACTCCTCGACCTCCCTGAGCCAGACCTCCTTGCTCAAGGCGTCCACCATGCCGCCGGCCGCGTGGTGAGCCTTCTCCACCACGTCGTCGGGATGGACGAGGAAGTACATGGGCTGCTTCGGCGTGCCGGCCGGTATGAAGCGGATGCCCAGGCCCTTCAGCAGCCAGCCCCGCTGCTCCCAATCCATCTCGGCCCAGCGCTGCGCAAAGGTCACGCCAGTCCCTTGCTCGACCCACTGAGACGGGACCACCGGCTCCTTCTCTAGCTCCCTGAGCGTTGCGGTGTGATCTTCGAGCAGCTTCTCGGTCGCGATGTACCGGGGGTCGTCATCGTCGAACTTCAAGAGACGGTTGGTGAGACGTGCGACGCCCTTCTTGATCTCTTCGATCTGCGGGCGATTGTCCACTCCGGGCTTGAACGACTTGTTCTTGATCTCGATGTTCCCCAGGCGATGCAGGAACGCCGACTCCAGCTCGTCCTTCACCTGCTGTTGGGGCCAGCAGACCACGTAGTCGCAGACCTCAAGGTAGGAGGCCGGCCTGCTGGAGCACCAGAAGTAGTGGTAGTAGTTCTTGATCCTCGGGCTCGTCTTGGTGGCCTTCTTGTGGCTGTGCAGCTCGTGTTGCTTGCGACCACACAGGCAGTAGACAACCCCGGTGAGATCACCGGACCCGAGCTTCTCCTTCTTGCGGTACTTGTCGCCCCGAGTCTGGAGGACTTCCTGAAGGACATCCCACTCCGACTGGGTAAGGATGGGTTCGCAGAACTTCTGCGGAAGTCCGTCGGGCCCCATGATGACTTCGCCCTTGTGTACCCGCTGTCCGATGAGATGCCTCTTGGAGAGCATCGTGAACATGGCGCGGTGACTCCACTTGGTCCCCTTGACCTTGGCATTGACCTCCACGCTGTCGCCACGTTCAAGTGCGTTGACGTGGCGCTGGTAGTCGCGCGCGGTGAGGATCTTCCGCTTGTTCCAGTCCCCGACCAGCCGACCGGTTGACCAGCCCTGTTCAACGATCCTGGAGTACGCCTCACGGACCAGCTTGCTGGTCACGGGGTCGATGGCGAGTCGCCACCGGAGCTTCCCGGAGGGCTCGTGGAAGAACCTCTCGGTTCGGTATCCGAAGGGTCAGTTCCCCCCAGGCCAGAGTCCCTGTTCGCGGAAGTCTTGGACCTGGTCCTGCTTCTTCTTCTTGATTGAGTCCAGGTACTCCGAGTCCTTGTAGGACCGGAAGTGGGACATCATTCGGGAGCTGCGGTCGTAGAGATCGAAGTTCGGTTCTTCGAGGATGATCACTTGCTTGCCGTGCTCTCGGCACAGCAGCAGGAAAGCCATCCACTCCCAGTCATCGCGGGTGATTCGATCCTGAGCGGTGACCATGAGAGCTTGCCACTCGTGGATCTTAGGTTCGACCATCCACTTGCCGAGCGAGGGACGGTCGGCGAGATTCACGGAGCCGGAGACTGTGGCGTCCTCGACGTCGCCGACCATCTGGAAGCCGAAACGCTTCTCGGCGGCGTCGTGCTCCTTCTTCTGGCGAACGAGAGCGGAGCTTGCCTCGGTGTCGTGGCTGATGCGCCGGACGCCGAGAACCAGGGTTCCGGGGCCGGGCTTGGGCGGTGTTGTGTGCATAGGGGGTGCTTGCCTTACATGTCCGATCACACCCCCCGTCGCAATGGTAAAGGACTGGTCAAGCGACGAGGGGTTTTGTGATCTCTACCTCGAACCAGTCGAGGTTGCGCAGCGTCTGGGACGCCCGCCCGAGACCGTTGCGCACGGCGGCGTCGACGCCGTCCGGTGACGAGCCGACGATCTCGGTCACGCGATACGTGTGGTGGGTCATGGCACAGGCTCCAGGCGTGGAACGGTCCGGACACCCCCACCGTGACCCACCACGCGCCACCTCGCGAGGCGAGCGCGGCCGTTGGAAGACACGGCGGGCCTCCGGCGGATCTTGTGGTGGTCCTGCGGGTGTTCCGCTTCGCGGCGGTGTCCTCGAACTCCGGACGGGCTCATGCAAATGAGCTCACCCACTCGTATGCAGAACTGCACGATCCTGCAGTGGTGGGAAGCTCGACGCTCCTGCGCGGGCCCCGCAGGGCAAGCACTGGACGGGCCCTTGGACGGGCGTGGAACGAGCGAGGGGCCGGTGCGGACATGGGCGGCGAGGAATACACCAGCTGGCGCAACCACTTTCTGCTGCTGCTCGACCGGATCCCGACGCCGATCGCGGTCTGCCGGGCGGACGGCGAGGTGACGGTCGCCAACCCGGCCATGGCCGCCGAGTGGGGCACGGCGCCCGGCAGACTGCGCGGCCGCAACCTCCAGGAGCTGTTCCGGCCGCGTGCCCTCGGCAGGCTCGACCGGCACATCGAGGCGCTGCGGCTGGGCCGCCGGCCCCGTCACCCGATCGAGGTGCGCTGGGTGACCGGCGCGGACGGGATCGAGCGGGAGGGCGAACTGCTGGTGGACCCGGTGGGTGACGCCTTCCCCGCGAACCCGATGCTGCTGGCGATCCTGCGCGTGCGGACGGATCCCTCGCACCGGCCGGTGGAGCCGATGGCGGAGGTGAGTGTGGTGGAGGGGAACATCCTCGCGCTGGCCGCCGCCGGGGCCACGACCGCCGCCATCGGCAAGGCCGTCGGCCTGACCGTGGACGGCGTCAACTACCACTTGACCAGGCTCACCCGGCGCTGGCGTGTGCCCAACCGCACGGCTCTGGTGGCGAAGGCGTACGTCCTCGGTGTGCTGTCCACGCGGGAGTGGCCGCCCGCCCCGGCGCCTCAGCGGGCGCGGGGCGCGTGCCGCAGCACGCAGTCGCCGCACATCCCGCCGGGCAGGACGCGGTAGTACAGACAGCAGGTGGTGCGGGCGAAGGCCGGGCCGCCCGGCGCGGCGGCGGTCAGGGTGCCGGTGCCGCTCAGCGGTGGCGCGCCGAGCAGCGCGCGCGTCAGGGCGAGCGCGCGGGCCGCCTCCTCGGGCCGGTGCCGTTCGCGGCACCACGCGTGCAGCACCCGCAGTGATCCGGCGAGCGACGAGGCGGCGTTGCCCCACAGCAGCCGGCCGGAGACGGGGACGACGGCACGCGTCGTGGCGTGCAAGGTGGTCAGCGAGCCGTCCAGGACGTGGTCGCGCAGCTGGCCCGCCAGGTCGGCGGCGGGCGGCAGGGCGGCGGGCTCGGGCAGCCACAGGTCATCGGGGGCCGTGCGCGCGGGATGCCAGCGGAGCCGGCCGTCGGCGAGGTCGGGTACGCGGCCGGTGAGCACGGCGGAGCCGAGGGCCACGGACAGCAGCCGTCCGGCGATGCCCTGGTAGGCGATGGACGCGGCGACCCGCCGGTCCGCCGTCCCCAGCCGCTCCGCCACGGTCGCCACCCTGCGCCGCACAGCCTCCTCGGTCCGGTCCGCCAGCGGCAGGTACTCCCCCGGGCCGCCGGGGCCGGCGTCGGTGCGCAGGGCGAAGAAGGGCCCCACGGAGGCGAGTTCGCGGAGGTCCATGGGCGGGGCGGGTCCGTTCGGCGGGCGGGCGGGGTCGCCGTCAGCCTTTCACGGCCCGCCGCCGTACGCGTCTCCTGGGCCGGGGATCGCCACACCAGGCACGCCGGACATCATGACAGCGCGTCAACCTCTCGATACCCTCGGCGCTGACAACGATGTCAGGTCATATGACGTGTCAGACGAGGGGCGTGGACGATGAGATGGACCGCACACCTGCGGCTGCGCGCCGGCGCGGCCGCGCTCGCCTTCGCGGCGACGCTGGCCGGCGCGGCGCTCGTACCCCCGCAGCGGGCCGTGGCGGCCGACGACGACCTCACCGGCCTGGTGAACCCGTTCATCGGCACCCAGAACGAGGGCAACACCTTCCCCGGTGCCGCCGTGCCGTTCGGGATGGTGCAGCTGTCCCCCGACACCGGCCACAGCACCGGCTACGACTACAAGGACGGTCACATCCGGGGCTTCAGCGCCGTGCACCTGTCCGGCGTCGGCTGCCGCATCGGCGGTGACCTGCCCGTGCTGCCCACCACCGGCGAGGTGACCCGCACGGACAACGCCCGCTACGCGGCGGCGTTCAGCCACGACGACGAGCGGTCCCGGCCCGGCTACTACAAGGTCGGGCTCTCCTCGTACGGCGGGATCACCGCCGAGCTGACGGCGAGCGAGCGGACCGGCGTCCAGCGCTACACCTTCCCCTCGACCGACAAGGCCAACGTCCTGCTCAACACGGGCCAGTCGCTGCACCGCACGGTCTCCACCACCGTCGAGGTCGTGGACTCCCGTACGGTCCGCTCCACCATCACCGGCCGGGGCTTCTGCCAGGACACCCGCCCCTACACCCTGCACACCATCACCCGCTTCGACCGCCCCTTCACCGGCTTCGGCACCTGGAGCGGCGACCGGATCACCCCGGGTTCCAAGCTCTCCACCTCCACCGGGCGCAACGGCGCGTGGGTGCGCTTCGACACCACCCACGACCGGACCGTCGAGGCCACGACCGCCATCAGCTACGTCGACGCCGCGGGCGCGGAGGGCAACCTCCGCGCGGAGAGCGGCGGTTTCGACCGCACCGCGCGGCAGGCGCGCGCGGCCTGGGAGCGACGGCTGACCGACGTCCGGGCCCAGGGCGGCGGCCGGGCGCTGCGGCGCGCCTTCTACTCCTCGCTCTACCGCGCGTTCCTCTCGCCCAACATCGGCAGCGACGCGGACGGCCGCTACACCGGCTGGGACCAGCAGCCGCACCGCGCCGAGGGGTTCACCTACTACCAGAACTGGTCGCTGTGGGACACCTACCGCACCCAGGCGCAGCTGCTGGCGCTGCTCGCGCCGCGTGAGTCGCGGGACATGGCGCTGTCGGTGCTGCGCGTCGACCGCGACGGCGGCTGGCTGCCCAAGTGGGGCTACGGCACGGTCGAGACGAACATCATGACCGGCGACCCGGTGACCCCGTACCTCACCAACGCCTACCAGGCCGGGCTGCTCGCGGGCCACGAGGAGGAGGCGTACCGCGCGCTGAGGAAGAACGCGGACGGGGTGCCGCCCGCCTCCTCCCCCTACGCCGGCCGGGACGGCAACGCGGAGTACATCGGACACGGCTACGTGCCCTATCTGCCGGACCGCCCCAGGGAGAAGCCCGGCGACTCCGACTACCAGCAGGGCGCGTCGGCGACCCTGGAGTACGCGCTCGCCGACGCGGTGCTCGCGAAGATGGCCCGCGGCCTGGGCCACCGCGCGGACGCCGAGCGCTACGCCGAGCGCGCCCGGAACTACCGCAACGTCCACGACCCCTCGACCGGCTTCTTCCGCGCCCGGGACGGGAAGGGCGCCTTCACCGGTCCCGCCGATCCGGCGAAGAGCGTCGGCTTCCACGAGGGCACGGCCTGGCAGTACCAGTGGCTGGTCCCGCAGGACCTGCCCGGCATGGTGCGGCTGATCGGCGGCGCGGACAAGGCGAACGCCCGGCTCGACTCCTTCTTCGCCTACGACCGGCTGCTGAAGGACCCGGCGCGCACCGCCCGCGAGGTGTGGGTCAACGGCCCGTACGACTACTACAACGCCGACAAGTACAACCCGCAGAACGAGCCCGACCTCATCGCGCCGTACACCTACCTCTCCACCGGCCGGCCGTGGCAGACCACGGACGTGGTGCACGCCGCGCTCACCCTCTTCACCGACACCCCGGCCGGCATGACCGGCAACGACGACCTGGGCACCATGTCCGCGTGGATGGTCCTCTCCGCCATCGGCGTCTATCCGGTGCAGCCGGGCGCGGACACCTGGGGTCTGAGCACGCCGGTGTTCGAGCGGGTGGACCTGCGGCTGGACCGGCGCTGGTACCCGCGCGGGCGGCTGACCGTGACCGCGCCCGGCACCTCGGACACCGACCGCTACATCCGGTCGGTGCGCCTCGACGGCTCGCCCCACGACCGCACCTATCTGACGACCGCGCAGCTCAAGGACAGCTCGCGACTCGACTTCACCGTCGGCGGGACGCCGTCACGGTGGGGCACGACGCCGTCGGCCGTGGCGCCCGCCATCGGCTGAACCCGGGGCCCGGTGCGGGGCGGCGCCTTCCGAAGCCGCCCCCGCTCCGCGATGATGTCCGCCCCCGGCAGGGTCGACGAGAGGACATGACACATGGCCAGGCTCCGCGCGGGTCAGGGCGTACTGCGCCGCAAACCGATCGAGACCATCGAAGAGGCGGAGACCGTCGAGGGCGGCGGCCCGGCCCAGCGGCTGACCCGGTCCCTCGGGGTGTGGCAGCTGACGGCCATCGGCGTCGGCGGCATCATCGGCGCGGGCATCTTCAGCCTTGCCGGGACCATCGCCAACGGTGTCGCCGGCCCCGCGGTGCTCGTGTCCTTCCTCATCGCGGGCGTGGCGAGCGCGGCGGCGGCCTTCTCGTACGCGGAGTTCGCGGGCCTGATCCCCCGGGCCGGATCGGCCTATACGTACGGCTACGCCGTGCTCGGGGAGATCGGCGGCTGGTTCATCGGCTGGGACCTGCTGCTCGAATACACGGCGATCGTCGCGGTGGTGGCCATCGGCATCTCCGGCTACATCAACTTCCTGCTCGGGGAGATGAACGCGAAGCTGCCCACGTGGATGCTGGGCGCGCCGGGCACCGGGAGCGGGCACCGGATCGATCTGTTCGCGGCGCTGCTGTGCCTGCTGATCGCCTGGCTGCTCACCATGGGGATGCGGAACGCGGCGCGCTTCGAGACGGTCGTGGTGGGTCTGAAGATCGGGGTGGTGCTGCTGGTGGTCGTCGTGGGCTTCTTCCATGTGAAGTCGTCCCACTACACGCCCTTCTTCCCGTTCGGGGTCAGCGGCGCCTTCACGGGCGCGGCCACGGTCTTCTTCGCCGTCTTCGGCTACGACGCGATGTCGACGGCCGCCGAGGAGTCCAAGGACGCGCAGCGCCACATGCCCAGGGCGATCCTCTACTCGCTGGCCGTGTCGATGGTGCTGTACGTGCTGGCCTGCCTGGTGCTGACGGGCATGCAGAGCTACAAGGACATCGACAAGAAGAGCGGCTTCTCCACGGCCTTCAAGTCGGTGGGGCTGGACGGGATCGCGGACGTCATCGCGGTGGGCGCGATCATCGGCATCCTCACCGTCATGTTCACGTTCATGCTGGGTGTCACCCGTGTGTGGTTCGCGATGAGCAGGGACGGGCTGCTGCCCAAGTGGTTCGCCAAGACGCACCCGACGCGGCACGTGCCGACGCGCGTGACGTGGATCGTGGGTGTGGCCTCCGCGGCCATCGCCGGTCTCGTGCCGATCGGCGAGGCGGCCGAGCTGACCAACATCGGCATCCTGCTGGCGTTCGCGGTGGTGTGCACGGCGGTGATCGTGCTCCGCCGCAAGCGCCCGGACCTGCCGCGCTCCTTCCGCTGCCCCTGGGTGCCGGTGGTGCCCGCGGTCGGGGTCGCCGCGTCGATCTGGCTGATCACCTATCTCGCGTGGCAGACGTGGGTGCGGTTCGCGGTCTGGTTCGCGGTGGGGATGGTCGTGTACTTCGCCTACTCCTACAAGCATTCGGAACTGGCCCACGCGGACGCGCGCGGGATCCCCCAGGAGTGAGCGGCTATTTGAGCAGGCGGGACAGCCTGCGGTCGGCGAGCGGCATGCCGCCCGTCTGGCAGGTGGGGCAGTACTGCAGCGAGGAGTCCCGGTAGAAGACCTCGCGGATCGTGTCGCCGCAGACCGGGCACGGCGCTCCCGTACGCCCGTGCACCCGCAGTCCGCTCCTCTTCCCGGCCTTCAGCTCCGCCGCCGCGTGGCCGCGCGCCCGCTCGACGGCCGCGCGCAGCGTCGTGTCCAGCGCCTCGTGGAGCGCGGTGACCTCGCCCTCGGTCAGGCTCGCCGCGAGTTTGAAGGGGGACATCCGGGCGGCGTGCAGGATCTCGTCGGAGTAGGCGTTGCCGATGCCCGCGATCACGCTCTGGTCCCGCAGGACGCCCTTGAGCCGCCGCCGCTCGTCACGGAGCAGCGCGGCGAAGGCGTCGCGGGTGAAGTCCGGCGCGAGGGGGTCGGGGCCGAGCCGGGCGATGCCGGGTACGTCGAGGACCTCGCGGACCCAGTGGACGGCGAGCCGCTTCCGGGTGCCCGCCTCGGTGAGGTCGAAGCCCGCGCCGTCGGTGAGGCGGACCCGCAGCGCGAGCGGGCCCTTGCCGGGGCGCGGCGGGGCGTCGGGGAGGCGGTCGTGCCAGCGCAGCCAGCCCGCGCGGGCGAGGTGGAAGGCCAGGTGCGGGCCGCCGTCGGTGGCGAGGTCCAGGAACTTGCCGTACCGCCGCACGGCGGTGACCCGCCGTCCCTCGGCCTCGCTCAGCGGCGGGTCGTACGTCTTGAGCACGGACACGGCCACCGGGAGCACCCGCTCGACCGTCCGTCCCGCGAGGTGCTCGGCGAGGAACCCGGCCAGGGCCTCGACCTCGGGCAGCTCCGGCATGGGTCCAGTCTGCCGCGGCCCCGGGGCGCGGCAACCCGGCCGGGTCCGGTCAGCGCCGCAGCGCCGCCCTGAGATATGGCGCGGTCACGCTGTCCGGTGCCCCGGCCACCGCGGCCGGCGGGCCCGCCGCCACCACGCGCCCGCCCGCGTCCCCGCCGCCGGGCCCCAGGTCGATGACGTGGTCCGCGCCCGCGGCCACCGTCATGTCGTGCTCCACGACCACCACGGAGTTGCCCGCGTCGACCAGCCCGTGCAGCTGCCGCAGGAGCAGTTCGGTGTCGGCCGGGTGGAGGCCGGTGGTGGGCTCGTCGAGGAGGTAGAGCGTGTGGCCCCGGCGGGTGCGCTGGAGTTCCGTGGCGAGTTTGATGCGCTGTGCCTCGCCGCCGGAGAGTTCGGTGGCGGGCTGGCCCAGGCGGAGGTAGCCGAGGCCGACGTCCTGGAGGGTGCGCAGGCTGCGGGCCGCGGCGGGCACGTCGGCGAGGAAGCCGGCCGCGGCGTCGACGGTCATGTCGAGGACCTCGGCGATGTTCGCGCCGCGGTAGGCGATCTCCAGTGTCTCCGGGTTGTAGCGCGCCCCCTGACACGCGGCGCACGGTGCGTACGTGCCGGGCAGGAAGAGCAGTTCGACGGCGACGAAGCCCTCGCCCTGGCAGACCTCGCACCGCCCGGCGGTGACGTTGAACGAGAAGCGGCCGACGGTGTAGCCGCGGGCGCGGGCCTCGTCGGTGGCCGCGAAGACCTTGCGCACGGCGTCGAACAGGCCCGTGTACGTGGCGAGGTTGGAGCGCGGCGTGCGGCCGATCGGCTTCTGGTCGACCGTGACGAGCCGGTCGACGGCCTCCAGCCCCTCGGCGCCGGTGACGGTCTCGCCCTCCAGGTGGGCGGTCGCCTTCTCCGCGAGGACCTGTCCGACCAGGGTCGACTTGCCCGAGCCGGAGACCCCGGTGACGGCGGCGAAGACGCCGAGGGGGAAGTCCACGTCGAGGCCGCGGAGGTTGTGCCGGGCGACGCCGCGCAGCCTCAGCGCGCCGGTGGGCTCGCGGGGCGTACGCGGCGGGGGCGCCGCCCCGTCGGGGAAGACGAACCGCCGGGTCGCGGAGCCGGCCACGCCGGCCAGCCCGGCGACGGGCCCGCTGTAGAGGACCTCGCCGCCGTGTTCTCCGGCCCGTGGTCCGACGTCGACGATCCAGTCGGCGCGGCGCACGACGTCCAGGTGGTGCTCGACGACGAACAGCGAGTTCCCGGCGGCCTTGAGCCGGTCCAGGACGGTGAGCAGCGCGGCGCTGTCGGCGGGGTGGAGTCCGGCCGAGGGCTCGTCCAGGACGTAGACGACGCCGAAGAGGCCCGAGCGCAGCTGGGTGGCGAGCCGCAGCCGCTGGAGCTCGCCCGCGGAGAGGGTGGGGGTGGGCCGGTCCGTGGCGAGGTAGCCCAGGCCGAGTTCGGTGAGCACCTCGATGCGGGCGACGAGGTCGGTGGCGAGGGCCGCGGCCACTCCGTCGCCCTCGCGCGCCGGGCGCAGGGTCCGCGCGAGGTCGGCGAGCGGGAGGGCGGCGAGCGTGGCGATGTCCCGCCCGGCGAAGGTGACGGCCAGCGCCTCGGGCCGCAGCCGCCGCCCGCCGCACACCGGGCAGGGGCCGCTGACGAGGTGCCGCTCGGCGCGGGCGCGCAGGGAGGCGCTCTTGGAGTCGGCGACGGTGTGCAGGACGTAGCGCTTGGCGCTCATGTAGGTGCCCTGGTAAGGGCGTTGGATGCGGTCGGCGTCGCGTACGGGGTGGACGGTGACGACGGGCTGTTCCTCGGTGAAGAGGATCCAGTCGCGGTCGGCCCGTGGCAGGTCGCGCCAGGGCCGGTCGAGGTCGTGGCCGAGGGCGCCGAGGATGTCGCGGAGGTTCTTGCCCTGCCAGGCGCCCGGCCAGGCGGCGATCGCGCCGTCGCGGATGGACAGCGACGGGTCGGGGACCAGCGATTCCTCGGTGACCCGGTGGACCTGGCCCAGGCCGTGGCACTCCGGGCACGCCCCGGCGGCCGTGTTGGGCGAGAAGGCGTCGGAGTCCAGCTGCTCCGCGCCCTCGGGGTAGGTACCTGCGCGGGAGAAGAGCATGCGCAGGGAGTTGGAGAGGGTGGTGACGGTGCCGACGGAGGACCGGGAGGTCGGCGCGGACCTGCGCTGTTCGAGGGCGACGGCGGGCGGCAGCCCGCTGATCTCCTCGACCTTGGGCGCGCCCACCTGGTGGATGAGCCGGCGGGCGTAGGGGGCCACGGACTCGAAGTAGCGCCGCTGGGCCTCGGCGTAGACGGTGCCGAAGGCGAGCGAGGACTTCCCGGAGCCGGAGACGCCGGTGAAGACGACGAGGGCGTCGCGCGGGATGTCGACGTCGACGGCCCGCAGATTGTGCTCGCGCGCGCCGCGGACCCGCACGTAGGGGTCGTGCGCGCCGCCGTCGGGGGTCGTCATCGGGGTGCTCTCCGCGGGTAGGCGCTGTACGTTTCGCCCCGATTTTATGGGCGTGGGGGCTCGGGTTCGCGCTCGG
Organism: Streptomyces sp. NPDC051173; assembly: GCF_040689515.1. Lineage (NCBI taxonomy): Bacteria > Bacillati > Actinomycetota > Actinomycetes > Kitasatosporales > Streptomycetaceae > Streptomyces > Streptomyces sp. NPDC051173. The sequence goes on from NZ_JBFBBD010000002.1 coordinate 283,684, forward strand.
GGGCCGTACGCCGGGTCCGGCCGGTGGCCTCGGGTGCCGCCTCGGGTGCGGCCCGGCCCGCGCGCTTCGCCGCGGCGCGGCGCAGGGCCCAGCCGCCCGTCACCGCGAGCGCGGCCACCGCGTAGGCCACCGTGCCGAGCAGGTTCGGGTCGCCGACGGCCCGGCCGCCGATGTACTTCGCCGCCCCGGCCACCGCGACGCCGAGCCACTCCCACCGCCCGTCGAGGGCCACCAGGCCGACGAGGAGCAGCGCGTACCAGGAGTAGCCGGGGGTCAGCAGCAGGAACGCCGTCCCCGTGACCAGCAGCGCGCCGCGCCACGGCCGCCCGGGGTCGCCGCGCCGGAGCACGTACGCCACCACCGCGGCCAGCACGACGAGCGTGGCGGGCAGGGCCCAGGAGTCGGGGAGCACCAGGCGCAGGAGGGCGTACCGGTTCTTCACGGTGGCGTCGTCGTAGCCCTCCTCCTGGGTGTAGCCGCTCAGATAGCCGAGGACGGAGCTGTCCGAGACGAGGATGTAGGGCAGATAGCCGAGGGCGACGACGGCGGTGGCGGGCAGCAGCACCGCGAGCGCCTCGCGTGGGCGGCGGGCGAGGCCGCTCAGCGCTCCCGGCAGGGTGACGGCAGGCAGCAGTTTGGTGGCGATGCCCGCGCCGAGCAGGGCGCCGCCGAGCGGGCGGCGGCCGGCGACGACGGTGAAGGCGGCGACGGTGAACAGCACGCTCAGCGCGTCGGCGTGGGCGTTGTTGACCGCTTCGACGGCGACGGCCGGGCACCACGCCCAGTACGCGGCGGCCCGGCCGTCGCCGCGCCTGCGCAGCGCGTACAGCAGGAGCCCCGAGGTGGCCACGGCGAGCAGCGCGCCGCCCACCTGGAAGGGCTTGTGGCGGGTGCCGGGCGGGGACAGCGCGTGGACGAGGAGGAAGTACCCCTCGGCGACGGGCGGGTAAATGGTGTGCGCGTACGGCCGGTTGATGCGCGTGCACGCCCCCTGCCCGGTGTCCGGGGCGATGCGGAAGCGCTCCGGCCGCTCGCACTGGGCGCCTTGGGGGAAGAGCCAGGGGTCGCGCAGGTGCGCCAGCCGGGGGTCGGCCGGTGCGTGGTCGTACGGCGAGATGCCCGCGGCCTGCACCCGCCCGTCCCACACGTAGCGGAAGGCGTCCGAGCTGGTGCGGGGTTCGGCGAGCAGCCCGGTGGCGGCGACGGCGACCGAACCGGCCAGCACCAGGGGCACGACGTGCCGGGCGGACACCGCGCGCAGGGACCACGCGGCCGCGGCGAAGAGCGCCCAGGCGGCCGCGTACCAGCCGGTGAGGGCGGCCGGGTCCGTGAAGTAGGCGTCACTGCCGACGGCGGCGGCGAGGACCGTGACGAGGGCGGCGAGCAGGGCGGAGGTGAGGGCGACGGCGGTACGGGGCTTCACGGTTCCACCCTGGCACCGGAAGCCCGCCTCAGCCCCCGGACCTGCGCGGGCGTCCGCGTTTCGTAAGGTGTCGATCACGCCTTGGAGGCCCTCGCGCGCGGTCTGATGGAGCCATGAAGCTCCCGCTGCGCCGCCCCTCCCCCTTGCCCCGTCCGCCCCTGCCGTCCTTCCGGGGCCGCCTCCACGACGCGCGCACCGCGACCGCGATCGGCCGCTGGCTCGGGGTGGCGGTCGCCGTGTGCTTCGTGACGGGACTGATCAGTCACTACCTCCAGCAGCCGGGCATGCTGGCGGACGTGCTGCCCAGCCGCCCTCGGTGGGGATACCGGGTGAGCCAGGGGCTGCACGTGGCGAGCGGCATCGCCGCGGTGCCCCTGCTGCTGGCGAAGCTGTGGACGGTGTACCCGCGGCTGTTCGTGTGGCCGGCGGTGCGGTCGGTGCGGCACGCGCTGGAGCGGGTGTCGGTGGCGGTGCTGGTCGCGACGGCCCTCTTCGAGCTGATGTCCGGGCTGCTCAACACGGCGCAGTGGTATCCGTACGCGTTCTCCTTCGTGCCCGTGCACTTCGCGGTGGGCTGGGTGCTGATGGGCTCCGTCGTGCTGCACGTGGCGGTCAAGGCCCCGGAGATCAGGGCGCATTGGCGGCGCCGTTCGGCGGGCACCCTGGCGCTGCCCGCCGAGGACGCCGTCGACCGGCGGTCGCTGCTGGCCGCCGTGGGCGTGGCGGCCGGAGCGGTGACGGTGACGACGGTGGGGCAGTCGTTCACCCCGCTGGGCGCGCTGGACCTGCTGGCGCCCCGGCACCCCGACCACGGCGCGCAGGGCCTGCCCGTCAACCGGTCCGCCGCGCTGGCCAGGGTGAGCACCGCGACCGTGCGGGACTGGCGGCTGCGGGTCGACGGCCCACGACCGTACGAGCTGACGCTGGACGAGCTGCGCGCCATGCCGCAGCGGGAGGTGACCCTGCCCATCGCGTGCGTGGAGGGGTGGAGCAAGTCGGCCCGCTGGACGGGCGTGCGGGTCCGCGACCTCCTGGACCGGGCGGGCGCGGCGCCCGGCGCCCTGATCCGGGTGACATCGCTGGAGGCCCACGGCGGCTACCGCGTGATGATGATGCCGCACACCTACGCCCGCGACCCGCTCACCCTCCTGGCCCTGCGCCTGGACGGCCGGGTGCTCTCCCTCGACCACGGCTACCCCGCCCGGATCATCGCCCCGAACCGTCCGGGCGTGCTCCAGACGAAGTGGGTCGCGCGGATGGAGGCGCTGTGACACGGCTCCTCGTGGGCGCGCTGGGCCTCGCGCTGATGGCCACGGGAGCGTGGGCCCTGCTCTTCGGCGCACAGCCCCAGGACCCGGCGGAGGTCGCGAAGTGGCTGCTGGGCGTGATCGTCCTGCACGACGGCGTGGTGGTACCGGTCACCTTGGCGGTGGGCTTCGCTCTGGCACGCGGGCCGGTACGGGGGATCGTACGGGGGACGCTGCTGGTGGCCGCGGCACTGACGGCGGTGTCCCTCACGGTCCTCTTCCGACCGGGGCCGGTACAGAACGCGTCGGTCCTGCCGCTGGACTATCCGCGCAACTGGGCTCTTTGCGTGGGGGTGACGGCGGGGGTGGGGCTGTCGGTGGTCGCGGGGCGGTGGTCGCGGCGGCGCCGTTCGGCTCGGGAGTGACGGCGGGCTTTTTCCCCAGGGCGGGTGCGGGGGGCTTTCGCGTGTCTGGATGCGCCCTTGACCGTCTCCGTCGCGTGGGTGACGCTCGTGGAACCAATCGGAACCCATGAGAGGGCGGCAGGCGCTGTTGGAGCGGTGCCGCGAGACTGGTCCGGTCCCAGAGACGGAGGCGGTGGTGCGCGTGCCGATTCGCATGGTGCCCGCGCTGAGGGAGGCGTGTGATGTCGCAGACCGACTTGGCGTTCGTTGACCTCTTGGCCAACACCCGTCATTCGGCCGTGCACTTGGAGCTGCGCGACTCGTACGGCGTCGGGGAGGAGGCAGCGGAGTTCGGCAAGTGGCGCGCCGGCTGGCGCCCTGATCCGGACCCGTCAACATGGTGGAACGACTTCCACACGTGGGTGCGTGACGCCACGGCGCGAGGGGTCGTGTTCCGGCGTGCCCGCATCGTCTCCGAGCCCGTGAGCGAGTACATCCGCTATGAGCACGGATGCACGTACCAGAACATTGCCGCCGGTGAACTGGTCAGCTGGCTGCCCCGTCGCAAGGCATCCGATCTTGCGTTGCCAGGTAATGACTACTGGTGCTTCGACGGGCACGTGGTCATGTGGAACCACTTCACTGGCGAGGGCGGTTCAGCAGGTCCGGAACTCGACGAGCGGCCGGACGTGGCGAAGTTCTGCGCGACAGCGTTTGATGCGGTGTGGGAGCGAGCGACGCCGCACAAGGACTACCGGATCTGACGGACCGAACCGCACATGCCCGCGTCCCCGTCATCAAGCGTTGAGGCAGCGCGGAAGGCGATCGCCGACCGACTGCGGGAGATCCGGAAGGACGCGGGCTTGTCCGGCCACACTGTGGCCATCAGCGCGGGCTGGTACAAATCCAAGGTCTCCCGTCTGGAGAACGCTGTCACCCCTGCGTCTCCCGAGGATATTCGTGCGTGGTGCCGCGTCTGCGGTGCAGACGACCAGGCCGCCGACCTGATTGCCGCTGCTCGCTCTGCCGACAACATGTATGTCGAGTGGCGGCGCGTTCAGCGTTCCGGGCTGAAGCAACTGCAACAGTCGTATCTGCCGCTCTACGAGCGGACACGGGTCTTCCGTACGTACTGCGCCAATGTGGTTCCCGGAGTCCTCCAGACTCACGCCTATGCCTCCGCGCTGCTGCGATCCATCAGCGAGTTTCACGAGACCCCCGACGACGTGAGCGGGGCCGTCGAGGCCCGGCTGGACCGCTCTGCGCGGGTGGTGCGCGAGGGGAACCACCGCTTCGCCCTGGTGCTTGAAGAGTCGGTGCTGCGCCATCGTGTGGGCGACGCGGAAACGATGGCCGGGCAGCTCGGATATCTCCTGTCCTCGATGGCGTTCCCGTCAGTTTCACTAGGTGTTATCCCGTTCGCTTCAGAGCGCCGCATGTGGATGATCGAGACGTTCAGCGTCTACGACGAGGAGCAAGCTGAAGCGGAGCTGCTGACTGCACGGGTGAACGTCACTGCGCCCAGCGACGTACGGCAGTACCTCAAGGCATTCGCCGAGTTCGCCCGACTGGCCGCCTACGGGGCCGATGCGCGGTCTCTCATCACGTCCGCCATTGACGCGCTGGAGTGATGGATGTGGAACTCTATGGAACTTCCTAGGAACTCCCGCAAGGCCGCTCCTAGCGTGGTCACCATCAGGACGACGCGAAGGGGATACCGATGACGAGCCCAACAACCTATTCCAGTCCGCCTGTTGAGCTGCCGCTGAGACTCGACGGCGACCCGCCCGCAGTGCTCGACTGCGACGTGTGCTGCGCACTGGACAGAGAGCGCCGCGAAGCCAGGGCGAGGGGTGACGGTTCCAAGGTCTCCGACTGCAACGTGGAGATCCGGCAGCACCCGCACAGGAAAACCCGGCGGGACGCCAGGGGGACGAGGTGAGCACGCACACCGTCTACCGGTACGTGCCGCACACGATCACCCACGTACCCGAGGGCGGCATCGTCTTCGAAGCGTTCTGCACCACCGATGGCTGCGGTGAGGACTCCGGCCCGCAGGACGTACACGAAGCAGCGCAGGACTGGGCGCTGCGCCACACCGGACGCACCGGTCATGATCCCTTCCGGCGGCTGGTGACCGACCACGCGCGGGTGACCCGCGCCGAATGAACCCCGGCCTGCTGAGCCACGCCGACCACGAAGGCTCAGCAGGCCGGACGGCAATGCTCCCGACCGGAACAGCCGGGGGCGAGCCCCCGGACCGCCGACCGCGCTGACGCGCCGTCCCCTCGGACTCCCCAGCCACCTCCCCTGGACTCCGCCTGAAGCCGGGTCCGGGGCGGAGCCCCCTACGCGGCGGAGCCGCACATCGGACACAGCCGGGAAGGGGCGGGGGCCAGGGAACAGGCCCCGCCGCGGCGGGGCCTAGACCGCCGCAGGCAGTACCACCTCGAACCGGCACCCACCAGGGACGTTGCACACCGTCGCCCGCCCCGCATGCGCCTCCACGATCCCCCGTACGATCGCGAGCCCCAGCCCCGCCCCCGCCGGAGGCGTGCGCGCGGCCGAGCCCCGCCAGCCCGTGTCGAAGACCCGGGGGAGGTCGTCCTCCGGGATGCCGCCGCAGCCGTCCGTCACGGACAGCACCACCGTGTCCGCCTCCCGCCGCGCGGCCACCGCGACCGTCCCGTCCTCGGGGGTGCGGTGGATCGCGTTGACGAGGAGGTTGCCGAGGACGCGCGTCATCTCCTTGCCGTCGACCTCCACGGGGACCGCGTCGACCCGGTCGCCTACGAGGCGCACGCCGTGTTCGCGGGCGAGCGGTCCCGCCCCGGCGAGGGCGTCGCCCACCAGGTCGTACACCGACATCCGGCTCGGGCACAGCGGCAGGGCGCCCGCGTGGATGCGGGAGAGCTCGAAGAGGTCGCCGACCATGGAGTTGAGCCGGTCCACCTCGTGCCGGATCTGGCGGAAGTAGCGCTGGGGGTCCTCGGCCATCCCGTCCTCCAGCGCCTCGGACATGGCGCGCAGCCCGGCGAGCGGGGTCCGCAGGTCGTGCGAGATCCAGGCGACGAGTTCCCGGCGCGAGGTCTCCAGCGCCTTCTCCCGCTCCCGGGAGCGGGCCAGGCGCTCGCTGGTGGCGGCCAGTTCGCGGCCGAGCTCGGCGAGTTCCGCGGTGGCGCCGCCCCCGGGGGCGGCGAAGCTGCCGTCGTCGCCGAACGAACGGGCCGCGCGGGTCAGGGCGTTGCTGCGGGCCACCACCCAGCGGCCGAGCAGCAGGGCCGTCGCGAGCGAGACGACGGCGGCCATGGCGCAGACGGTCGTGACGACGGTCAGGTCGTGCGAGGACAGGAACATCGCCCAGGCCACGGCGAGCGTCCCGGCCAGCATCGCCGTGACCGACACGGCCGCCACCACCGTCAGCGAGACGGCGACCGAGCGGTGGCGCAGCGCACGGAGCGCGACGGCGCCCAGCAGCCCGGCGGCCGCGGCGCCGAGGAAGGCGAAGAGGGCCATGAGCAGGACGTCACGCATGGCCGGGCCCGCCTTCCGCGGGGACCTCGAAGCGGTAGCCGACGCCCCAGACGGTCTGGATGAGGCGGGGCCGCGCGGGGTCGTCCTCGACCTTGCTGCGCAGCCGCCGCACGTGCACGGTCACCGTCGACAAGTCGCCGAACTCCCAGCCCCAGACCTCGCGCATCAGCTCCTCGCGCCCGCAGGCCCGGCCCGGGTGGCGCAGCAGGAACGCGAGCAGGTCGAATTCCCTTACGGTGAGGGCGAGTTCGACGCCGTCCTTCGACGCCCGGCGGGCCACCGGGTCGAGGGTGAGGCCGGCGGCCCGCAGCGGGGGCGCCGAGGCGGGTCCGGTGGCGGCGCGCGCCTGGGCGCGGCGCAGGACGGACTCGACGCGCAGCACCAGCTCGCGGGGGCTGAAGGGCTTGGTCACGTAGTCGTCCGCGCCGAGCTCGAGCCCGAGGATGCGGTCGTCCTCGTCGCCGCGCGCCGTCAGCATGATCACCGCGACCGGCCCTGCGGCACGCAGTCGGCGGCACACCTCCAGGCCGTCCATGCCGGGCAGCATCAGGTCGAGCACGACGAGGTCGGGGCGGAAGGCGGCGGCCTTCTCCAGCGCGCCGGGGCCGTCGGCGGCCCGGTCGACGGCGAGGCCGGCCCGGTCGAGGTAGCCGGCCACGACCTCGGCGACGGTCGGGTCGTCGTCCACGACGAGCACGCGGGCGGGGGGTGCGGTCTGCATGCCGCAAGCGTCGCACGCCGGACGGCGGGCGCCCGGCGGCGTCGGGCGCGGGCCGGGCGATGTCCGCGTTTCGTAAGAACGCGAGGTCTGAAATGTCGGAATTCTCTCCGTAGGGTGAACAGCGTGACAGACCAGACCGCGACCTCGCGCACCGACCGCGTCGATGTCGTCCTCCCCTGCCTCGACGAGGCCGCCGCGCTCCCCTGGGTCCTGGCCCGCGTCCCCGCCGGCTGGCGGGCCGTCGTCGTCGACAACGGCTCCACCGACGGGTCGGCGGACGTGGCCCGCTCGCTCGGGGCCACCGTCGTCCACGAACCCAGGCGCGGCTTCGGCGCCGCGTGCCACGCCGGGCTGCGGGCCGCCGACGCGGAACTCGTGGCCTTCTGCGACTGCGACGCCTCCCTCGACCCCGGGCTGCTGCCCGCCATGGCGGAGGCCGTACGCTCCGGCACCGCCGACCTCGTGCTGGGCCGCCGCCGGCCCGAGGGCCGTGGCGCCTGGCCGCTGCACGCCCGCCTGGGCAACGCCGCCCTCGCCCGCCTGCTCCACCGGCGTACGGGCCTGCGCCTGCGCGACCTCGGCCCCCTGCGCGTCGCGCGCCGCGAGGCCCTGCTCGGCCTCGGCCTGACGGACCGCCGCAGCGGCTACCCGCTGGAGATGGTCGTCCGCGCCAGCGACGCGGGCTGGCGGGTGACCGAGACGGACGTCCCGTACCGCCCCCGCACAGGCACGTCGAAGGTGACCGGCACCTGGCGCGGCACGTGGCGCGCGGTCCACGACATGCGGGGTGTCCTGCGGACGGCTCCCACGAGCGCGGAGGCCGCAACTCCATGAACGCGCCCTCCGAACGCCCGACGCCGGGCCACGCCGTGGACGGGAACGTCAGGAGCGCCCCGCACCGGGCCTACCGCTCACCACACGCGGGCCACTCTGCCGACCGCTGCCACGGGCGCGGAGGCCACGACGCCGTGATCACGCCCTCTCAGCACCCAGCACCGGGCCGCCCCATCAGCGGGAGCGCCGGAAGCGGCCCGCACCCGGTCTACGGCCGAAACCACGCGACGTACCCCGCGAACGGCCCCCACGGAGACCGAGGCCGCACCCCCATGCACACCTCCTCCAATCCCCAGGACACCCCCTCCAAGGCGAAGGGCACCTGTCACCCAGCCCGCGTCACGCGACGCGTCCTACGGACGGCTCCCACGAGTAAGGCGGTCACGGCTTCATGAACGCATCCCCCGAGCGACCGGCGCCGGGCCGTCCGACGGATCCCGGCGCCTCGTCCGGCACCGCCGCACCGGCGCGGCCCCACGACCCGTATCAGCCCACCGTCCCCGGCGCCCCATGGCGTCATCACTCGCCCGGCCGACCCGGACCCCGCGCCGTCGGGCACTCGCCCGTCGGGCCCACCACGGTTCTCGTCATCGCCAAGGAGCCGCTGCCCGGGCGGGTGAAGACGCGGCTCACGCCGCCGTACAGCCCGGAGCTGGCCGCCCGGATCGCCGAGGCCGCGCTCGCCGACACCTTGCGGGCCGTGCTCGCCATGCCCGCGCGGCGGCGCGTGCTCGTCCTCGACGGCCGGCCCGGGCGCTGGCTGCCTCCCGGGTTCGACGTCGTGCCGCAGTGCGCGGGCGGGCTCGACGAGCGGCTCGCGGCCGCCTTCGCCGGGTGCGCGGGGCCCGCGCTGCTCATCGGCATGGACACCCCGCAGGTCACCGCCGGGCTGCTGGCCCCCGCGCTGGCGGACGACGCGTGGCGCGGGTGCGACGCGTGGTTCGGTCCGGCCGCCGACGGCGGGTTCTGGGCGCTCGGCATGGCGGAACCCCGGCCCGGCCTGGTGCGCGGCGTCCCCATGTCCACGGCCCGCACCGGGGCCGCCCAGCGGCGCCGTCTCACCGAGGCCGGGCTCGCCGTGCGCGACCTGCCCGAACTCCGTGACGTGGACACCGCCGAGGACGCGGCCCACGTCGCGGCCGCGGCACCGCACGGGCTCTTCGCGGCGGCCGTCGCGGCCGGGGCCGCCCGGTGACCCTCGGCGAACTGACCGTGCGCCGGACCACCGGCGCCTGGAGCTCCGACCCCTACGCGGACGCCGTCCACATCGGCCGCGGCCCGCTCTTCCTGCGCCGCGCGGACGGCTGGCTGCTGCCCCTCGAAGTGGAGCGCTGGTGCGCCGACGCGGACCCTGCCGACATGACCGTGCTCGACCGCTGCGAGGGCGAGGTCATCGACATCGGCTGCGGCCCCGGCCGCCTCGTCACCGCCCTGGCCGCGCTGGGCCGCCCGGCCCTGGGCGTCGACGTGAGCCCGGCGGCCGTCGCCCGCACCCGCCGCACGGGAGGCACGGCGCTCTGCCGTTCGGTGTTCAACCCCCTGCCGGGCGAGGGCCGTTGGGGCACCGCACTGCTCGTCGACGGGAACATCGGGATCGGCGGTGACCCCCGCGCCCTCCTGGCCCGGGTCGCCGCCATCACCGCGCCGCGCGGGCTCCTCCTCGTCGAGGCCGCCACGGCGGACGTCGACGAGCGGGTGCGGGTGCGGGTGGACGACGGCCGGGGACGGCTGGGGCCGGCGTTCCCCTGGGCGCGGGTGGGGATGACCGCGCTGCTGCGGCACGCGGACGCGGTGGGGTGGCGGATGGCGGACCGCTGGGAGTCGGCGGAGCGTCCGTTCGCGGCGCTGCGGCTCTGACGCGGGCCACGGCGCGGCGGGCGGCTGCCCGGGCGGGGATCCCCCGCCCGGGTCAGCCGCCCTGATGGTGGGCGATCACTTCTTCCAGGGAGCCCTGGGGGACCTCGCCCGTGGGCGTCAGTTTGTCGACCGCCTGCGGAATCACCCGGGCGAGCTGGTCCGCCGCTTCCTCCGGGGTGACGCCCGCCTTCTGGGCGACGTGGTCGAGCGCCTGATAGGGCAGTGCCTGCGCCACTTCCGGGCCGCTGACCGGCTCGTTGGGCCCGGTGGCCACCCAGGAACCGGTCTTCGCGCCGAGACCGCCCTCCTGGAGCTGCTGCAGCAGGCCGGAGAGCGACTCCCCTCCCCCGCTGCCGAGCGCGCCGAGCAGCGAGCCCAGCAGAGAGCCTTCCTTGCTGCCGCCGAGCAGCCCGCCGAGCAGGGTTCCCAGGTCGTTGTCCGCCATGTCTGCCGCCTTTCCCGGAAGCGCACCGATATGCCATCCATCTATCCCGGGACGGCGGCTCCGGCCCGGGATGGCGGGATGTTCACCCGTACGCAGCCACGGTCGGACGCGCTGTGGCGCCCGTGCGAACTCGGCCATTCCTTCCGTGAAACCGACCTCCGCGCGCCAGCCCAGCTCCTCGCGCAGGCGCCGCGACGACGCGGTGATGTGGCGGACGTCGCCGAGCCGGTACTCGCCCGTGACGACGGGCGCCGGTCCGCCGTGCGCGGCGGCCAGGGTGGCGGCCATCTCCCCGATGGTGTGCGGGGTGTCGCTGCCGCAGTTGAACGCGCGCAGGGTGCCCGCGGGGCGGTGGGCGAGGTGTTCGAGCGCGAGGGCGTTCGCCGCGGCCACGTCCCGTACGTGCACGAAGTCGCGCCGCTGGCGGCCGTCCTCGAAGACGCGGGGTCCCTCGCCGCGGGCGAGCGAGGAGCGGAAGAAGGAGGCGACGCCCGCGTACGGGGTGTCGCGGGGCATCCCCGGGCCGTAGACGTTGTGGTAGCGCAGGGACACCGCCGTGCCGCCGGTGGCGCGGGCCCAGGCGGCGGCCAGGTGTTCCTGGGCGAGCTTGGTCGTCGCGTAGACGTTGCGGGGGTCGGCGGGCGCCTCCTCGTCGACGAGGCCCGGCGTCAGTTCCCGGCCGCAGCGCGGGCAGTGGGGTTCGTAGCGCCCGGCGTCGAGGTCCGCGGCCGCCCTCGGGCCGGGGCGCACCACGCCGTGCCGAGGGCACACGTAGTGGCCCTCGCCGTAGACGACCATGGAGCCGGCGAGGACCAGGCGGCGTACGCCCGCGGCGGCCATCTCCGCGAGGAGGACGGCCGTGCCGAGGTCGTTGCAGCCCACATAGGCGGGCGCGTCGGCGAAGTCCTTGCCGAGGCCGACCATCGCGGCCTGGTGGCAGACGGCGTCGATGCCGCGCAGGGCACCGGCCACGGCCACGCGGTCACGGAGGTCGGCGCCGGTCCACTCGACACCGGGGGGCCGGGGCGGTGCCTCGGGGTGGGCCGCGGGCAGCAGTGCGTCGAGGACGACGGGCCGGTGCCCGCGTGCGGTGAGTGCGGTGACGATGTGCGAGCCGATGAAGCCCGCGCCTCCGGTGACGAGTACGCGCATGGTCCCGACGTTAGGGGCGCGGGCGGCGGGGCGCCCGTCCTGGCGCCCCGCCGTCACCGGTCCGTAAGAACCGCGCCGGCCGTCAGGCCGCCTCGCTCGTGGCCGTGGCCGCGCGCGCCGCCCAGCGCTGCTCGACCTTGCCGAACCGCCAGTAGGCGAGCGCGGCCGCCCAGACGACCACGAAGAGGCCGACGATCACGAAGCCGACGTTGTCGAGGTCGAGGCCGGAGATCCAGCCGGTGACCGGGTCGTTCATGTCGAGCTTGTCGTGCAGCACGGTGACCAGCTCGATGGTGCCGATGAGGAAGGCGACGGCGATCGACAGGCCGGTGATGGTGAGGTTGTAGTAGACCTTGCGGACGGGGTTGGAGAACGCCCACTGGTAGGCGAAGTTCATGAACGTGCCGTCGAGGGTGTCGAAGAGGCTCATCCCGGCGGCGAACAGCAGCGGCAGGCACAGGATCGCGTACCACGGCAGCCCGGCGGCCGCGCCGCTGCCCGCCATCACCATGAGGGTGACCTCGGTGGCGGTGTCGAAGCCGAGGCCGAAGAGGAAGCCCAGCGGGTACATCTGGCCGGGGCGGGTGATGGAGCGGGTGAAGCGGCCGAGGATGCGGTTCATGAAGCCGCGCGAGTCCAGGTGCTGCTCCAGCTCGGCCTCGTCGTAGCGGCCCTCGCGCATCGCGCGGAAGATGCGCAGGATGCCCGCGAGAGCGACGAGGTTGAGGGCGGCGATGAGGTAGAGGAAGCCGCCGGAGACCGAGGTGCCCACGACGCCGAGGGTCTGGTGGGTGGTGGAGTCCTCGTCCATCAGCTTCCCGGCGATCTGGGTGCCGCCCGCCACCAGGGCCGCCATGACGACGACCACGCTGGAGTGGCCGAGGGCGAACCAGAAGCCGACCGAGACCGGGCGCTTGCCGTCGGCCATCAGCTTGCGGGTGGTGTTGTCGATGGCGGCGATGTGGTCGGCGTCGAAGGCGTGCCGCATGCCGAGGGTGTAGGCGGTGACGCCGAGCCCGACGCCGTAGACCTTGGAGTCCACGGTGTAGTGGTCGGGGACGACGAGCAGATAGAGCACGCCGAAGGCGACGACGTGCAGGGCGGCTATGACGCCCAGGAGGCCGGCGGTGCGCACGGTGTCCTGGCGGCGCCAGCGGAAGGCGGGCAGGCCGCCGGTGGCGGGCCCGGCGGGGGTTCGGGTGGGCAGGGTCATCTTGCGGGTCACGCTCCAGCACCTCGTGGATCTTCTCGTGAGATGCCGTGGCCGGTCTCCTGGCTTACGGGTTCGCTCGCGCCCGCCCCTGCCTTCCCGGCAGCCGGCTGCGGCCAGTGGCTCCACGCGCCCGTGGGTGCGCGCGGAACGGGACGGTAACTCCCCGATCACAGTGGCGAGGGCCGCTCCGGAGTGGGACCACGAGGGTCCGTCACCGGTCTTCCCGAGCACCACGGCCGGGCCACTTTAACGCCCTGACCGGCGGGAGTGGCAAAGAAGTGGCAGTTGCCATAGGGAAGCAGGAAGCAACCTTGACCTCTCGCGACTCCGCCCGCCGTTCCTTGGCGCCGATGCTGGACGTGCCCCGCGGGCCGGTGCTACCAGTGCAGTTGACGGGTCACCCCGTCCGGCAGAGAGAGGGCACACCCATGGCGGACACCGGACAGGAACCGGAGCAACGGGTCGGATTCGTACGCCGGATCGGGCTGTTCCAGGCCACCACCATCAACATGAGCCAGATGTGCGGTATCGGGCCCTTCGTCACCATCCCCCTGATGGTGACGGCGTTCGGCGGCCCGCAGGCGGTGATCGGATTCGTCGCGGGCGCGCTGCTGGCGCTCGCCGACGGGCTGATCTGGGCGGAGCTGGGCGCCTCGCTGCCGGGGGCGGGCGGCAGTTACGTGTATCTGCGGCAGGCGTTCCAGTACCGCAGCGGGAAGCTGATGCCGTTCCTGTTCGTGTGGACGGCCATGCTGTTCATCCCGCTGGGCATGTCGACGGGGATCATCGGCTTCGTGCAGTACCTCGGCTATCTGTGGCCGGGCATGGGGCAGACCGCCGGGGACCTCGTGGGGCTCGCGGTCATCGTGCTCATCGTCGCGGCGCTGTGGCGGCGGGTCGAGAACATCGCACGGCTCACCGTGGTGCTGTGGGCGGTGATGATCGCCTCGGTCGTCCTCGTCATCGTCGCGGCGTTCACCCACTTCAGCCCCGACCGCGCCTTCACCTACCCCGCCCACGCCTTCGAGCTGACGACCAATCACTTCTGGATCGGCTTCGCGGCGGGCCTGACCATCGGCATCTACGACTACCTCGGCTACAACACCGCCGCCTACATGGGCGCCGAGATCAAGAACCCCGGACGGACGCTGCCGCGCGCGATCGTCTACTCCATCCTCGGCATCATGGCGATCTATCTGCTGCTCCAGATCGGCACGCTGGGGGTCGTCGACTGGAAGCAGATGCTCGACGAGAACTCCACGGCGCACTCCTCCGTGGCCTCCGCGGTCCTGGAGGCGGCCTGGGGCAAGGGCGCGGCCCGGACGATCACGGTGCTGATCCTCGTCACGGCCGTCGCCTCCGTCCTCACCGGGCTCCTCGGCGGCTCCCGCGTGCCCTACGACGCCGCGCGGGACAAGGTCTTCTTCCGCTCCTTCGGCAGCCTGCACCCGCGCCACCACTTCCCGGTGCTGGGCCTGGCGTCGATGGGGGTCATCACTTGCGTCGGCTTCCTGATCGGCCGTCATACGGACCTGACCACGCTGATCCAGCTGCTGACGACCGTGATGGTGATCGTCCAGGCACTGGCCCAGGTGGCGGCGGTGTCGGTGCTGCGCCGCCGGCAGCCGGGGCTGCGCCGCCCGTACCGCATGTGGCTCTATCCGCTGCCGAGCCTGGTGGCGCTCGTGGGCTGGCTGGTGATCTACGGCTACGCGGACAAGAACTCCCCCGGCCGGCACCCCATCGAATGGTCGCTCGCCTGGGTCGCCGCGGGCTGCGTGGCGTTCGTGCTCTGGGCGCGCTACGAGAAGGTGTGGCCGTTCGGGCCGCGCGAGATCTCGGAGGAGTACCTGCACGCCCCCGACCCCGACGCGGGCGCCGATCCCGACGGCTCCACGGGCCCGGGAGCGGGCCCCGACCCTGACGCCGGGCCGGGCGCGGGCCCGGGCGCCGACACCGATCCCAGGGCTCCCGAACCGGTCTGACGCCGCCTCACGCACGAGGGGCCGAGCGGCCCGGCCACCGGTGACCGGGCCGCTCGGTGATAGAAATTGCATCCATGCCCGTGACCCCCTCACCCTCCGCGCCCCCGGCCTCCTCACCGCACGCCCCGGCCGCGGCACCGCGCAGACTGCTCTGGCACCGCCTCATATTCGGGCTGTGGTTCCGGCCGGTCGAAGTGCTCGACGAGGCCCGGGACCGCAGCGTCTGGGGTGCGGCGACGTTCCTGTGCCTGCTCGCCGGGCTGCTGGGGACGCTGGGCAGGGGCGACTTCCGGGCGCAGTGGCAGGTCAGTCCCACGCTCGCCATGGAGGCGGTGGCCATCGCCGACGGCGTCCTGCTCCTCGCCAGCCTGCTGCTGGGCGCCGCCACGCACGCGATCGCCCGCCGGCTCGGCGGCAACGGCAAGTTCGGCCCGACGGTCACCCTGTTCGTGGTGATCTTCTGGGCGACGGACCTGCCACGGCTGGCCCTCGACGCCTGGCTGCCGGGCGGCTCCTATCCCGTACGGGCCGCGGCCTGGATCACCGCGGGCTTCGGATACGCCTTCTCCGCGCTGCTGATCCGGGGCCAGCACCACCTGCCGACGCACAAGGCGGTGGCGGCGGTGAGCATTCAGATGCTGGCGGCGGTCGCGCTGCTGAAGTTCCCGGCCGGCGGCTGAGGTCCGGACCGGCGACGGCCGTCGCGCACGGAGGAGATCCGTGGCGGAAGTCGACGGCCCGCCCGGTGCGACGGGGGATGCACACCGGGCGGGCTCACGCACAGTTCTACCTCATCAAGGATGGGTCATGCATCAAAAACCTGTTCGGCTTTTTCTATGACCACCGCACGGGGAGCGAAATCAAGCCACGCGCCCGCACCGAAGGCCGCCACTTGAGCTCCTCGCGCGGAACGTCGAGCTCCAGCGACGGGAACCGCTCCAACAGCGCTGCCAGCGCCGTTTCCGTCTCCATCCTGGCCAGCGGCGCTCCCAGGCAGTAGTGGATGCCGTGCCCCAGCGCCAGATGCCCGGAACGATCACGGTTCGGATCCAGCCGTTCCGGATCGACGAAGTGACGAGGATCACGATTCGCGGAGGCGACGGCGAGCAGCACGGTCTCGCCCGCGGGCACCGTGACCCCGCCGATCTCGATGTCCTCCAGCGGAAATCGCCTGATCGCCAGGGGTGCGGGTCCGTCCCACCGGTTGAACTCCTCGACCGCCGCGCCGAGTCCGGCCGGATCCGATCGCAAGGATTCCATCAAGGCCGGATGATCCAGCAGGGCGAGGACGGAGTTGGCGATGAGGTGAACGGTGTTCTCGTAGCCGGCGAAGAGAATGAGAAAGGCGAGCGAGGTGAGCTCGTCCTCGGAGAGCCGGTCTCCCCCGTCGCCGTCGTCCCGGACCGCGATCAGGTCCGAGAGCAGGTCGTCGCCGGGTTCGGCGCGCTTGCTCGCGATCAGTCCGACGAAGAAGCGCACCAGGCTCCCGACCGCCTCCTTCAGCAGGTGCGGCCGCTCGGGGTCGGGCGCGATCATCGCGTCGGTCCAGGCACGGAAGTCCAGCCGGTCCTCCTTGGGCACACCCAGCAGGTCGCAGATGACGATGATGGGCAGCGGTCCCGCGTAGGCGGCGAGGAGATCGGCGCGCCCGCCGGCCTCGACGGCGTCGAGGAGTTCGCCGGCGACCTGGCGCACCGGGGCGCGGAGCTTGTCGACGCGGCCGGGGGTGAACGCCTTCACCACCAGGCGGCGCACGCGGGTGTGGTCGGGCGGATCCATGTTCAGCAGGTTCGCGTCCAGCGCCGGAGGCAGCGAGAAGCCGCTGTAGTTGCCGGGCTTGGCGTTGCGCCTGTCCAGCGACAGCCGGGGGTCCGCGAGGCACTGGCGCACGTCGTCGTAGCGGGTCACCAGCCAGGCGGGCCGGCCGTCGGAGCCGGCGATCCGCTGGACGGGCCCGGCCTCACGCAGCTTGGCGTAGGTGCCGTACGGATCGGTGGTCATCGCGCTGACGTCGAAGGAGGCGGTGTTCTGCATGAAAGACGACTCTAGACGGACAGGTTCAGGGCCTGACCGGTGCGTTTCCCCAACGAGCCCGTCCGGCGTTTGAGGACAACGCGCGAAGCGTGTTGCGGGGTCCGGGCGAACCCGGGGGGCAAACCAGCCCGTTGGGGGCACCTCCCAGCGGTAGCTGGGGGAGTTTGAGGACACCGCCGCGAAGCGGTGGTGCGGGGTCCGGGCGAACCCGGGGATCAAACCAGCCCGTTGGGGGCACCTCCCAGCGGTAGCTGGGGGAGCTTGAGGACACAACCGCGAAGCGGTGGTGCGGAACACAACACCCCGCAGACTGGTTCCAGGGCGGCTTCCGGCCGAGCACCGCCTGGGACGGCCGCCGCGGCCACTACGCGAAGTGCTCCGGCGGCACCCACACCAACACCGGCG